>JAJPKC010000053.1 GCA_021323955.1 Oscillatoriales cyanobacterium Centralia_MAG_596 | reverse complement strand
TGTTGCGAAAAATTTTGTCCCAGGACGATCGAATGTCCTCCCAACCACGAAGGACATCCCGTCCCGGATGAATGCAGAGACTATTGGTGCCCTGCGACCACACGACGGTCATGGCCTCAAGGTCTTTCTTCTCAAAGGCGCGGTAGAAGGCAGCGTTAGCAGTGAGGACAGATTGTTCAGGATTCATGCGTTAGAACTTAAGACGATCGCTCACCTCTTTTTGACAATTGCAACACAACGTAACGAAACGGGTGAGTAGGGGCGAACAGAACGTTTTAGACTTTTAAAATGTGCAGACTCATTCGAGGCTGTCTGAGAAGTCCAAAATGTCACGCTGCCGCTTGCCGAGGGCGATGCCGCCTGAGCATCGTGAAGTCTCTCGATCAAGCGCTGAAACCCTAAACGCTTTGCTCTACTCAGCATGACTCGACCAGGCACTTTGAAGACTGTCTCTCAGTGGACGATCGCTCCATCATCCGCCGATGTTTGTAACGATATGGGTTAACCCTGAGTCGGCGCGATCGTCGTTTGCCAACCTTTTACCACCTTCTCCTCTCATCGCTTAACTAAACCTATGTTTCCAAACCAGCGTCCCCGTCGTCTTCGCAGCCATCCCCAGCTTCGTCGGATGGTACGCGAAACCGTTGTGACTACCAGTGACCTGATCTACCCACTGTTTGCCGTGGCAGGTACAGGCTTTGCGAAAGAAGTGCGATCGATGCCGGGAGTCTTTCAACTGTCGATCGACAAAATTGTGGAAGAGGCGAAGGAAGTCTATGATCTGGGCATTCCCGCCATTATTTTATTTGGCATCCCCGAAGACAAAGACACTGATGCGACGGGCGCATGGCACGACCACGGCATTGTGCAACAGGCGGCGACAGCGGTTAAGAAAGCCGTACCTGACCTGATTGTGATTGCCGATACGTGTCTGTGTGAGTACACGGCCCACGGTCACTGTGGCTATCTGGAAGTGGGTGACCTGACCGGACGGGTGCTGAACGATCCAACCCTGGAGCTGTTAAAGAAAACCGCCGTTTCGCAGGCACAGGCGGGCGCTGACATTATCGCGCCCTCTGGCATGATGGATGGCTTTGTGCAGGCCATTCGTGAAGGGCTGGATGCCGCAGGCTTTGAAGATACCCCAATTCTGTCTTATGCGGCGAAGTACGCATCGGCGTACTATGGCCCCTTCCGCGATGCGGCAGATTCTGCGCCTCAGTTTGGCGATCGCCGTACCTACCAGATGGATCCCGGCAACGCCCGCGAAGCCATCAAAGAGATTGAACTCGACATTGCCGAAGGCGCGGACATGCTGATGGTGAAGCCAGCCCTGGCGTATATGGACATCATCTGGCGGGTGAAGGAAGCCACGAACCTACCCGTTGCGGCCTACAACGTCTCCGGCGAGTACTCCATGATCAAAGCAGCGGCCCTCAACGACTGGATTGATGAGCAGCGCGTGGTCATGGAAACTCTGACCGGCTTCAAACGGGCTGGCGCGGATCTGATCCTGACCTACCACGCGAAAGATGCGGCACGTTGGTTAGGCGCATCGTGAAGTCTACCTAAAGCCGACAAAACTGTCGATCGCGCTCAATCTGTCGTTCCTGCCAGCCAAACGAGAAATGGCTGACGGATTGAATCGGCGGTGAGAGCGATCGCAGGGCTTCCATCTGCGCTTCCAGAGACGGTCGTTCGGTTGCCTGCTGCCACTGTCCGGTGAGTACTGGCGCGACGAGTGTACCGGCGGGTGCCAGGTTCAAGACCTTCTGCACCTGAGCGTTGATGCAGCTGGTATCGCCACAGATGCCATAGGCCATCGGGTGCCATTCAATTGACGGGGGAAAGCGATCCCATGCCTGGAGCCGCGAATCAAACCCTCTGCCCACCGCCTGGTTGCCCTCCGGGAAAAAAGCGGCTCCCGCGGCTATCCCCTGCTGCTGTACGGGGGCCGTTACTGCCGTCAGAAAGTCGATCGGTCCCTGCATGGCATGAGCTACCGCCAGGTTCCAGAGGTCTGTCTGAATTGCCGTCAGACCTTTGGCCGAACCGGGCGATCGCCCCTGCCACAGGGGTTCTTTTTCATTGGGATACAGTTTGGCAATGGCTTTCAGGTCGCTGTCGGTGACGGTGCCCTGCGCCACATACCGCCGAATCAGCTCTCGTCCTGCCTGATTCTGCGATCGCTGCAAGAGAGCCTGCTGTGACGCCTCACCATAAATCCACAAGTCCTTGACTTTGCTGACGATCGACGCCCCACCTACCCCTTTGGGATAGCGAATGTAGTCAAACAGTACGCCATCTGGCCGTCGCCGCAGCACGGCCCCCAGGAGTTGGAGGTAGTCACTGCGTGCCTGCGTGCTGTACGGGTCAGCAAAGATTTCATCCTGAGTAGTCAGATCAGTATTGGTGTCCTGGCTGGCTTTCAGCCCAACCGTCAGGCTGGTATCGCCCTGCCCATTGCGCGCCAGTACCGACTGGCGATCCGGGCGGATCGCATAGGTATAGCCAAAGTTGAGAGAAAACATCCAGGCGTAGACCTTAAGTCCGCGATCGTGCCCTTTCTGGATGACCTGCGCCAGCAGATCAGTCTGCTCGTGGCCCGGTGCCTGCAAGACGGAAGACCACGGCGTTGGATTATCGCCAGCGGGCAACAGCACCTGCCCATCGGAGAAAGTATCGACATAGATCTCGTTGTAGCCACGATCGACAATGCGATCGAGCACCGTATCCAGCCTGCCGGGTTGACTATCGCAGGGATAAAGGCGCAGCCAAATGCCCTGGGTGTGAAACTGGCTCTGCCTCCGACAGTTAGCCAACTGCTGCGCTTGCTGCACCAGGGCTGATTGATAGGCGCGCTGTGACTCTGGATTACCTGTTAGAGCGGCTTGGAGCAGGGCCGCTTTCTCGCTCATCGCGGTCGCTGATGACTGGCACTCGCCCACCGTCTGCGCTTGCAGAGGCGTGCCCAGCCCCCAAGGAACCAGCAGGGTAACCGTGAACGCGATCGCCACCAGGCTAACTAAAAGGCTTCTTTGACGCATGCAACAGTAGATTGAGTTTCGTATACGGTAGAACCACAATCTACACCCTGACGCAAAAAGATCCAGTAAGTTGCTGGTGGCACCAATGTCACTCGAGACAGTTGTTAAGCGCTCTCGCTAGCGGCCGCTGCCTTGAGTTCGGTGTCCGCTGCGAGAGCAGGCGTCGAGTCCGCCGGACTGACTTCGACCAGATCCGTATCTACAGCAGGGGCCGCCGCCACCACGTCGGCAACTTCAGCCGGAGCATCCGTAACGGCAGATGGCTCCTCTACCGCTGGTGCTGCAGCCCCAACTTCAGCTATTACCGCCGGGGCGTCCTCTACAGCGGGTGCTTCTGCGATCGCTTCACTGACTGGCGCTTCAGCCACTTCGGCAGGAACTTCAGCAATTTCGGCGGGTGCTTCGGCTACTTCGGCGGGTGCTTCGGCTACTTCGGCAGCCACTTCGGCAGGAGCTTCAGCCACTTCGGCAGGGGCGGCGTCTACAGCCGGAGCTTCTGCGGCATCGGCTTCCACAGCCGGGGCTTCAACCACCGCTTCAGCGATTTCTGGCGACACTTCCTCGACCTCCGGTTCCGGCGGTTTGGGTTTTGTTGGCTTTGGGCCTCGCAACAGAGCCGGGTTCACAACCTGTCTTGGCTCTTCATCGCGGCCACGACCTTTGCCCTTACCGCGACCTTTACCGCGATCGCGATCTTTATCTTTTTCGGCACTGCGAGCGGGCCGATCAGCACTGCGAACGGGGCGATCGACGTGCCGTTCCGGTGACGGTTTTGCCACATTCTCAGTGCTATCACCCTCTGGTTTAGCCTGACGTTCAGACTTTTTAATTGGACGCTCTACCATCACTAGATCCCCTTTTACCTAACGCTATCCTAGCTTGCATGGGGCAAGCACGCGCATTTCTCACCCACTAATCGCGCCGATCAGGACACACAACATCAGGCCACACTCATTGACATGAGTTCGTCGGTCATCTCAAAATTGGCGGTCACGCTCTGCACATCATCCAGGTCTTCTAGCGCATCCATCAATTTGAGCAGCGATCGGGCCTGGTCAGGGTCGTCAACCGCCAGCGTGTTGTTTGGAATCCACCGCAGTTCCACCCGGTTCACGCTATAGTGCTTGTCTTTGAGCGTTTGGCTGAGTGTTTCCAGATTGGTAGCGTCCGTCAACGCTTCCGCTG
Source organism: Oscillatoriales cyanobacterium Centralia_MAG_596 (assembly GCA_021323955.1). Classification (GTDB taxonomy): domain Bacteria; phylum Cyanobacteriota; class Cyanobacteriia; order Leptolyngbyales; family Leptolyngbyaceae; genus Stenomitos. The sequence continues at coordinate 19,130 of JAJPKC010000053.1, read as the reverse complement.
CCGTTCCATCCTCTGTTTCGATGAGTTCGTAGGTATCAGCGCCACCTTCCAGAAACGCTTCCAGCAGTTCGTCTTCCTGAATTGTCACCGCATCCGATCGCCGCTTGCGCCCCGTTTCCACAGGCGTCAACAACACCTCAACCACGCCTTTTTGCTCAAACATCCAGCCCACGCAGCCGGTTTCACCCAGATTGCCGCCGTTTTTGCTAAACGCCGCCCGCAAATCTGCCGCAGTTCGGTTGCGATTGTCCGTCAGCGCTTCGATGAGAACGGCAACCCCGCCGGGGCCGTAGCCTTCATAGCGAATCGCTTCCAGTGCCGCGTTGTCTGCCCCTAATTTGCCAGCCCCTTTGGCGATCGCGCGATCAATGTTGTCGTTGGGAATCCCCGCCGCTTTGGCCTTTTCAATCGCCGTCCGTAGTTGAAAGTTCCCCTCTGGGTCAGGCACTCCGCTCCGCGCCGCCACGATAATTTCTCGCGAAATTTTTGTGAATACTTTGCCCTTTACCGCATCAACTCTAGCTTTCTGCCGTTTGATGTTCGCCCACTTGCTGTGTCCTGCCATGTCGCGTCGATCGAACTAACTCCATTCAATAGGATAGACAAAAGTTAGAGGAAATCGGGAGTCAGCGGGAAAAGGCTAAAGCGACGAAGGATAACACATAAATAGTAGAGTCAGTCATCAGTTTTTAGCCATTCCGCATCCCACTACTATCAGCAACTGATCACGGATTCACTCACACACTGCTTCAAACCCAAAAAATTATCCTTCTTCATCCTTTAGCCTTCATCCTTCATCCTTTAGCCTTCATCCTTCATCCTTCATCCTTTAGCCTTCATCCTTCATCCTTCATCCTTCATCCTTCATCCTTCATCCCTCATCCCTCATCCCTCATCCCTCACCCCTTGCCGCCGGTAAAGGCAACACCTTGAATAAAGTAGCGGTTAAAAAACGCGTAGATTGCCAAAGCGGGTAGCGTAAAGATCATGGAGGCAGCCATGATGTAATTCCAATAGCTAATGTATTGCCCCTTAAAGGCATTCAAGCCCAGCGGCAAGGTAAACATTTCGGGGTCAGAAAAGATGACCAGCGGCATCAGAAATTCATTCCAGGAACCCATAAAGACAAAAATTGTTTGAGCCGCCAGCGCGGGTTTTGCCAGCGGTAAGACAATTTTGAAAAAGGTGCCGAAACGACCTAACCCGTCCAGGGCGGCGGCTTCTTCTAGTTCCTTAGGGAAATTAATAAAAAATTGCCGCATCATGAAAATAAATGTGGCATTTACTGCCGATGGCACAATCAATCCCTGATAAGTATTTAACCAACCGAATGATTTGAGAATTAAGAACTTGGGCAACAGGGTAATTTGTCCCGGTACCATGAGCACGGCCAGAATTAAAAAGAACCAGAACTGGTTCCCCGGAAAGCGAATCCTTGCCAGCGCGTAGCCGGCCATTGAGTTAAATAACAGGTTGAGTATCGTTACTGAAATCGCCGCGATCGCGCTATTTATTAACCAGCGCGCAAACAGCGGCTCTTGCACAAAAATGGTCTGATAATTGTTGAGCGTAAAATGCTCCGGGATCAAATTTACACCCCCGGCCGCGATCTCAGCCAACGGTTTAAATGAAGCTGATAGTGCCCAAAGGAAGGGCAGCAGCGTAATCAGTGTGTACCCGATCAGAACAACATATAAAAAGCTAATTGACGAGCGAGTGCTTTTCATGGGATGGCGGTTAATCCAATCGTTCTTCTTTAAAGATGGTGCGTTGAATAATCGTTGAAATCATTAAGATCGCAGCCAGCATCAACGTGAGTGCCAACGCATAGCCCATATCGAGACTCTTGAACGCATACTGATAGATCAACAGCACAATTGTCAGCGTTGAGTCATTCGGCCCACCGGAACCAGCCGAAAAGATGTAGGACTGATCAAATAACTGAAATGTCCCAATAATTCCCATCACTACGACAAAGAAAGTGACAGGCTGGAGAAATGGGATTGTAATGTGGAGTAATTTTTCCCATCGACTGGCACCATCTAACGTAGCAGCTTCGTAGAGTGAGTCGGGAATATCCTGGAGCGCCGCCAGATAAATCACCATGAATAAGGGTGCGGTTGACCAAATGTTCATGATCATAATGCCTTTGAGGGCAACCGCTGGATCACCCAGCCAATTATAGGTTGGTAAGTGCACAAGGCTCAAGAGATTATTAAGCAGCCCATTAGAGTTATAAATCCACATAAAGATGAGCGTCAGCACTGCCGATGACGTAACAGTAGGCAAAAAGAAAGCCACTCTAAACCACGATCGCCCTTTAATCTGGCTATTCAAAATCAGTGCCAGCGCGAGAGCCAGAACGGTTTGAATGGGGACTACGACCGCGACATATTGAGCCGTATTTTTCAGCGCAATCCACACGCGATCGTCCTGGGCCATCCGCACAAAGTTTTTCAACCCAGTGAATCGATAGCTCACCTCACCCAGGAGCTGCACTTTTTGAAATGCCAGTACAACCGCAAATATGATCGGCAGTATCAAAAAGATACTTGCAATCAAAATGGTGGGAGTCATAAATAGATAGCCCGACCAGCTATCCTCAAAGCTGCGTTTTCGCCAACGGCCCTTTATTGATACTGTCATGGCTCAATTCACCACTATAGTTTTATCCATTAACCTTGACTGCTTCAACTCAAACCTCAAAACCTAAAATTTAGAATTTAAAACCTAAAACCTAAAAATTTAAAGCTAAAAGCTTAAAACGCAAACTCATTCTGTCTCAATCTAGCCGTCTTCATCACCCGTCAGTTGGCTAAATTAATCTCATGGTTTGCAGTCTCTTGAGCTTTTTTCATGGCCTGCGGTAAGGGTTGTTCACCCAATAACGCACTAATAAACTGATTGTTGAAATTCATGCGAACAATGGGTAAGTTTTCGCCTGCCTGCCAGATTGTGGCGTAGCTGGCCCCCTTGGCAAACGGAGCGTAAAGCGGATTTTCACGGTAGCCCAGGCTGGCCAATACCGATCGCCGTGTAGGTAGCGCTAATCCTTGCGTTGCCCAGGCCCTCATGCCATCGCGTCCAGTGAGGTAAGCGATCAACTTCCAGGCAGCGGCTTTATGTTTTGCCTTGCGATTCATCACGTAGGCCACGGTAAACGCCATCGTGCCTCGCTTCCCATTCACGGTAGGAACCTCCGCCGTGGCAAAATCGAGCGTGGGAAAGGTTTCTTTTAAGTAAGGGATGGCCCATGTGCCTTCAAGCGTCATGGCGACTTTTTCCTGACCCAGCATTTCGCTCCCCGAGGTTGCGCCAACATCCGTTGGCTGGGCTGCCGTATGATCGCGGCGATATTGATCGATAACTAACTGTAATCCCTGCAAACTATCTGGTGCGGCAAAGTCAGCATAGCCATTTTGACCCATGAGCCGACCACCAAAGGCATTGATCATAAACACTTGACGGGCCAATTCGGGTGCCAGACCAAAGCCATACTGAGTAATCTTGCCGGTTTGGTTCTGAGCGATCGTGAGCTTTCTAGAATCAGCTAATAGTTCATCCCATGTAGCTGGCGGTTGGGAAATGCCAGCTGCCGCAAACATTTTTTGATTGTAGATTAACGCCAGGGTTGAAAAGTCTTTCGGCAGTCCATAAAGCTGATGGTTATGTCTAAAAGCATTGAGCATGGATGGCTCAAAATCAGCCAGATTAAACGACGGCGAAATATAGCCTCCCAGAGGTTCCAGTACGTTATATTTCATCAATAGAGGCGCTTCCAGAGCATCCAGATAAAATACGTCAGGCGCAACATCACCGATGAGGCGAGTTTTAATCACATCCATATACTCGCTGGTAATCACCTCGTATTTCACTTTAATGCCGGGATTTTTAACCTCAAAATCATGGAGAACCTGAGCTAAAAGCTGCTTTTCATTGGGGCTACTTTGCCAACCGCTGAGTGTAATTGTGATGGGAGGAGTATGCTGTTTCAATCCCATTCGTTTCAGCACTGCTGACTTGAGATAGTGGCAACCAGCCAATGTCATGGTTGCTAGTAGCAAACAGCTCCACCCAAGGGTTTTCCGACGGAAATTCATCACCATGACGCAGCGAGTTGTCTGAACGGGCTAGTTCTAATCTATCGCTCTCTATTCTGGCCCCGTCAGCGAAATTTGATCTGTCACCGATCGCAGATTGGGGCGCGATGCATCGAAATATTGAGCGGTCATGCGTGGCTGAAAAATTCAGGTACGATCGCACTCGAAGCCGGTAAGGTGCCAGTTAGCTGCCAGGGGGAACGGGATGGATCAGGCCCAGCGAGCAATGTGGTTACGCAACAATACTAGTCTCAATTCCCTTTCAGAGGCTGCGTTAGACGCAATTGCAACGGCAATAACGGCCGAAACTGTGCAGGAAAATCGTCGCCTGGTGCTGGAAGACACCCCTCCCAGTGCGCTATATGTTCTCAAATCGGGCCGACTGGAAAGCTATCACACCAGCAGTACCGGGCCAGTGAGTGCCGCCAGTCTGCTGCCCGGAACGATTCTGCACTTGAAAGAACTGCTGCTAGACCAGCCAGCTGACCAGACCGTGATCACGCTGAGCGACTGTGAACTATGGATGATTGCAAAGGCGGACTTTCTCGCGATCGTGCAGCAGTATCCCGAAATCAATCAAATTTTTTCGCGGCAGCTAGCCATTGAGCTGGATCAGGTATCGGCGCAACTGGTCTATGAACGCGAACGGCAAGCGGCACTCCGCCCCTACCTGGTGCCCAAGGTGCGGCGGGGCATTGTGGGGTCGAGTCGCTACGCGGTGCGGTTACGCCAGGAAATTAAACGAGCGACAGACAATCGGCGATCGGTGCTGGTATTTGGCGAACCGGGACTGGGGAAGGATAACACAGCCGCGCTGATTCACTTTGGCTCCCAATACCGTCACGAGCCGATGGTTAAGGTGAACTGCGACACCTTACAGGCCAGTGGAGCCGAGCTGTTTGGGCGATCGCGGGGTAAACCCGGACTGATCGAATGGGTGGGGGAAGGCACCCTGCTGCTCAATAATGTCCAGGAGCTAACGCCCGATTTGCAGAATAAGCTGGTGCGACTGCTGGCGACAGGCGAATATGAACCCATCGTCCGGGAGGGTGAACCACCGGCGGCTCCCCGTCAGTGTCGCGCTCGCCTCCTGCTGACCTCCGAACGATCGCTGCCAGCATTGGAACGAAAGGGACTAGTCGGGCAGATTATCCGCGTGCCGCCCCTGCGCGTTCGTAAAGCCGATATTCGATCGCAGGTAGAGTATTACCTGAGCTTATTTTGTCGATCGCGCGGGCTGGCCAAGCCCAACATTACCCCCGAAGCGCTGCGCCGTCTCCAGGGTTACGACTTTCCCGGTAATTTGACCGAGCTGGAAAATTTAGTCGAACGCGCCTTGCTGCAGTCGGACGGAGCCGCCGAACTGACTGAAGAAGTGTTCTGGTCAGTCAGTACCAAAACCAGACGCTTTCGGGTGAACCTGCTCAACTCCGCGCCCAAGTTTCGCCAGTTTTTGCGAAGCCCCTGGTATCCCGATCGCATCAACTATGGGTTCACCCTCGGGTTTTTCGGTGTAGTGGTCGCTGTGCTGATGCTGGGGCCACAGAGCCGTCAGGAGAATGTGGCGCTCAATATGTTTTGGGCGTGGTGGTGGCCTGTTATCTTGCTGGCGTTTCCGTTTGTGGGACGGCTCTGGTGTTCGGTGTGTCCATTCATGATTTACGGTGAACTGGCGCAGAAAGTGTCTCTCTGGCTCTACCCACGGCAGCTTCAGCCCTGGCCCCGGCAGCAGGCAGAAAAATGGGGTGGCTGGTTTCTGTTTGGCATGTTCACCCTGATTCTGCTGTGGGAAGAGCTGTGGAATTTGGAGAACACAGCGTACCTGTCTGGCTGCCTGCTGCTGCTGATCACGGCTGGCGCAGTGACATTCTCTCTCCTGTTTGAGCGCCGCTTTTGGTGTCGGTATCTGTGTCCGATCGGCGGCATGAATGGCCTGTTTGCCAAACTATCGATGATCGAGCTACGGGCACAGCAGGGCATCTGCTCTGCCACGTGCACCACTTACCAGTGCTACAAGGGTGGCCCCCAAAAGGGCGAAGGTCAGGAAACCGACGGTTGCCCCCTCTACTCCCACCCGGCGCAGCTAGAAGACAACCGGGACTGCGTACTCTGTATGACCTGTCTCAAGGCATGTCCGCATCGATCGGTCGAGCTAAACCTGCGCCCACCCGGCATTGAGCTGTGGACAACCCACATCCCGACGCATTACGAAATCTGCTTGCTGTTCCTGCTGTTTGGAGCTGTCTTCCTGCATCGCCTGCCCGAAATTGAGCACCAGTTTGGCTGGAATCTGCACCTGGATCACTTTGGCATCCATGCCGGCGTTTCGCTCATGGCGCTGCTGGTGCCGATCGCGATCGCCCTGACGGCCCACGGGTGTGTTCGCATCCTACAGCGCAGCAGTAAGCCACGCCCGTTTCTAGAGCTTGCCTACGGTTATTTGCCCTTTGTGCTGGGTGCCAGTCTGGCGCACTACCTGCGTCTGGGCTTAACGGAAGCGGGACGAGTCATTCCGGTGACGTTTGCGACGTTTGGGCTGGGTACCGCCAATCTTCCGATCGCCGTGGCCGATCCTGCCGTGATCGCCTTTCTGCAAGCGGTCTGTCTGATCTTCTCGTTCTGGCTGAGCGTTGTCCTGACGCAGAAGATTGCCCGTCAACCCCTGCTGAACCTGTTGCCGCAACACCTGGCCGTACTGCTCATCGGCTCCCTGCTGTGGAAAGTCATCATCGGCTGGTAGAACCAACGGCACCATCCCTCTTCCCGGACTTGTGCTGCACCCATCAGCCTGCCAGCGTCACGGCCCATTCAGCTCAACTGCACCACGGGTTGGTCATCAATGAGGGTCTGCAACGCCAGCAGATCTTCAACCGTAATCCGCAGAAACCGCTGCTCATCGACGCGAAACAGAACTTTGATGCGATCGCTCCCTGGATTACCCGGTGGATCGAGGCGGGCAATATTGCGGGCACCGTCCCGATCGTTCAGCGGCTGCACCGACATCTGATTCTTGCCAATGAGCCGTGTGATCAGGCGATCACCGTCAAAATACACCTCCGTCTGATCAGACTCGGTGCCCAACTCACCAATAATCAGCTCAATGCTGGGCTGATTGTCCAGCGACGCGCCCAACAGCAGTTCCACTGGATCGCTCATTGGATAAGATTGCCCCGCCTTAATCAGCGGATGCCAGCTATGAGCACGATGGCGACGATCCCAGTAGCGAATGCCGTAGCTGTGATAGAGAAAGTCCTTTAGCTCTACCCCCTGACTGAGCTGCAACGCCCCCTGCGCGATCGCCTCAAACGGTTTCTCGCATCGCACTTTAGCCGCATCAAAATACTGCTGTATCCAGGACTGCACCGCCGGAATCTGAGCCGTCCCACCCACAAGCAGTACAGCATCAATATCGGTGATCTCCAGCCCCTGTCGCCGCGCCTGCTGCAACACCTGAGTCATGCAATCGTCCAGTCGTTCAAAAAACTGGTGTTCCTTCAGAATGGTTTCAAACTGGTCGCGGTTCAGTCGCAGTTCGTAACTTTCAAACGTTTCGTCGTTAAAGAATATTTCCTCGGCCTGGGTTTGCAGCGAAAGCTGAATCTTCAAGCGTTCGGCTAACCGAGTGATCATGGGCGACGGTTTTAATGCCTGCGTCGTGGCGAAATGGTCGGCCAACCAGTTATCGATATCCGAACCACCCAAATTCTGCCCCGCTTTGGCCAGTACTCTGGCAATCTTCGGCTTCTGGCCCGACTGTTCGTCAAAGGATTTTTGGCCCCATTTCAAGATAAAGCCCAGCGGTTTGGTCTGGGCAGGACTACCATCCAAGCGCACCAGGGAGAGATCGAGCGTGCCCCCGCCAAAATCGACCACCAGCAGCGTTTCGCGATCGGCCAGTCCATACCCCAGTGCTGCCGCCGTCGGTTCATCCAGCATGCGTACCTGCTCGACCTGCAGTGATTCGCACACGCGTCCCAGCCACAAACGGTAGGATTCAAAACTGTCTACCGGCACAGTGAACACCAGCGATTCGCCGGCCTCTGGCTCGATCGCCGTTAACTGCTGCAAGATCTGCACCAGGAACCACTGTCCGACCTGCTCAAAGCGAACTGTGCGTCCGTCTAGTTCCGGTAGAAACCCCTGTACGCTGGAACCAATACCGCGTTTGAAGTTCCGAAAGAAGCGGGGATCAGCCGCGAGGTCGAGGGCACGATCGCGCACCGTCTGTCCCACCACGACGGCATCTCGAGTGGCATCTTCGACATAGACCAAACTCGGAATCAGCGGTGGATTTTGCCCGGAACGATAGGTAATACCTGGTAAGGTCAGTGTTTCTGGTTGCTGCGTGGCCCGATTCCAACGAGCGATTACGGTGTTGCTAGTGCCAAAGTCGATCGCGATGCCCATGCCGTCTCGAATCATCCCGAATGCGTGTCTCTTCTAAGACAATAGCAAGTCGTGGGGAGTCAAGAGTAGAGAGATCGAGTGAAGGCGATCGCGATCAGCGCTGACAGCCCGAAAACGACAGCAATCATCTTGGGTGGTAGCCAGCATTATGCAACGTCGATCGCCTATGGTCGTAGAGTGATAGACGCAAAGGAGATCGAGACGTGAGTAGTTCGCAAGCGCAGACCTGGCAAACCACAGTGCTCCTGGTCATCATTGGCCTCGTAGCGTTGCTAGGGCTAAATTCTTTTGTGATCATCAATCCAGGCGAAGCGGGCGTCATCAGCATTTTGGGTAAAGCACGCGATGGCGAACTGCTGGAAGGATTCCACATCAAGCCACCGCTGATCTCGAAAGTCGATATTTATGATGTGACGGTTCAGAAGTTTGAGGTGCCCGCCCAGAGTTCCACCAAAGACTTGCAGGACTTATCCGCCAGTTTTGCCATCAATTTTCGCCTTGACCCCACCCAGGTTGTACACATTCGACGCACCCAGGGCACGTTACAAAACATTGTGGCAAAAATCATTGCGCCCCAAACCCAGGAGTCATTTAAGGTGGCCGCCGCGCGACGGACTGTAGAAGAAGCCATTACCAAACGCGATGAGCTAAAGCAGGACTTTGACAAAGCGCTGGGCGATCGCCTGATCAAATACGGCATTATCGTGCTGGATACCAGCGTGGTTGATCTCACCTTCTCGACCGAGTTTTCCAAGGCGGTGGAAGAAAAGCAAATTGCTGAACAACGCGCACAGCGAGCGGTCTACGTCGCTCAGGAAGCCGAGCAAGAAGCCGAAGCGAATGTGAACCGTGCGAAGGGACAGGCCGAAGCCCAACGCCTGCTGCGCGAAACGCTGACGCCCGAACTCTTGCAAAAACAGGCGATCGAAAAATGGGACGGCAAATTTCCCCAGGTGATGGGCGGCAATGGCGCACTCCCGTTCATCAATCTTGATCCTGGCAAGCTCACGACCCACTAAGATTTGAACCAGATGGCCTCAGGCGTTGTCGTTAGCGTCCTGACTCGCAGGCAAATATGGCAAAACCCGATCGCAGCAAAACAACGTTCCGGCGGCAACGCAGATCGGCACCGCCAGGAGGCTGACAAACGGGACGCTGACAAGCACCAGGCAACTCCAGCTAAACGTACCGCTGGCTGGGAGCGATCGCCCAAGTACCGCCAATTTACGCCGAAAGCTAAGGCGACGGCGCTCCAGAGGTGCATCGAGAAAATCCAGCCCCACCAGCAGGGACGCCAGGACAACCCCACCCGCGCTGGCGATCGTGGTGCCCACAGGCGGCAAGAAATTGAGCACCAGCAACGGTAGCCCGATCGCGATCGTCAGCAGCAATTTTTTGAGCTGAAACGTGATCGCCCGCCAGATGTCCTGCACGGCACGACTAAGACTGGGTGAGCCAACCGGCACCCGCCCCATGCGTAACTGTTCGGTTTGCTCTGCCAGGTTGCCATACCACGGTGCGCCCAGAATGGCTCCAAACTGCACCAGCAGCAGCCCTGTCAGCACAAATAGGGCGATCGCCACCAGCCAGCGCAGCACATCATCAAAGACCGTCGCCCCCGTTGGCAGCCAGGTCAGTAGTCGCGATGCCCAGGGTGGCAGACTGGCAACCCATACCGTCAGCCACTCAGGCAGTCCAGATGTCCACTGGTCAATGCCCCGCCATCCGGGAAGGAGCAACCCGGCATACAGGATCGCCCCAAGCACACAATTCACCCCAATCGGGATCACAACACAGCGCCACAATTGCGGTGTTTTCGCAATCAACAGTAACGCCTGCAGCGGGTAGGTTGCGCCAGCGACAACCCCTACAGGTAACGCTCCTACTTGCTGAATCACACCGGGTTCTTGTTCGTCTGTCATGGTGTTCCAGGCCACATTACGAAGGGGACTCTTGGCACAGCAGACCAGCACGGGAGCGTCCCCGTCTGGCATCGATCGCCGGCCAACTGGGGATTTTCAGCACTCAGCAACAGCGCCAAACGCAATATCTCCTCAGAGTTATGGCAAGCAGAAACAATCTTTCCTAACATAGACAGCATGAGAGAGTGAGCAAAGGATGAATTCTGTCAATCCCCTTGCAATCGTTTTTTACATTTTACACTCCAAAGGACATAGATTCATGCGCGCTCAGCCTACACCGACACGCAACCCGCAACGAAGCTTGAAGCAGCGTATCTGGCTCTTAGGCGCTGGCTGCTGGCTGTTTGGCATTGTCGATCGCAGCATTGCGCTGCTCGCTGATGGCTCTTTATCGGGAGTTGACGGCATTCAGTTGTTGATCATAGCCTTCTTCGGTGTGTGCTGGCTCTTGCTCAAGCCGTCGCGATCGCTGCAGTCCAGTGAAAGCAGCCACTAGCCCTGGAGTCTCCATCGAATTTCCTGACTGTATTCAATCGTGCTAACGGCCTGGATCGCCGGATAGCAAGTGCTGCCTGACTTTACAGCATGGCTTTTCGCAAATTCGATCGCGTTCCCCAGCAGCAAAAGCAACCGGATTTCAAGCATTTTGTGAATCAATTAGACGCTATTCCTACAGCCATTCAACAGACCAAAAAGTAAGGACTGTAGGGTTTTAATCGCATTTTTTTACTCAATTCTCGTAAGCCAAACCGATGATTGATTACCGATAAACCTGAGTTATGGGATGAATTTGAAATCAAAATGTTAGCGCTCTAATTTTGAAAAAAAGTTTAAGGTCGGCGCAATACGCTTCACACTGATTTACATTCCTAAATATAACTATATTCATTGTTCTGGCTCATAACTGTTTTGATGGCTCAAAACGGGTAATTCGTTTGGGCACGATGTTCAAGAGTGATATGCAGAAGCTGACCGCCGAAGAACTACTGATTCAATACGCTAAAGGAAGACGAGATTTCAATGATGTTGATCTGAGTGAAGCCTATTTATTCGAAGCTAACCTACCGTCGATTAACTTTTTAAGTAGCGATCTTTCCCGCATTCATCTGCCGTACGCAAACCTTAGTCAGGCAAATCTTTGCAGTACAAAACTGCAGGATTCTGAGCTTGGCGACGCCCAACTTTATCAGGCGAATCTATCGGAGGCGAATCTGCGTGGGGCTAACCTATCACGCGTCAATCTACGATTTGCAAACCTTCAAAGCGCCGATTTATCTGGTGCAAATCTTCAGGGAGCTGACCTCTACCAGGCCAATCTCAGCCGGTGCAATCTGACTGGCGCGGATCTCAGCCGCGCGAATCTCGAAAATGCCAGCTTGGTAGACGCACGACTGGCGGGTGCAAATTTGTTTCGCGCCAAACAGGCCGATCTATCGAATGCCGTTACCGATAACGCCACGATCGACCCTGAGGGCTATCAAGGAGCTGGGTCTTCCTAATCCTGCTCAAACACACGCCCTAAAGCGGCTGGTGGGGTGCTGTGAATGGTTTGTGCGGCGGCACGACCAACAGCCTGGGGCAACAGCTTTAAGAGCCGCTCCAGCCACTCGCTCGATGTCAATACCAGGAACAGGATCATCAGCACAAACGGAGCAACTGTCAGCACCTGGGTCGGAACGTCGGGAATGGCGCTCTGAGCGATGCTGGCCATTGACTGCAAAATGCCGAAGAGATAGCAACTCAGTGCCACTCTCAGCGGGTTCCAGCCACCAAAAATGACGATCGCCAGCGCCACCCAGCCGTATCCACCCGTGTGGCGGTAGCTCCAGCCAGCCTTAAAGTCTAACGAGAATGCCGCGCCCGCAATGCCCATCAGCGCCCCTCCAAAGAGTGTATAGAGGTAGCGCATCAGAATCACATTCGTGCCTCTAGCAAAGGCGGCTGCAGGCTGTTCCCCGATCGCTCGCAGCATTAGCCCTGCGCGGGTGCGGTAGAAATAAGTCCAGGCCAGGGCAATCAGTGCAAAGCTCGCATAGACTAGCAGATCACTTTGAAACAGCAGTTTGCCGAGTAGCGGGATGTCTTGTAGAACGGGCAGCTTCAAGCTGGGCACCGTGGGGCCAGGAATACGGACGAAGGAACTGCCCAAAAACGATGATAGGTCAGCACATAAGAGCGCCAGCACAAACCCGATCGCCACCTGAGACTGCTTTAAAGTCAATGCGCCAAACGCAACGACCAGAGCGATCGCGGCCCCCACCAAAGCTGCTCCGCCAAAGCCCAACAACACGCTGACCGTGTTGCCCAGTCCTTCCGTCGTTTTGGCCACAGCAAACCCTGCCATTGCCGCCAGCATAATCGTGCCCTCGGCAGAAAGGTTGATGACCCCGGCTCGTTCTGTGATTGTTTCACCGATGCAGGCAAAGACAAGTGGAGTCGCCGTGGCGATCGCGGTCGCGAGAATGGCAAGGAGTTGATCGGTGTCCATTGCAGGATGAGGGGATAAAGGATAAAAAAGGTTTGAGTCGGGCTGATGGAGCTGATTTAGAGAGGTTTGAGTTTATCCTGGCTTTAACTATTGGTTGGCATACACACTTTTTAGCCTTTAGCCTTTAGCCTTCAGCCTTCAGCCTTTAGCCTTCAGCCTTCAGCCTTTAGCCCTCAGCCTCTAGCCCTTCGCTCCCAACTGCTCGGTTGGTGATTCTACGCGTGGTTGAGGTGTACCGGAGGCGGCGTTAGCGGGTTTGCGATCGCTCAAGCCCCGTCCCAGTAAAACAAAGAGCACTAGCGTCCCCTGAATCACACCGGCTAAAGACGATTCCAGGTTCAGGGCGAGGGGAAGCTGGAGACTACCAATATTTAGAGCGCTGAAGAAAAAGGAAACGGGTAGAATCATCCAGGCGTTGAAACCAACCAGCATTGCAATCAGCAAGGCCAGAAACCCGAGATTGCTGGAGATGCTGGGGATTAAGCGGTGGAATACGGCAAGCACTTGCAGTGCACCCGCAAGGCCCGCAAAGGCACCGCAAATGGCAAAAGCACTGAGCAACTGTCGGACGGATGGGATGCCGAGAACGTAGGATGCCCTTAAATTCTGCCCTACGGCTCGTAGCTGTAACCCAAAGTAAGTGCCTCGCATGACGACGATCGTGAGGACAAGAACGGCGATCGCGACCAGCAGTGAAACCGGACTGGCTTCAGTGTTGCCAAACGTTGGTAGCCACAGCGCATCGCTAAACTGCTCTGTACCGCTCATGGACGCTACACCCGGTCGTTTCCACGGACCAAAAATCAGATAGAGTGCCAATCCCTGTGCCGCAAAATTGAGGCCCAGTCCTGCAAAGATTTCGTTGATGCGACCGTAGACATTGAGCAACCCCGCCAGCAACCCCCAGAATAGACCACCCACGGCACCGACGACGATCGCCAGCAAAATTACCAGCGGTGCCGGCAGCACATCCTGAAATAACCGAATGGCAAAGGTAGCCGCGATCGCTCCCGCAATGATCTGTCCTTCAACGCCTAGATTGTAAAGGCCAGCGGTAAATGTAAACAGTAATCCGCTCGTACACAGCAGCAGTGGTGCCAGGGTTGAAATCACTCGCGCAAACTGGTCAGATGTGCCAAAGGCTCCCGACCACATATTGCTGACCACCTGTACTGGGGACGCACCCACCAGCGCAACGATGCCAGCAATGAAGATCAGTGAGAGGACAACTGAGCCAAGCTGGTAGTAGAGCGTTTTAGACATCGGTGATTTGTGGCGTAACGCAATAGACGTCGAAACAAGCGCGATCCGTTCAATTTAGTGGTTCTGCCCGGTCTTCGATGTGTAAGATTCTACCGTCTTAGTCCCGTTACAGCATTCTCAAAGCAGACCAATGGGATTCGCATCAACCAACGCCTGACAGACAAGCACTTGACGTATTCAACCCAATTCATAGCGAGGGGCGATCGCGCTTTTGTGAGGTAGTAGCATAAAGAGACAGTCGCTGATCAGGATGATCGACCCAAGACAAACGGCGATTGATGCGACAGGAGCGATCGTCTATGACAGGCGTTGTTAAGCCACCCACCCTCACGCTTGAAGAGTTTCTGCAACAACCAGAGACAAAGCCAGCGAGTGAATTTATCGACGGTCGGGTGGAGCAAAAACTGATGCCCCATGGGAAACACTCCCGTCTACAACTCAGATTTTGCGATCAGGTCAATGAGATCGCAGAAGCCAATCAAGTCGCGATGGCGTTTCCAGAGCTAAGGTGTACTTTTGGCGGTCGGTCGATCGTGCCTGATGCCAACGTCTTTCACTGGGAACGGATTCCGTTTGATGCGGATGGTGAAGTGGCTAACGCGTTTGAAACCTATCCTGACTGGACAATTGAAATCCTTTCGCTTGACCAAACGACAACCAAGGTCATTCGCAACATTCTGCACTGCCTGAAGCATGGTTCCCAGTTGGGCTGGTTAATTGACCCAGAGGAACGGGTAATTTTGGTGTTTCGCCCAGAGCAGCTACCGACGGAATTGGTCGGTGATGATGTGCTTCCAGTGTTGCCCACTTTGACGTTAGCGCTCACTGTAAATGATGTGTTCGCCTGGTTAAAGGGCAGACGGCAAGGTTGAAAATCTATGCAAGGTGCCCAAATTCTTGCACCAACTTAAGGCGGAGGCGGGGGCAAAAGGGGCGTTAGCAGTCGGAGGCGTTCTGAATATCCTGCTGGACGGTGTTCCAAACAACATCCAATTTGACGCGACCATACTGGTGAATGACTTTATCACGCATTCCAGCAATATCTGTCCAGGGAACGTCAGGATGCTGACTGCGAAAGTCGGGCGATAGACGTTTGACGGCTTCACCGATGACCGCAATGTAGTACAGAATAGCTGCTTGAGTTCTGGTGTCTGCTGCCAGTTTAGCTTCATTCATATCCTGGCTAAAGTCCAGAATTTGTTGAGCATAGCGAGCTATATCCAGCAAGGCCGCATCATCACGCTGCATAGATAATCTGAGCCGTTTGGAGAATTTCGTTGCGTCTTAACCAATTAGGACTTTCTTGAATGGCAGCTTTTTCGATCAGATCCACTGGGCGATCGAGTATCTGAGAAAGTTCGCGCTCCATACGGACATGGGCAAGTAAACCCCAATGCGCTGTAGGAGCAAAGGTGACTAAGAAATCAATATCGCTATCGGGACGGAAATCATCTCGCAGAATGGAACCGAAAAGGGCGAGTTCGATAACCTGCCAACGGTGGCAGAAGTCAAGCAGGCGATCGCGGGGTAATTCTGGGAGCATAGACACAACTCAATTATCTTCGTGCTTCATTCGAATATCGCTTGGGCGTGCCGCGAAGATAGTGATCATGTTGGTGGGCTAAGTCACCAATACCTGCATGTACCCGACATTCCTTGAGGAGTAGAGCAAACTCGTCCCAGGCTTAATCGGCGATCGGGGATTCATTCTCCTCTTGCAAAAAGACAATCATCACCTTTTGCCCATTCCGCCCAGCGATCGGCTGATTTAGCTAAACGACCCCATCTTGAAACGTCCCTTCTACCGACAACATAGCGATTCTCTCAACGACCTTTCTCAATTGTCGCTTATTCTAACGCTGCTTCAAGTAGGAATGCTGTTGGGTTTCGCGGCGACCAATGACTATTAGGCAAGCGTTTGGCGGTGCTTAACCGAATCTATGGTGAGAGGCGATCGTACTGCGCTCGAACCAAGCGAGAAGGGAGCGATCGTGCTTTTAAGAATAGAGAAATCGAATGTTGGGTTTCGCGGCGACCAATGATTTACAGACAAGATTTGGGCGGTGTTCAACCCAACCTACGTCTGCTTGACGGTGCTCAACCCAACCTATGGCGAGAGGGGCGATCATACTTAGTACATGAAAGGCAAGATCGCCTGATATAGTGTGTACAGACATGAGCGTATGTCATATTTTATACCAGAAACAGGTTGATGAGAAGACAAATAGCGGTGTTAGCACGATCGCGATCGTTGCTCCTCAAAATTCTTAAGGTAGGGGCATTGTGTGGAGCATTAGTGGTGGGAGTGGGCGATCGAACCCTTGCCGAGTTGACTTTCTCAGCACCCCTACAAACGCTGTCAGCACCTTATACATCCCTGCACTGTTAAAGATATTCCAGCGCTTGTTGAACAACTCAAAAGCCCAAACCTGTTTGAGCGTGACGATTTAGCAGAGGTATTGCAGAAACTTGGGGAACCAGCGAGGAAAGAGGCAATGCCGCAACTCATACCGCTGCTAAAAGATCCAGATCCCAATATCCGTGCGAGTGCAACTAACGTGTTAAGCAGAATGGGGGCCGCAGCGAAAGGCGCAGTGCCGTACCTCATTCCGCTGTTAAAAGACCCAGATGCAGAGATTCGGAGGGAAATCGCTGAAGTCTTGGGATTTATTGGCAAGCCAGCCCAACCGGCAGTTCCGCAACTTATCCTGCTGCTAAAAGATCCAGAGCCATTTGTGCGCGGCTCCGCAGCGATTGCCTTAGGGCGGATGGGAGAACCAGCAAAAGAGGCCGCTCAACAGCTCGTAGTGCTCTTGCAGGACGAGCCTGATCTCCTTGATATAGAAGCCAATGCTTTAGGGCAAATGGGAGACGCAGCCAAGGCTGTCATTCCCCAACTGTTGCCCCTCCTGAAACATCCCAATCCCTATGTCCGCTCCGGAGCAGCGATCGCATTGAGTCACATGGGAGAGTCAGCGAAAGAAGCGATTCCGCAACTTCTAATTAACTTGCGAGATCCAAACTCATTTGTAAATCGGGGGGCGCAAATTGCATTGGGTCAGATGGGAGACGCAGCGAAAGAAGCGATTCCACAGCTCATCACTTTTCTGCAAGACCCCGATGCAGAGATTCGCAGCCATAGCGCTTTTACCTTGGGGAAGATAGGTAACTCAGCAAATGCAGCAGTTCCGCACCTCATTCCCCTCCTAAAAGATGCGGATCGCTACGTTCGTATTGATGCTGCTTTTGCTTTAGGTGAAATGGGTTCAGCAGCGAATGTGACAATTCCCCTCCTGATTCCCCTTCTGAAAGATCCAGATTTTTCTGTCCGCGAGATCACAACCTATGCGCTAGAGAAACTGGGGTATCGACCGGAGGTGATGCGGCAGCTTCGTAAGATGGATCGACCTCCATTTTTTTCCACAAAGGTTCGTCTTAATCCAGAAGGCATACCGCCAACAAAACTTTGCGATCGTTGATGAGATTTGGGTGCTCAGATCTCGGAGGGTTTCAAAAACTCCGAGGTCTTGGGTAAAACGCTGACACGATCGTTACTTCCGCACAAGTCGCCCTTACTTCCCAACCAGCAATCGTTACTTCCGTACAAGTTGTTCTGACTTCTGCACAAGCTGTTGTTACTTCCGCACAAGCGTAGGTAAGGAATGATAAAGCTGTGGTTACTTACGCTTCATGTGTGGTTACTCACGTTAAAGCAATGGTGAAGTTTGGTGGCGCGATCGCACTGTTAGCGATCGGGTCGCAGTTAACCTGCAGGCTTGAGATGAGCCGCGATCGGCAACTCTAGTAAATTAGCGCTAAGCAGCCGCTTTGAGAAAAAGAGAATCTCCAGGTTTTCCACCTCGCTCGAAATTGGGTTCAAGCGTGCAATCACGTCATCGCCGAGTTCTTCAGATTCTTGTTCTGCGTAGGGATGACATTTATCGATGTAGAGAATATCCCCTGCGCGATCGCATCGGAAGGTTAATTTTTTTTACCATCTCAACATCCATAAATTAGCTGCTGACGGATAGTTCCTGGTGCCGATCGCCCAACCTCCCGCCAATCATTTGTCCCAGTCGATCGACCGTGAGTTCTGCTGCGTTGATGGGTTCGGAAACCGCATCGCCGCTGAAGACGATGACGCGATCGCTGTACTGCATGATTTCATCTAAATCAGATGAGGTGAAGATGATGGCGGTGCCGCCTTCACACCGGGCAATCAACTGTTGCCAGACCCACAGCACCGATTCAATGTCCAATCCGCGCGTGGGGTGCTCCATCAACAGGAGGTTGAGCGGGACGGGCAAAAGGGCAAGCTGCGTGCGCTGCTGGTTGCCGCCAGAGAGTCGTTCCACATGGGTCTGGGGTTTGCCGCGAATATTGAACATGGCGATCGCGTGCCGTGCTTTTTCGAGCGTCCCCTTCCAATCGACGAATAACCCTTTGGGCGGTGTGCGGAGCGCAACATGCTCGTGAATCGACAGTCCCCGAATTAGCCCATCGCGGAGGCGATCGGCCGGTGAATAGCCAATTCCCGCTTCCAGATACTCGCGGTAGAGCTTATGCGTCATGTCTACATTGTTGACCTGAATCGTGCCTGCTGCCGCTTTGAGCAGTCCCGCACACAGCAGTAATAGGAGCTGTTGCCCGCTGCCTTCCAGACCTGCCAGCCCAACGACTTCGCCCTGACGCACCGTGAGATCGGGAATAGTGAGCTTGAGGCGATCGGTCGCCAGACTGATATTGTCCAGCTTGACGGCGATCGCGTCCTGACGGGTATCTGGCTTGGCCGGTGGTGCCAGTTCGCGTCCAAACATCAGTTCCACAAGCGCGGCATCCGGGCAGGGAATTTCGAGATTGCCGACGACCTGCCCCTGGCGCATTACTGTGACGCGATCGCACAACTCATTGACATCCTCCAACTTGTGCGACACAAAAATCACTGACTTT
>JAJPKC010000038.1 GCA_021323955.1 Oscillatoriales cyanobacterium Centralia_MAG_596 | reverse complement strand
TGACTGGCAAACTGTTCGATATCATAGTGATCTAACGGTGCCGCTTTTATTGTGAATCAATAGTTTAATCCACGTCAGACAACCTTGATTAGTAATTCAGCTTTTGCTGGTTTTGCAAATAACTGCTTTGCCAACTAAACCGATGTCAGTTAACGGCAATGAGCCGCTTCATAAAAATAGTTAAACAATGGTGTTGTTGCTTAAATTGCATTACTTTAAATGAAGCAGATTTCCCAAAGACAAGTTTTTGAAATTGTCTATAGCGTTATTTCTGCATGAGATATATATCCTGTAAGTCAATGAATACAACCATTTAGACCACTAATTGCCACTTTGATTAAGCAGGTGACGTTATCTTTAACCTACTTAATACAAATTAAAGATTAACGCTTTAATAGATAATTTGTTTCATAAGTTTGAGATGAACTGTATTTTTACTTATCCCCAAATTGGTATTGAAATAATAGTTAAGTAGTCGTGCGGGTGATCGTTATAGTGGGATCGCTAAAGTAGAGATAAGCACGAATTAACTTAGTTTTTAAGCGTCGAAAAGTATAGCCATCAAAGACTTAATTCAGTGCACATCTCTAAGGAGGCTAATCAGAATGTCTATGTCTGCATCGATCGCTACAGGTACGATCATTCGTTCAGAATTGGGTGACTTTAGCAGCATCGTTTGTTTCAAAGCGGTTGTTGTGGGTGTTGAAGAAGCATTAGGAGAAAAAGCAGCGGCGATTTCCCTCATCGCCGCTGGACGCGCACGCGGCAAAGAGTTGGTCAATGATTTGAATTTAGCTGGCAGCAACCTTGCTCCAGAAGCCATTACAGCACTGATGCAGAAAGCCTTAGGAAAGGATGGGACTCGTCTTTGTCTGGTCGATAAGGTGAGCCAGGACGGAGCGGTCATCCACGTCTTCTGTCGCGAAACGGTTTGCTCTGCTGGTGAGCCTCAAGGCTCGAATCGCCATCTGACCTTCACTCTAGGGGCGATTCAAGGCGTTTTGGAGAAAATTACTGGCAAGCGGTTACGGGGCAAGCAAACCGAGTCTGTGCTGCGCGGTGGCAGTCACGATGTCCTGGAATTTGTGACGCTGGGCTAACGAGTCAAATGAGTCATTGCTTTACACAACATTGCTTACACTTCAACAAGGAAACTCATCATGGCGATCAATACTGAAAAGCTCAACAGTCTGCTCCAAAATTTTGTGAGTGCCACCAACGATGTGCAAGGGGCGGCGCTTGTCACTCCTGATGGGCTGCCATTAGCCACCAGTCTGCCCAGCTCGATCGACGAAGAGCGCACCGCAGCAATGTCCGCAGCGATGCTATCACTCGGCGAACGCATTAGTACGGAATTTGCCAGGGGCGATGTCGATCGCATTTTTGTGGAAGGCAATAAAGGCTATGGCATTCTGACCAGTTGCGGTGAGGATGCCGTCTTTCTCGTCCTTGCCAGCCAGGCGGCGAAACAGGGCTTGCTGATGCTGGAAATTAAGCGGGCGTTAGGTGAACTAAAACTGTTGCTGAACTGAGCGACGACGGCATGAGTAGCAGGCGAGTGCTGGCACCGAGCGAGCGACCAGAGCACTCGCCCACTTTGTCAAAACCTGGTTCGTTTATGGCTACACATCCCATTTTCAGATGAAGGAAGCGGCATGGAGATTATGCGTCTGGTGGTGACTGGTCCAGTGGGCGCTGGCAAGTCCACCTTTATTCGTTCCGTGAGTGAAATCACCGTGGTCGATACAGACCGTCGGGCGACGGATGAAACTGCCCTGCTAAAGCAAAAAACGACGGTCGCCTTCGATTTTGGCCGGTTGTCGTTTGGACCCGAAATGGCACTGCATCTCTACGGCACCCCCGGCCAAGCCCGGTTTGATTTCATGTGGGACATTCTGATTCAAAAAGCGCACGCTTATATTCTCTTAGTCGCGGCCCATCGACCGAGTGAATTTATTGATGCCCGTCGGATTCGTGCCTTTATGCGCCAACGATCACCCGTGCCCATGATGATTGGCTTGACCCACATGGACGCGCCAGAGGCTTGGGATCTGGAAAATGCGGCGATCGCGCTGGGCTATTTGAGTACCAACAAGCGCCCCCCGATCATCGCGGTCGATCCGACCCAGACCGCCTCTGTGGCACAAGCCGTCATCACCCTGGTGCAACACTCCATGCAAGACTGCCTGGTTGAGCGACCCGCTTGAGGCTCCGTTCCTGAAACCCACACCGTTGAAGACTGCAAGGAAAAACAGTATGGCAGTGACTGGCTATTTATCAGAGTTCTCTCTGGCCGAACTCTTCAATTTTTTGGAGCAGGGTAGCAAAACCGGCTTACTCACCCTCTGTACGCTCTCAGACGCTCAACCAGAGAACCACGAAAACCACTACATCTGGTTCAATCAAGGACGGATTGTGGCGGCAGCCAATCGGCTCGATCAGCACGGGTTAGCCTACATGATTGGTCAACGCGGCTGGTTGGGGGAGCACACTGCCTTGCGCGTCGCTCAGACGTGTAATGTGACAACACCCATCGGTCTGAGCCTGAAGACTCAGGGCTTATTGACCGTAGAGCAGCTCAAGATGCTGTTTTACACGCAGGTGATGCGGCAGGTGTGTACCTTATTCACGCTCAAGGATGCCTGGTTTCAATTTGACTGCAAAGCGCCGTTACCCTTTGCTGAGATGACCGGCTTGAATGCACCAGCCACGGAAGTCACCCTGGCAGCCCTGCGGGTGCTGAAGGATTGGAGTGCTCTCGCGAGCAAACTACCGGAACCAACTTCAGCCGTGATGAGCATGATTGATGGTAAACCCCAACAGAAACTCAACCAAACTGAGTGGCAGCTTTGGGAGTTTGCCAACGGCACCCTCTCATTGCAAGCGATCGCCCACCAACTGCAATTGCCATTAGCAAAAGTGCAGCAAATTGCCTTTCGTTTAGTGACAGCAGGCTTAGTGGAAGAAGTCCCATTGGTCACTCTCATGACCGCACCGCCCAAGCCAGAACCACTGCCCATGGAGGCCGCTGCCACCGAAACCACGACTGTCAGCCACTCGTTTCTGCACAATCTCGTCGGGTTTCTCAAAGGTAAAGTTTAGCGACATCGCTGCATGTCAAGGGCCTATGGTTAGACAAGTCGGGCGGGGGACCGTCCGGCTTAGTCTAACCAGCCCCCTTTATGAGGTTGAACTGAGTCCTTAGCTTCCCGTGCTGCCCTCTGTAACGATATGAATGAAACACCTGACTAGCGCGAGTGATCGGCGCATGTTAGCGCGAGTCTATCAGTCTCGTCCCTCTATCTATGCCCTTTGGCTACCTGTTCAAGCCAGTCCAGGCGACCGCACTGGTCACGGCATCAACACGGCTTACCAGTGCTGCCAGGTGCAACAGCGATGAACCGTTGGGGCGTCGCCATGCTGTTCTCAAATGCCGCTGCATCAACGCTAGGTGATGACCGTTT
>JAJPKC010000242.1 GCA_021323955.1 Oscillatoriales cyanobacterium Centralia_MAG_596 | reverse complement strand
TTACGAGCCGGTATGTTCCTCAAGGCAGCCATTACGGTTCAAACAGCCCAATCAATCACTATTCCGGCGGCTGCCGTTCTACCCCAGCCAGATGGACGGTCTATTGTCTATGTCCTCGAAGGAAGCGACACAGTACGTGCCCGACCTGTGACCGTTGGTACCCGTCAAGCAGCTGTTGACCCCAGCAATGCCCGGATTGCCATCAAAAGTGGCTTAAATGCAGGCGATCGTGTCGTTGTAGCTGGCGCAGGCTATGTCAAAGATGGCGATCGCGTTACCGTTGTCAGCAATTAGGGAACAGGCGAAGGATGACGGCTAAACGCTTTATCCTGACGCGCTGACAAGCCTTTCACATCCCATCCCCAACCCCCTATCCTCCGTTCATGGCTCTCAATATTTCTGCCTGGTCGATTCGTAACCCGGTACCGACGATCGTTTTATTTCTCGTGCTGACCCTGGCGGGATTAGTAGCATTCCCCATGCTCGGGATTGATGAAAATCCCAATGTCGATATTCCAGCGGTTACGGTCACAGTGACCCAGGCAGGGGCTGACCCAGCCGAACTGGAAACCCAGGTTACCAAACGGGTAGAAGATGCCGTTGCCGGACTGGGCAATATTGACGAAATTATTTCGACCGTGACCGATGGATCGTCCAGCACACAGGTAAACTTTGTGCTGGGCACCAACACCGATCGCGCCACCAACGATGTCCGCAATGCTGTGGCCCAAATCCGTCAGAATCTACCGCAAGACATCAACGATCCGATCGTCAAGCGCGTGGACTTCGCAAGCGGTGGCCCGATCATCACTTACGCGGTATCGTCTACTCAGCGGTCTGTCAGCGAACTGAGTAATCTGGTTGATCAGGATATCAGTCGGGCACTGTTGGCCGTACCAGGCGTTTCTCAAGTAAATCGGATTGGCGGGATCGATCGCGAGATTCGCGTTGACCTGAATCCCGATCGCCTGCAAGCACTGGGCATTACCGCCACCCAGGTCAATGATCAGGTACGCGCCTTCAACATCAACCAACCGGGTGGCCGTGGTGAAGTGGGTGGCACCGAACAAACGATTCGCACATTGGGCAGTGCTCCCACGGTAGAGGCGCTCCGCACATACCAAATCCCCTTGCCCAAGGGTGGCTTTGTCCCGCTGTCGAGCCTGGGTACAGTCAATGACGCCGCAGGCGATATCCGCCGGATCGCCCGCATCAACAACCAACCCGCCGTCGTATTTTCGGTGCTTCGTAGTACAGGTACGGTGCTGGTGACTGTTGAAGAGGGGGTGCAGGCAGCCGTTAAAGACCTGCAAAAAACACTCCCGTCCGACATCAAGCTCGCCTTGGTCAATAATGTTCGCGCTGACTATACGCGCGAGTCTTACTACGCATCTGTCGAAGCCGTGGTGTTGGGGGCCGTGCTGGCAGTCGTCACTATTTGGATTTTCCTGCGCGACTGGCGAGCCACGCTCATCACCGCCGTTGCCTTGCCGCTGTCGTTGATTCCCACGTTTATCGTGCTGAAGGTGTTGGGCTATACGCTCAACTTTATGACGCTGCTAGCAATGGCTCTGGTTGTCGGCATTCTGGTAGACGACGCGATCGTGGAAATTGAGAATATTGAACGTCACCAGCAGATGGGTAAATCGCCCTACAATGCTGCGATCGACGCCTCCGACGAAATCGGGTTAGCGGTCGTGGCTACCACGATGAGTATCGTGGCAGTTTTTATGCCAGTAGCGCTAATGACTGGCGTTAGCGGTCAGTACTTTCGTCCATTTGGCGTGACTGTGGCCACCTCCGTGCTATTTTCTTTACTCGTAGCGCGGATGATCACCCCACTGATGGCCGCTTATATCCTGAAGGATAAGCCGCACCATACAGACAATCTCCAGAAAGATCGTCTGTCGTACCAGTACCGTCGGTTATTGAAGTGGGCGCTGCAACATCGCCTGGTAACACTGGCGGCCTCATTGGTCTTTCTCGTTGGCAGTATTATGCTGGTGCCGCACATTCCCGTGGGGCTGTTTGGCAACGATGATGTAGGACTATCAACGATTAGGATGGAGCTTCCTCCCGGCTCTACGGTTGAAACGACCGATCGCACGACCCAGCAACTCACTAATTTACTGCTCAAAAATCCTAACGTCGCTGGCATTCAAACAGATGAGAACGTCAATAAAGCCACTCTCTATGTCAAGCTTAAACCCCGCGGCCAGGAGCGGAAAATTTCGCGGACTGATTTTGAAAATGAAGTCCGTCCCCTATTCCGCCAAATCCCCGGTGTTCGCCTGAGTTTCCAGAGCAATGGATTTGGTGGAGCCAAAGAACTGGCGATCGTTCTTAAGAGCGAAGATGCCAGTACCCTGACCCAGGTTGCTGAAGATCTGGAAAAACAGATGCGCCAGGTGCCTGGTCTGGTTGAAGTTGCTTCCAGCGCTAGCTTAGTGAAACCAGAGATTTTGCTTCGCCCAAATCCACAGCGGGCAGCAGACCAGGGCGTGACGGTACAAACGATTGCCCGCACAGCTAACCTGGCCACGCTGGGTGACTTTGACGCCAATCTAGCAAAATTTGATTTGCCCGATCGTCAGATTCCGATTCGGGTTCAGATCGCACCCAGGTATCGCAACGACATCGATACCATTCGCAATCTACAGGTGCAAAATCAAAGCGGTGCCCTTATCCCGCTACAAAGCGTGGCCGATATTAGCTTTGGCAATGGCCCCTCGCAAATTGACCGCTACAATCGGTCACGCAAAATCTCAGTTGAAGCCAATCTACAAGGCATCGCGCTGGGAGATGCCCTGCAGCTAGTTAATAATCTGCCCGCACTCAAGAATCTGCCACCGGTGGTGAAGCAAGAAAAATTTGGCAATGCCAAAATCATGCAGGAACTATTTACCAACGTGGGTACCGCTCTGGGAGCCGCAGTTCTATTTATTTACGCTGTTTTGGTGCTGCTATTCGGCGATTTCCTCCATCCCATGACGATTATGGTGGCCTTACCTTTCTCGCTCGGCGGCGCACTCCTGGGCTTACTAGTGACCCAAAAGGAACTGGGTCTGTATGCCTTGATCGGGATTGTGCTGCTGATGGGTCTGGTGACCAAGAACTCAATCCTTCTTGTAGACTACGCTCTCATCAATCAACGAGAAGGCAGGCCGTTGTTCAACGCGGTTTTAGACTCTGGTGTTGCCCGCTTGCGCCCAATTTTGATGACCACCATCGCGATGATTGCAGGGATGCTACCGATCGCTCTGGGGATCGGTGCGGGTGCCGAGGTGCGAAGCCCTATGGCGATCGCGGTTATCGGTGGTTTAATGACCTCAACGCTGCTGACCCTCGTTGTGGTGCCTGTAATCTTTACCTACATTGACTGGCTTCAGGGGGTAGTCTTCGGTCGTCTCCTGCATGGTGCCAGTACACGTCGCCAGACAGACGCCGCCACCTAGTATCTGTAAGCTGTGTGCGAAAAAATCGGGCTGATGGCTAGGATGCCATCAGCCCTGCAAATTTTTTGGCCTTGATCGGCACTAAGTCAGGAAAGTCATGAACGATTAGACTGCCGACGGTTGACCGGTTTCAGACGCCAGCGCTTCCAAACGCTCCTGCTGGTCTTGGGAAATACACGTCTGGATCACCTCTTCTAAATCGCCTTCCAGCACGGGAGCCAGCGAAAAGTTTTGCCCCAGACGATGATCGGTGATGCGGTTGTCCTTGTAGTTGTAAGTGCGGATTTTTTCCGATCGAGAACCAGTGCCAACTTGCGATCGTCGCATCGATGTCACGGCTTCCTGCTGTTCGCGCAGCTTCATTTCGTAGAGCTTTGCCCGCAAAATCTGCATGGCTCGTTCACGGTTCTGCAACTGCGATCGCTCTTCGGTACAGAAGATACGAATCCCTGTTGGCTTGTGCATCAGGTCAACCGCAGTTTCCACTTTGTTGACGTTCTGACCACCGGCACCACCTGACCGTGCTGTCGTTAATTCAATATCTTTCGGATCAATGTGAACCTCCACATCGTCCACTTCCGGCATAATCGCCACTGTTGCTGTAGAGGTATGGACACGACCGGAAGCCTCCGTCACTGGCACCCGCTGAACCCGATGAACGCCTGCTTCAAACTTAAGCTTGCTGTAGACGCGATCGCCCTGAATTTCCAGAATCGCTTCCTTAAAGCCACCCATGTCAGCCAGAGATTCGCTGACCAGCTTCACACGCCAGCTTTGCGTCTCTGCGTAACGAGAGTACATTCGCACCAGATCACCCGCCCAAATGCTCGCTTCATCGCCACCTGTGCCAGCGCGAATTTCCAGCATGATGTTTTTATCATCGTTGGGATCGCTAGGCAATAAGAGGATCTTCAGGCGCTGTTCCAGATCGGCAGATTGAGACTCTAATTCTTCCACTTCCAGAGCGGCCATCGCTTGTAGCTCTGAATCGCCCCCCGATTCCTTTAAAATCTGCTTTGCCCCTGTCAGCTCCTGCTGCATCGTCTTCCAGGTTTCAAAGGTATTAACAACCTCCTCAAGGGACGATCGCGTCTTTGCAATTCGTTGAAATTCGCCAGGATCTTTCGCCACGTCAGGATCAGCCAACCGGCGGGTCAGCTCATTAAACGTCTGCTCCACCGATCGCAGCTTATCCAACAAATACGCTTCAGCCATAAGACAAAGTACCGGAAACAGTAGAGTAAACACTGACTTGAAATTTCAGATCGAGAAAGAGCCGTTTGCGGCTTTATGCTGGCACCAGCCCTCCAATCCAAAACCCAGAATCAGCCCATCTACCGTCGCTTCTTCTTCTGTGGTTGGGCTTCGGCGGCATCGTCACCTTCCAACATCCCGTATTTCCGCAGAAAGCGATCAACGCGTCCCTCGGTATCAATAATCTTTTGGGTTCCTGTGTAGAATGGATGATTTCCAGACCACACATCTACGTGCAACTCAGGCTTCGTAGAGCCAATAGTCATCACCACTTCGCCGTTACAGTACACTTTCGCTTCGGGATACCATTTGGGGTGAATATCAGGCTTTGGCATCTTAACTCTCCAACATCCGTCTCTTAAGTTAATTCTAACGTTAAGCATTTAGCTCCATCACGCGATCGCGGATGAACAAACGCTGAGCAATCTCTACCGCTTCGAGAACTGAGGGGCTTTACGGGCTTTGCGTAATCCGTACTTCTTGCGTTCCTTTGCCCGAGGATCGCGTGTCAAGTAACCCTCAATCTTCAATGGCTTCCGGTTATCTGGATCAAGCTGACACAGTGCCCGGGCTACACCCAAACGTACCGCATCCGCTTGACCTGTCAACCCACCACCATGAGCATTCACCAGGATGTCGTATTCACCTTCAAGTCCCAACGTCTCCAGTGGAGCTTTAGCCACAGACAAATACTCGGCGTTGAACTGGAGGTAGAGATCACCGGGCTTGCCGTTAATCGTCAGTTGACCGTTACCAGGAACCAGTCGTACCCGCGCAACCGCCGACTTGCGCCGACCAGTTCCCATATAGACAACTCGACCTTGATCCGTTGCTTGCATTAATCTTTTCCTCCTGGAATTGTCTGAATTTCGAGGGTTTGGGGGGATTGCGCTTGGTGGGGATGCTCAGCTCCGGCATAGACCTTGAGCTTTGTAAATAGCTGCCGACCAAGCGTATTTTTGGGCAGCATCCCTTTAACAGCTTGCTCAATAATGCGTTCTGGCAACCGGGCCTGAAGCTTCGCAAACGTTTCCGTCTTCATGCCCCCGGGACGACCCGAATGACGACGATAAAGCTTCTGAGCGCGCTTCTTGCCGGTTACATCCACCTTCTCAGCATTCACCACGATCACAAAATCGCCTGTGTCCATGTGAGGCGTGAAAGTTGGCTTGTTCTTGCCACGCAGAATGGTGGCAATTTCGCTAGCCAGACGACCGAGACGCTGATCCGTTGCATCGACGACGTACCAGTTGCGCTCGATGGAATCTTGAGGTGGAAGGTAGGTTTTAGTCATATACAGTCTCGTGTGCTTGAAAAGGTTTCGGGTGATAAAACGACGATCGATGGTCGGGTTAAATTCTCAAATCACCAACAATCGCTCAGGCAGACTAGGGAGCGCTAGAGTTGGCTGCGTATCATACCAAACATCCAAAGGGAAGGGAAACTCTGGGTAGCCAACCCGCAGTAAACAGAGTCCTTGAGCGGGCGCGGCATACTTTACTTGATCGCGGTGCTGCGCTTTCCAAATCTCAGTAAAGCTTAGCGGCGATTGGATTCCACGTCCCACTTGAACCAGCATCCCCACTAACAAACGCATCATGCCGTAAAGAAATCCGCTTGCCTGAATCTCAATATAAACAAAAGCTCCGTCACGTTTACATTCAGCGGCCTGAACATCAACCCAGGAGTGAGGTCGACTGGAGCCAGCACGATGAAATGCAGCTAAATGATGTCGCCCCAGTAACGGCGCTAACGCTTCCCGGATCAAGGCATCGTCAAGCGGCTCATAATAATAGTGCCAGGCAAACGGACGCACAAATAAATTGGGACGGGGATCAGTATAAAGCGTATAGCGATAGCGCCGCCAAATTGCCGAGAATCGAGCATGCCATGTGGGGCTAACAGCCGCAGACGCACGAATTAAAATGTCATCTGGGAGACGCGCATTAAGAATCGTTGCCCAACGATGCGCCGGAATATGATCTGGCGCATCAAAATGAGCCACCTGAGCAGCTGCATGAACACCAGAATCCGTTCTGCCAGCAGCATGGATCCGTACGCAATGACCAAAAACGTCTTCCAAAGCCGTCTCAATCTCTTCCTGAACCGTACGGTGCCGTGGTTGCCTCTGCCACCCATGAAAATGAGTGCCCAGGTACTGAATGACCAGGGCAACTCGCTGTGTCGATGAAGTGGCAGAAGAGAACATAGGGTCACGTCAGCTCAATAATCGCCATTTCAGCATTATCTCCCCGCCGATGGACAGTGCGGATAATGCGCGTGTAGCCGCCATTGCGATCCCCATAACGAGAGGCCGCTTGCTCAAACAGCGCATGCACTAATTGCTTATCGTACAAATAACCCAATGCTTGACGACGTGCTGCGAGAGAACCATCTTTGGCTAGCGTAATCATGCGGTCGGCTTCCGAGCGAACAGCACGAGCACGAGTTTTGGTTGTTTTGATTCGCCCATTGCGAATCAGCTCTGTCGTCAGGGTCCGCAACAAAGCACGACGCTGATCAGCAGGCTTACTCAGGAGAGGAACACGACAACGGTGACGCATAGGACTTCGATGTTGAGTACAAATTATAGGGTTCGCGATGAGGGAATGGTTTTGCGTCAAGACAGAGACAGCTAAGTCGACTTCGACGACTTTTCCTGAGGCAGCGTAATGCCCAGTCGTTGCTGCAACGCTTCAACTACTTCCTCGGCAGACTTCTGACCAAAGTTTTTGATTTCCAGCAGATCCTCCTGGCTGTAGTCCAGCAAGTCGGCGACCGAATTGATCTGCGCACGTTTGAGGCAGTTATAGGCTCGAACTGAAAGCTGCAGCTCCTCGATCGGAATTTGGTTTGCCGGATTCTCGTCGTCGCCTTCCTCTTCTTCAGAAGGCTCAAACGTAATCTCTTTAAGCGGATTAAACAAATCCACCAGGATGTTTGCTGCCTGACTAAGAGCCTCCTGAGGCGTCAAGCTACCGTTCGTCCAAATCTCCATGATCAATCGATCCTTTTCGATCGAGCCGCCAACTCTAGCATCTTCAACGCTGTAGTTCACCTTGCGGACAGGCATGAAAAGAGAATCGATTTGCAGAAAATCAAGCGCCGCTGTTTCATCACGGTTCTTGTCCACGGCACGGTATCCTTTACCGCGCTCAATCCTGAACTCCAGCTCCAGAGTCGAACCTGCAGATAGGGTTGCAATATACTGGTTCGGATCGACCAATTCGACTTCGGACGGAAGATCAAATTGATCCGCAGTCACAGTGGCAGGCCCTTGTACCAGCAAACGACCAATTTGAGGTTGGGACGAGTAGCTCTTAAGGACAACCTTCTTCATATTTAGCAAAATATCAAGAACGTCCTCACGCACACCCGATATAGTGGCAAATTCGTGGTTAACACCAGCAATTCTCACTGATGTTACTGCCGCACCCTCCAAATTTGACAGCAACACTCGCCGCAAGGCGTTACCAAGGGTAATGCCTTGTCCCCGTTCCAGTGGTTCAATAACGAATTTGCTGTTTTGACTTTGATCCCGCTCCGTCCTAGACTCAACGCACTCGACCTGAAACTGTGCCATATAGCACCTCCCCGCTTCTTTGTGAAAGGCTCACGCCTTGCTGTCTCAATACTTCCAACCAATGACGTACAAGTCGCAAACAGAATGCTTGGTGCCGACAGTAACAACATGTGCCTGGCATATCGCTTCAGTAAACCCCGCACTCCGACAACATCTGTGCACCAGCCTTATACACGGCGACGTTTTGGTGGGCGGCAACCGTTGTGAGGAATCGGCGTCACATCGCGAATCAGAGTAATTTCTAAACCAGCACCTTGAAGCGCACGGATAGCTGTCTCCCGACCCGATCCTGGGCCACTCACCATCACCTCAAGCTGACGCATACCTTGATCAGAAGCCCGTCGCGCGGCACTCTCAGCAGCGGTTTGCGCCGCAAAAGGTGTACCTTTTTTCGCACCTTTGAAGCCGCTTGATCCAGCAGAAGCCCACGAGATAACCTCACCGTTGGTATCCGAAATCGTAACAATAGTGTTGTTGAACGTAGATTGAATGTAAGCAACGCCACTAGGGACATTCTTTTTCTGCTTACGTGCTCCGGTTTTTCTAGCTGGTTGTCGCGCCATGTCAATTCTCTAAGCTTGAGGTTTACGTATAAAAAGGCGAAATAAGGTTAGCATCGGCGATCGCTGCCCCAACTTGATACAGACCAAAGCTGAGGACAGAAAAACCGCCAAGCCAACCAGACGATCAGTGCGCTACTTCTTACTGGGTGCTTTCTTCTTACCTGCAACCGTACGGCGACCACCACGTCGCGTACGGGCATTGGTACGAGTCCGTTGGCCACGCACCGGCAGACCGAGACGATGGCGACGCCCACGATAGGTTCCAATGTCCATCAAACGCTTGATGTTCATCGATTCCAATCGCCTCAGATCGCCTTCGATCTGATAGTTCTCTTCTACTTCCTCTCGCAACAAAGCAACCTCAGCATCGCTCAAGTCTTTAACGCGAGTGTCTGGATTGACGCCTGTCGCCTTCAAAACGTCTTTAGAACGGGTAAGCCCAATTCCATATATGTATGTCAGTCCAATCTCGACTCGCTTATCTCGAGGCAAGTCTACTCCGGCAATCCGTGCCACGCTATTTTACTCCCAGTCTCTACGTTGAACGATTCATTCTCGATACAGATCCTTTGCGTCTAGCCAACGGTGTGTGACGGCATTCTGAGAATTTTTCAGTTAACCTTGACGCTGCTTATGCTTTGGGTTGGAACAGATAACCATCACCCTGCCACGGCGACGAATGACGCGGCATTTTTCACAAATTTTGCGAACAGACGCTCGAACCTTCATGCCTTTCTCGCCAGTATTACAAACATATCATTATAGCAAACAAAGTGAAATTATCAAACGTTTCTTGTTAAATAACTCAGATACGCCCACAAGAAGGTTATAACTACTTCTTGTTTCGCAACCGATAAGTAATGCGCCCTTTTGTCAGGTCATAAGGCGTCAGCTCTACTTTGACACGATCGCCCGGTAGGATTTTGATGTAATTTCGACGAATCTTGCCCGAAATATGAGCTAACACATTAAATTCGTTGTCCAGTTTTACTCGAAACATGGCGTTAGGAAGCGACTCTGTCACAGTGCCTTCCATTTCAATCAAATCTTGTTTTGACAATGCAATGTCCTCCAATTCTCTATTGCTAGGGGTTCCGGATTTTTGACGGCTCTGCGACAATCCTACTTCGAGTTTAAATCATCCATCTCAAATACGGCACATATAGAGTAGGGACCTAGTAGCTGGCGCTAGAGAGACCACAACAGCTAAACCAGTCTTTCCAATTCGGCTGTTACCTCATCCAGCGACAGATCGCCATTGACAGACATCAACTTCTGCTGCTTCCGATAAAAATCGATGAGTGGTGCCGTCTGGCTATGGTATACCTCTAGACGGCGACGAATCACCTCCTCAGTATCATCCTTTCGCCCACGACCTAACATACGCTGTACCAGAACCTCGTTGGGAACCTCGAGATTAACTGCGTGGCTATAGCCCTGATCAATTTCTGCGAGTAATTCGTCCAGAAATATTGCCTGGGTCACATTACGCGGAAACCCATCCAAAATCCAACCCTGCTGAGCATCAGGCTGAATCAATCGCTCTCGAATGAGATCAATGACCAACTGATCCGGCACCAGCTCTCCCTGATCCATATACGATTGCGCTTTCAACCCAAGAGCCGTTTGTTGAGCAACAGCAGCCCGGAGAATATCACCGGTTGAAATATGAGGGATACGACGCAGGGTGGCTAACAGCTTTGCCTGCGTTCCTTTTCCAGCGCCAGGAGCACCAAGCAGAATAAGACGTACCACTACTGTTTCACCATCCCTTCATAACGCTGGGAGATAACGTAAGTTTGAACCTGCTTAGCTGTATCGATCGCGACCCCAACGAGGATCAATAGAGACGTTGCACCAATCCCCTGGAAGGTTCGGACGTGCGTTGCTCCTTCGACGGCAGTAGGCACAATTGCAACTAGGCCCAAAAAGATCGCACCCAGAAACGTCAGACGGTTCAATACTCGTTCAATATAGTCGCTGGTTGCTTTACCAGGACGAATCCCTGGAATGCTAGCCCCCATCTTTTTCAAGTTCTGAGACATGTCGATCGGGTTGACGACTAGAGAAGCATAGAAATAGCTGAAGAATAGAATCAACAGCAGATAAAGCGCCGCATGAACCCAGGGCGTATTGCCATTTGGACTTAAATAGTTTGCGATTTGAATCGCAACGTCATTCTTTGTAAATTGGGCTAATGTCACC
Source organism: Oscillatoriales cyanobacterium Centralia_MAG_596 (assembly GCA_021323955.1). Taxonomy (GTDB): domain Bacteria; phylum Cyanobacteriota; class Cyanobacteriia; order Leptolyngbyales; family Leptolyngbyaceae; genus Stenomitos. Next base: position 1,180 of record JAJPKC010000242.1, on the reverse strand, counting down.
GGTAACACCAGCACTGCCGACGCAAAAATAATTGGCATTACGCCCCCCTGGTTGAGGCGTAACGGCAAATAGCTGTTACGCTCCATATAGGTTCGACGCCCGACTTGACGACGGGCCGAAATGATTGGAATGCGTCGACTACCTTCCTGAACAAAAACGATACCAATGATCATGACCAGGAAGACGACCAGAAGCATAACAACGCCACCAACCACACTACGATCGCCGCTTTGCGCCAGCTCTAATGTCTGACCAAGTGAAGTCGGTAAGCTGGAAACAATATTGACGAAAATAAGGAGGGATGCACCATTACCAACACCCCGCTCGGTGATTAGCTCCCCTACCCACATTACGAACATCGATCCAGCCGTTAAAGCTAGCACCGTCTGCAAAATAAAGAGCGGCCCCCAGCTTTCGGCGTAAGGGCGAACCCAAACCGCAATCCCAATACTCTGAACAATGGCCCAACCCAGGGCCACATATCGAGTAATTTGTGAGATTTTACGGCGGCCCGCCTCACCTTCATTCTTCTGCAGATTTTCAAGTGAAGGTAACGCTGCCGTTAGTAGCTGCAAAATAATGGAAGCATTAATAAATGGCAGAATTCCTAGCGCAAAAATGCCCAGTGCCGCAATGCCCCCGCCGGAAAAAACATTCAGAAAGCCAATTAGCGGGCTATTTTGAATACTCTGAGCAAAAGCTGCTCGATCGATTCCGGGTAGCGGAAGAAACATACCCAAACGAATCAGGATCAACATGCCAATCGTGAGCAGGATACGAGCACGTAATCCAGCCGCCTGAGCCATTTGGGCAAAGGTTTCTTGAGCACTTGGCGTTTTGTCTCGACTCTCAACCATGAAGCAGTCCCTCTCGTGTACGATGTATGCCGCTGACCGCAAGATTTGCTAAAGGTCACCTCAGGTCACGCGCTGGTGTAATCAGCGATCCGAATCTGAGGATTAAACCTCTATTGCTCAACTAATTCCCACGTCCCTTTGACTGCCTCAATCTTAGCGCGAGCCGACACACTGAATGCAGCCGCATGAACCGTCAGAGGCACAGCGAGATCACCATCACCCAGAAGCTTCAATGGCCCATCGTCTTGCGTGACAATGCCTGCATCCATTAGCGAAGAAAGGGTCACCACTGTATTAGCAGGCAAAGCTGACAGTGCGCCAAC
>JAJPKC010000328.1 GCA_021323955.1 Oscillatoriales cyanobacterium Centralia_MAG_596 | reverse complement strand
TGGCCGATGACCATCTCAGTCAGTCCTTAATCGAGGCGGGTGAGCTGCTCACGGGCGCGCTTGAACCCCAACAGCAGGCCGAAGGGCAGGAACCCATTCTCAGACGGATCCAGGCGTTACACCAGGATATTCGGGAGCGCTACTTGCCCCAGTGGGATGAAGTGAGCCAGCTTCATCAGGAGTTTGCCACAGAGGGTTTAGACCTCGTTGTGCTGGAGTTAGACATCGCCTTAGAACGGCTACCAGAAACCGGAACCGTGCCCGACAGTACGTTTCACACGGCACAGCAAATCCTGGCTCAGCTAGCTGAAATCGGTGCGGAGTTGCAGTTGGCGACGGGCTGGGCCGAACTCTTGCAGGGTGTCCAACCTTTACTGGCGCATCGTGACAATGCTATCTGGCGATCGCAGTGGTTGCCATTCTTCCAAACCCTGAAGAGCTGTGCCAGACAGGGCGGTAAACCTGTGGCTTTTGCGTTGGATCTGTCGCCTGTGGCTCCCCCTGGCCCTTTAGAGGGGGCGGACACTGGCGCGGATGACCCGACAGCGACGGCTCCTGAAGCCCTGGGCCAGGGGGCTGAAGCGTGGACAGTTGCGGGCGACGCAGACGCAATTGACCGCGTCGGCCAGATCGCTGATGTGGGCATGTTGCTCGATACTTGGGACTCAATTGCAGCGGCTGGAAACGAAGAGCGTGATTGGCTCGTTGAGCCACCCCTTGGCGATGGCATAGACTCGATCGCTCACAGTCGATCGCAGACAGAAAGCACCCCTATGTCGCCGCTGGCCAGCTCAGCCGCACCAGCATCAGCTGACGAATCAGGGCTATCCTTACGAGAGCATTCTTCGCTTGTGAGTACTTTCCTTGAGGCGCTGCCGCTGATCGACCCCTCGACGCTATCGCCAACAGTTGACTTGCTCGACGGTGGCTTTCCCCTGGACAGCGCTGCCTCTACGACCGAAGGTGCTAATGCGATCGCGCTCGATCGCCCCGATGATTGCTGGGAGTTTGAACTGCCTCCGGCGCTGGATCCTCTAGTAGACGCCTTGTCGCTTGCCGAGCCTGGGTCAAACGAGTTGGCGCTGACAGACCCGACCGAGGCGGTTGACGCGAATCAATCGTCCCCACGAGTGCTGCATGAATCGACCACGGCTGCCCCGACAGCGAATCGGGCGATCGATACCCCAGAAATGGTGCAAATTCCCGTCCCGCTTGCCGCGCTGGATCAGTCGGCACAGCACCTGGTTGAAACGCTATTGACTTTGCGGACGACCCAGGGCGTTTACCAGGCATTGCAAAGTCAGATCACGCAGATTATGGGTCTGGCCCAGGAAGGGGCGCAATACATCACTCACCTGCGTCAGATCCAGGATGACTACACGCTCCTGGAGGAACTGAGCCATAGTGCTCAGGCGACGGCTGGCCCCATGCCTGAACGCTACCGTCAGGGTTACACGGTGATCAACCGGCTGCTAGAGACGAGTCTCCGTTTATCGGAGATCGGGGCCGAGACAGGCAAGACAACGCAGCAAATTGCGGCATATCTGCAAACAATCGATCGCAGTGTCCTCCGGCTGCAAAACACGATCGAAGACAGTCGATTGGTATCTTTCCAAAGCTTGAGCTTTCGTGCCAGAGCAATCCTGCGTGACCTCACCACACGCTATGCCAAACCAGCCCAACTGCTGGTGCAAGGCGAAAAGACGGAACTCGATGTCTCGATCGCTCGCAATCTGGAACCGGCTCTGCTCCACTTAATTCGGAATGCCTATGATCATGGCCTGGAGTCCCCGGCAGACCGTGTGGCCAGCGGTAAGCCAGAGCAGGGCACGATTACGCTGTCGCTTCAGCGGCAGGGCAACCGCTTTCAGTTTGAGATTCAGGATGATGGTCGTGGTATGGATATCGACGCCATCCAAGCCCGCGCTGAAGCTTTGCGCTTGCCGTTGCGAAATGTTCAAACGCCAGCAGAACTCCTGGCTGTCATTTGCCAACCCGGCTTTAGTGCTCAAACCCAGGTCAGCGAAATTTCTGGACGAGGCGTTGGAATGGACGTGGTGGCGGCTCAGGTTGCTCGTTTGGGCGGGCGACTGAGCCTTAACACGGTTCCCAATCGTGGCACTACATTTCGGATCCAATTCCCGGTGCCGCGACTGTTGGTGCCCTGTGTCCTGCTACAGGCAGGTGAGCAGACCGTGGCTATTCCCGAGGATGACATCAGAACAATTATGCTCCTGAGCAATCTAGATATAGCTCCCGTTAAGGATCCGACCCGCGCCCATACCTGGACAATTCACACCGAAGCCGGGTCGCTGCCAGCGTTTGATCTAGTGCAGTACTGGCAGCCACAGATCCACGATCGCGCGTTGGCTGACACCACTGTTTGTCTCTATGTGGCGGCAGCAGGGGGGGCGCAAGGAGTGTGGTTACTGGCTGACGAGCTTGTTGCGCAGGCGGAATTGATCATCAATCCCATTCCCCAACCGCTGGTTGTGCCCAATGGATTGCTTGGTGTCAGCCTACAGGCCAATGGGGCGCTGGTGCCCGTACTGGAACCGCGAGCACTGGCCGAACAACTCCTGGCCTCGCCGGTTGTGAGGAGCGTAACGGCGGCGATCGCCCCGACTGATGCTAATGACTGGGCGGCTGACTACCCGGCGCAATCAGTTCTCATTGTGGATGATGCCGCACTCATGCGACGACGATTGGAGGCAAGCCTGAATAGTAATGGCTATCGTACCCATACCTGCGTTGATGGTCAGGACGCGTGGCAGTGGCTCCAGGCTAACCCTCACCCGAATCTTGTGATTACCGACATTGAAATGCCCAATATGGATGGGTTCACGCTGATCGATCGCTGCCGTCAGTCGGGGATCCAGGTGCCGATTCTGGTGGTCTCGTCACGCCTGTCCGAGGAATGGTTTGATGAGGCCAGTCGCTTAGGCGCAACGGACTATCTCACCAAAGGGTTCTCCACCGTTGACCTCCTGAAAAAAGTAAGCGCGCTGCTCAATCTGGTTGCGCCCTAGCCGCCACTCCTTGAGTGTAGAGGCTGGAACGTCTCGTCTGGTTGGTCGCTAAAACCAGTCATGCTCAGGTCACCCTAACGGGAGACGATCGGCGATGGCATGGGGATTGGCGTGACCGTCGGTGAAGGCGCTCCGGACAGCGATTGGATCTGGCTGCGCGCTTGTTGGGCCAGTGCCGTATTCCCCTGTTGTTGAGCCAGCTTTTCAGTCGCCTGGAAGTCCTGAAGCGCGGCAGCGGCTTGCCCTAGCTGAAGGTAGGCTATGTCGTGCGCCGTTCCCTGTACTCAATGGATCACTGTTCCCATTCAACGTGGGGCAGAGGTGATCAGAACGCCGACCCGGATGCAATTTTGACCATTATAGGACTTACGCAAAACTCATTTTGAGGGATGGACGCTGGAGTTGCTGACAAAGGTAATCATCGAGCAAACCGTGCTTGAGCTGATAGAGGGACTGCCCCGCTTG
>JAJPKC010000220.1 GCA_021323955.1 Oscillatoriales cyanobacterium Centralia_MAG_596 | reverse complement strand
GCCTGAACACTGTACCCACGCAGTTAATTGATCGCCTCATTGCCGAGGTTTTAAAAGCGACTTACAGCACCCTAACGACCGCGTTAGAAGACCCAGTCGGAGCGGAGTTAGCCAGTCGTTTAGTGCAAAACTTTGGGCAAACGCTGGGGAATGAAGTACAACAGCAAAATGTCACTGACGAATTGAAAAGTTTGGTCAATGATTTCCTTGAAGAGTTGAAGCTGAACTATGTGAAGCGATCGTCTGAAATCGATGTTGAAACCTTGCTTGAAGAAACCCGCCGACTCCAGCAAAGCGTTAGAAAGCCGTAAATTTTGTATCATGAAGCGACTGGTCATCCTGAGTGGAGCAAAGCGCGACATTGCTTGGATACCGAGGGCATTAGGATCTACATGCTGAAGGCACAAAATAACGCGAAGCATGACAGATCTGGTACTTCGCCGATAGCCTCGTCAATGGGAACCAAAGTAAGAAGCCGATGTCTCAACTGCCAGATCTTCTTTAAAGCTGACTTTGCATGCCTAAGCGCGCTGATGACGGCATCCCCCAGGAATATTTGCTGAGAATTTCTTGATAGATCTCTTTCCACTTCTCACTGCTTTTCGATTGCAAAGCCGCCTGATTCTGGATTAATAATCCTTTAATCTCAGAAACATTATGGTAATCTGGCCACACTTTCTCGGCCTGGGTGAAGGCATCCAACGCTGGCAAGATGTCTCTCTTCAGCAAATAGTCAAATCCTTGAGCCTCCCAGCCCGCAGCAGTAGTCGGCGGTTTATTGCCAACTTGCGTCTCAGTTGGTACGGGGTCATTTTTTTCAGATGTTGACGCCGATGGTTGCGGCAATGCACCCTGTATAGTTTGAATATCCTTCTTAATGCCTTTTTGTGTACTTTCAATTGAATCAATGTTTAATTGAGCATATTTTTTTACATCTTCATTATTAGACAGCGCAATAATTTTGTTTAAATTATCCTTCTGGACTACCAGTGTATTTTGGAGAGTACTGTCCAGGCCTGAGATTCTATTTCCAATCTCAAGAACACCAATTTTTACGGTACGAGTTTCTAAAATTTCTTTCAAATCGCCACCCAACCAAAGAACAGCCCCAACTGCCAGGAATGGCCAGATAAATACTTTGATATATTCAAGTACGATTTCGGGAGAACTTTTTTCAGACATCACATCAGCCTTAAAATTAAGCGTTAGGTCTTTGAGTCAGTTCTTATGAGGCTGGACTCTTCTCCTTGCATAGAACGCCAACCATGGGTAAATAACTACTTTCGTATAATATTCTAATCTGAGTCACATTCTGGCTCAAATACTCCACAAATGATATTTTTTAACAAATGCTTTTTATGCTTTTTAGTACAGGACGCTGGCTCCCAGTTTTTGGGAATTTAGAACCACGATCGCACCTACTAGATCAAGCTCAATCCATTCAGGTTAAGCCAACAAGCAGGCGACGTGTTTAGAAAACCGAATGCAAGCCTGTAAAAGCCGTCATTAAGCCTATAGCTCACTAGTCTCAGGCTCTACCTCGCCCTGTACGACTAACACCGAGCAATGGGCATGATGGACGGCATAGTTGCTCACACTGCCCAACAGCGCCTCTGATAGTCCTGTGCGGCCACGTCGCCCAACTACGATCAAATCGGCTCCCCATGCTTCCGCAACTTCACACAGCAGGGACTCGACATCACCCACTTTGAACGTGGTTTCTACCGCTAACTCAGCCGCTTTTGCAGCATCGTAGTACTTTTGCAACACGCCTTGCATCGCCGCCGTTTGTTGCTCGATCGCAGCATATTGAGCCTGGTAGTTACTACTCATCAAGTCGCCTGTAAATACGCCAATCTCTGCTGGCAGCATCGCTGGTTGAGCCATTAACTCGTTACTGATACCGCTGAACAGCAACAGGCTTGCCTGAGCTGTCTTGGCCAAGGCGATCGCTTGCGTAAAAACTGATTTACTCAACACAGAGTCATCAAGGGCAACCACAATTTTGTGAAAACTCATAATGGTTTCTCCATTCGCCCGATACATTCATTGTAAAACTGTTGCGATGCGAGATCAGCTCAGCGTGGCCTCCGATGTTGCAGTGGCACGCAGCACCCTCAGTTTGCGTCCCAGGTAAAACAGCACTCGGCGTACGCTTTGGGGTTGTAAAACGGCCCAAAGGTTTGTACTCAGGCAAATCCCGCCCAGCGCCAACAGCACAAACGTTGGCAGCATCACTACACCCACCATGAACCAGGTGAAGACATGCAGCACCATCAGTACGGCAAACAGGCTTGCCAACCCAACCGCCAGCCTAACCTGATTTGCCGGTCGCTTTAGCCCCACGTAGGCGATCGTTTGTAGTGTAGACAGCACATTGGCTGGTACGAGAAACGCGCAGATAGCAACGCAGTGGTTATGGGAAAACTCAAGCAGAAGACTGGAATCAAGCATTAGTTCAGTGAAGTAAGGTCAGAGATAGGCACTTTGTTTACTTATGTGTAACTCAGATAGAAGTGCAGCAGCGCAAAGTATAAAAAAACTCAAGATTCGCTTAAACAATTACAACCGTAAATTACAGTGCGTAAACTCGAATCTGTCTCAATAACCGCTGGTATGGCCGTAGCTATGTGCGACCTGGCGGAGGTGAGTCAGAAAGCCTACCCAGACTCGGCCTTTGATCCATTAACGTTGTCCTCAGTTTTCTGGCCAAACCTGTATCTATGCAAATAACTGAACCATTGCCCGGTCGATCGCGCCATTCCCTCGATCGTCTCGTCCGCTACACGGCATCCGCCTTAATTACCGTTTATCAAAAGCAGATCTCACCACGAAAAGGGTTTTCCTGCGCGCACCGGGTTTTGTATGGTAGCGAATCGTGCTCACAATACACCAAACGTATCCTCTCAGAACACGGTGTTGGCCGGGCGCTACCGCTGATTCGACAACGATTTCAAGACTGTAAAGCCGCCAATCAAGTCCTTAAAGCACGGTTGCGCTACCGCTCCAATCAGCAACAACCTCTATGTTCGACAGCCATCTTGCCAACCGGCATGCCAGCTAACGCACCGTCCTGGCAGGCCGGTATACAGTTACCCATGTCAATCAGCGAAGGGCCTGAAGATGATGCCGCGATCGATGATGGCACGATCAACTCGCCCGATGAAAACACACCGCCGCCAGACACCACGTCACCCCAACGTAAACGAGTTGGGGGCGGCAGCTTTAGAAAGCCACCGATCACCAATACCCCGACGACAGAGCCAACCAATCAGAACAACTGCGCTGACTGGAATTGTGACCCAATCGACTGCGCCAGTATGGGCTGCGACGCGATCGACTGCTCCAGTGCCGACTGTAGCGGGATGGATTGCAGTGCCGCTGATTGGCAGGGACTTGATTGCAGCGGTTTTGATTGCAGTAGCCTCGACTGCAGTAGTTGTGATGTGAGTAGTTGTGATGTGAGTAGTTGTGATGTGAGTAGCTGTGACGTTGGTAGCTGTGATTGTAGTTGGTAAAGGAGAGTGGGTGCAGGAAGTGGGGAGTAGGGAATGGGGAGTGGGGAGTCGGCAACTAGAGAGCATTTGTTAAAAGATTTAGGAGTCAAGTCAGTAGCCAGTGGTTAATAGTGCCCCCTCATCCCTCAACCAATCGCCGCTTCTCCTTCCTGATAGAAAGTCCGAGCGTAACCTGTCCAGGCACCCTGCCCCCAGTAGCGAAAGCAACTGGTTTGCAGCAGCAAGTTATAGAGCAAGCTTTTACGGTAGTGAGCGGTGCGTGTAATGGGTTCAGCCGTGTCCTGAGCTTGTACGAGTGGGTCGAAGACTTGGTGAAAGTGGGCGCTGAGTTGGTTCATGGGGGTCAATACGTTGTCGTAGTCTTTCACCCAACTGCGATCGTTCGTCCACGACGAGCCTTCCATGTGGAAGTTAGGATTTTCTTGCTTAATGGCTGCGATCGCTGCTTCGACGACTTCGGGCGTGGCCTGTTCGGGTGAGACACGCTGCCAGATCTGGTGCTGCCCGATCGCCTGACAGGTCGGAAAGTCTTCTTCCTTCACGCCTGCAGCTTCCAGTAATTCCAGATACTCGGTTCCATTTACCCCCACAACACCCGATCTGCCGCCATTTTCTGCCATTTGATACCAGGCTTGCTTAAAGGCTGGCGGAAACTCGTTCATCATCACGCCACCGTTTTCGCCATCGCCAATTTGTGAGACGATCGGCGGAATGGAGATACCGTTGAGCGATCGACGCGACAGCGTTTTTGCCTCATAGTAGGGCTGCATTTGTGCGACCAGCTTGGTATCGGACCCCTGCGTTTTGATTAATACCGTGATGTTTACCGTTTCTCCGTGGGAATTGCGGGCAATCAGTTGATGCGGCAAATGCTTGTCTTGCAGGGGTTCGCCCTGGAGCGTTTCGACGGAATGTTCTTGCACCAGCAGCCAGCGATAGCCGCATTCTTTCAGCGCTTTAACGAAGGCATACAGGGTATCGGGTTGGTTCGGCAGATGCATTTCGGGGGGTGAGAAGCCCTTCACCCGTGCCAATGCGTCCCAGCCAAAGATTGCTGCAAAGTGGTGCTGCCACGCCTGAATGTGCAGCTTGATGTCAGGAATGGGGGTAGAGGGCACTACAGAGTGACTCCACATTGTTCCCAACCACTCGACGTAGGGTTGATAGTTGGGGTCGCAGGTAATGCGCTTCAAGTTATCAATAATATCGCCGCGCCCCATTTGCCGCAGTCCCCACAGCAGATTGCCAGAGTAGTCCAGCATGACGCGAGGATTGCAACCATTGCCAACCAGTTCGGGAATAAAGTCGCCCATGCGCGAGTAGCACCAGGCAAAAGTGCCTGCATTATGGTTGTCGCCTTCGCCAGCATGCTCAAACATGTGTTGCAAATGCCCGATCGGCGCACCATTCCAGCCCGTGGGAACGGTCGGTTGGTGCATGTGGAGTGCGATCGCGAAGGTAGCCGTCAGATCGTTTAACCGCAGATTGGTCGTGGGCAAGAAAACAGGACGATTCTCGCTCGTCACAGCTTGCACATCCGCTTCCCAGCCTGAAATGTTGGGCAGATCATCAATCAGCTCAGGCATCGGCGCAGGACTGGTGGTCAGTGTGGAGGAAACCATAGAAAGCCTTGGGTAAGTGGACGTGCGATCCCGACACTTCACCCTATACGCAACCTCTCGTTTGTTCAAGCCTTGGTGAGGAATGGGAGTCAGAAGTCAGAAGTCAGAAGTCAGCTTTTAAGAACGTACACAGGGTTTAATGAGGTCTGCCCAATGTTGGTATGCGATACCGTTCAAGTGAATGCCGTCGATCGTATACGTTGCATCTAACTGATGATGAGCATCTAAAAAGTGTGAATGCAAATCGATGTAGGGATAGGCAAATTCAGTTGCTAAATGCTGAAGTATTTCGTTTAAGGCTCGAATATCGCTGTTGGTTGCAGAGCCTGTAAACATACTTGGATGGACAGGTAAAACGCTTTGAATGAAGACATGCGTTTGGGGCGATCGCTCACGAATTTGCGCCAGAATCTCACGATAGGTTTGAGCGATGTCAGCAGGCGATCGTCCTAGATTCGATAAATCATTCACACCAATCATCAAGAAAAGCTTTTGCGGTTGGGGTGTGATGATGTCAGGTAAGCGATCGAGCACGCCGATCGTCGTATCGCTCGAAATACCCCGATTGCGAATGGCTGGATTTGCGAGTAGCTCAACCCATTCTCCTTCGTCAGTAATGCTGTCGCCCAAAAAGACGATATCAGACGCATGAATTGGCAGCAGCGCCAGTTGACTTTTACGATGATCGTAATAGGGAAAATTGAAGGAACCTCCCTGCATATTCTGAATGCCAAGCTTTTTTAATAAGGGCACTCTCATCGCTAAGTAAGACAGACCACCGCGTTTGAAAATAATCCAAACGCCTAAGAAAATGAAGAGCGCATTTAAACAAATTGAAAGCCCTAACAAAGCTTGAATAGTCAGATTCACAGACTAAGCATCCATAGGAGTTCTACATTTTGGTGAGCAAAGAACGTTGTGTTAGGTCTTTACTCCAAAAGGAAAGCCTTTCAAAGTCTAAACTACGATTGCGATCAATTATTTGAGTTGCTCCAGTCGTTGCTTAATAAGGCTTTCAACGTCATCAATGTCAGCATTCGATTTTGGCAAGTCAAACGTCTCTGGAGATGCCTCAGCAGTAAAGCGATCAACAAACGCATGGAAAGCTATCTTATCGCTGGGATGGGCAATGATATAAGCTCTAAGTTCTGCTTTGGTCATTGTACTAAAATCAGGTGCTATCACAGGAACCTCCAGAGACCGTTACGGTATATCTCTATTTCTAGATTATCTCCAGCCAGGATAAACACGTTGCCTGTGCGCTCATCAAGACGGACGATAAAGATGGGTGTAAACGCATTCGTCAAAGATTGGCAAAGTATAACGCACCTCACACCTTGTTCAGCCGTTGGCAAAATCTCACCCCTCTTAATATCGAATGGGCCTGGATTAGAGTATCAGGAGTGGAAAAAAGATGAAACCACCTGTTCAAATGCATAGCCATCAAAGAGAAGAGTGGTAACAGAATTGAGGAAACTGGTGATCACAAATCACAACCATGCTACGTTACTTTGCTTTCGCCTCCAGGTTTTCCAAGCGGCTGCGTAGCTCCTGGTTGGCTTGTTTTAGTTGATCGAGTTCTTCGCGGAGTTGCTTCACAGCTTTGTCGGAGCCAACGTTTTTCTGCACGCGCTGAACGGCTTCTTCAGCGATGCGACGCACGCGACCATCGGGGGTTTGGTCTGCGAGGGATTGGAGAATGCCGATCGCCCGTGCAGTTTCCATTTGTCCCAGCGCAATCACGACGGCTACTTGCGTGAGGAAAAAGGTTTCGCGGGATAGCTCATGGAGGCGATCGAGAATACGTTCTACGCTGCTGTTGGATTGTCCGGTTGAGATGGCACCGAGCGCACGAATAGACGCGAGACGAAGCGCCTGCGGTACTCCGGGAGCCGTGTATTCCAGAATGAGGTGCAGGGCATCTTCGGAGGTTTTCATCTGGCTGAGAGCACCGATCGCGCCCGATCGCACCACTTCATTCCAGCCCTGCCGTTCTTTCAGCACCGACTTGAGCAACTTCAGCACTTTCTCTTCTTTCGATTCACCCAGGCTGGAGGTGACAATGCTACCCAACGCCCGGATTGCGGCGGCTTCCACGTAGTAACTGGCATCGCCATTTTCAGCAACGGACTTCAACGCCTTGTAGCTTTCGCGAGTCTTAATGGTTGCCAGCGCTTCAACAGTGGCGCGTCGTACCCGTGCATCGGTGTCTTTAAGTCCCGCAAGTAGCCCGTCGAACGCCTGATCAAGTTTAATGGTGGCGAGGTTTCTAACGACTTCGACGCGGACACCCCAGAACGGCTCAGCTTTCAGTGCATCTGTGAGAGCATTCACAGCTTCCAGTCCGCCTTTCTTTGCCAGCATCTCAGCCGCCACAATGCGCGACAGCGGATCGGGATCAGCCTGTAACTGCACCTTGAGTTCTGGCAGTGGATACTCCAGCACCACGGTTTTGAGAATGTGATTGCCCACATCAAAGCTCACAAAGTCTGGCTTCTTCTCCAGTGGAAAATAGAAGGCTTGCTCGCGCTCATGAATCCGAACCGGGAAAGTTTTGAGTTCTGAATTTTGAGTTTTTAGTTTCGATCCGTTCTTACCTTCTGCCTCCTGCCTCCTGCCTTCTGCCTCTCCCACATACCCAAACCCGATCGGCACTTTCAGATCAAACAACTCATTCTGGCTGCCGTTGCCATCTTTCGCTTGCGTCTGAGTGACGGTGACTTTGGCGAGATTGCTGTCGTTGTCCCAGGAGTACGCCACTTTGTAATCAGGATGTCCGCCGCGATAGACGTATTGGTCGAAGAGGAAGAGGAGGTTGCGTCCGCTGGCTTTTTCGATCGCCCGCAGCAAATCAACCGTCTCCACCGTCTTATGCGCGTTGTCGTTGACAAAGGTGGCAACCGCTTTCCAAAACAGGTCATCGCCCAACTCAGCGCGAATCATGTGATAGACGCAGGCACCTTTTTCGTACAGGTGGCGATCGTAGAGTTCGATCGCTTCCCGGTAGACGTGGGTGACGATCGGACGACGATAGCGAGAACTGTCTTCATCTAAATAGTTACGGGCCTCACCAAGACGGTAGTAGGCCGCATCTTCTGCACCGTATTCGTGATCCGTCCACATGATTTCGGAGTAGGAGGCCATGCCTTCCTTCAACCAGGCGTGTGACCAGTGTTTGATCACCACCAGATCGCCGAACCATTGGTGTGCCAGTTCGTGAGCTACCAGGCTTTCGGTGCCCCGGTTGTCTAAAGCGGCACGTTCGTCTAAAAGGCAGCGATCGGTCAACAGCGTCGTGGACGTGTTCTCCATGCCACCGAAAATGAAGTCATCGACGCAGACCTGCGCGTATTTGGGATAGGGATAGGTGTAGCCGTACTTTTCGCTAAAGAACTCAATCATGCGGGGCGTTTTACCCATGCTGATGCGGGCTTCCTTTTCTTTGCCCTTTTCGACGTAATAGGTGACAGGCTTCCCCTTCCACTCGTCCTGTAGTTCGGCGAAATCGCCCACTGCCAGCGTCATGAGGTACGTGGGATGTACCTGCTTTTGGTGCCAGTGGTAGATCTTGTCATCGCCATCGGCTTCGGTGCTGATCAGCTCACCATTGGAAATGGCGACAAGTTGCTTGGGCACGCGCACCCGAATTTCGGAGGTGGCCAGTTGACCGGGGTAATCGAAGCAGGGGAACCAGAAGCGAGAATCTTCGTCTTCGCCCTGAGTCCACACTTGCACAGGCTTATCGGGGTAATGCTTGTCGGGTGCAATGAAGTAGAGGCCGCGCTGGGGGTTGTTGACCCGGTAGGCGATCGCCAGTTCAATCGGTTTCCCTGCCTGTGTCGTCGGCTCTAGCTGAATGTGGAGCCGTTCCCCGTCGTAATCAAAGCGTTGTTTGGTTTCACCCACAGAAACAGAGTCGATCTGCAAATTCACGGCGTCTAACGTCAGGCGATCGATGCCGTCACGGACGGGGTTGAGCCGAATGGTGCACGTCCCTTGATAGCGCTGATTGGGAATATCCAGATCCAGATCCAGAAAAATGTGCTCTACCTGACCAGGGCGATCGGGATTGTAGTGAGGCTTCGCACCGGGCAGTTCAAACGACTTGTGACCGTTGGTTTCAGGATCAAAATTGATCTGTGACATAGATAGAATGCTCTGTAACTCAGGGGATTAATTCAGTCCTTGCAGGATTCAGAAGGCCATTCCTTTCAGCGTAACCTGGATCAAGCAGATAGAAGGGTCTGAAAAGGATACGGAAGGCGGAAGCCAAAACATTCTGGAGTCCTGAGATAATAAGTCTATTCAACCAAATCTTTTTGATATCGTACTCATGACGGCTACAAGTTTTGCACCCAATCTTGCGTCTCGCCTCATCAATGGCATTCTGGCGGTTAAACCGTTGGCAAATTTGGCAAAGCAGCAAGCTCGCCAAATGATGATTAAACGGGCAGAGTCGATCGGCGTCTACTGGACGAAAGAAGTCGAAGCACTGCGATCGCGAACCTGGGACAACGATTTAGCGCAGGTGCAAAATTCTGATCTGGCCTACCCGGAGTACTACGTCACCTCGTTTCACGCCTATGAAGAAGGCAATCTCGGCTGGCAACCGGCGCTAGAAGTCGAAGTAGCTGCGTACGCGGCACATGCTCGCATCTGGCAGGATGCCGGGGCGCAGGGCGATGCACGACTGCGACAAACCTATCATGATGTCTTAAAAGTTCAGCTCTCCACAGTACCCACCAACATTTTAGACATTGGCTGTAGTGTGGGTATGAGTACCTTTGCGTTGCAAAAAACGTTTCCCACCGCAGAGATTACAGGCCTGGATTTGTCGCCGTATTTTTTGGCCGTGGCGAAGTATCGATCGAGGGTTAGGGGTCAGGAGTTAGGGGGCAGCGGTCAACGGTTGGGTGAAGAAACTCAAAACACATCCCGACTCCCGACTCCCCACTCCCCACTCCCTATACCCACCTGGCTCCACGCTCCTGCCGAATCCACTGGCTTACCGGATGCCTCGTTTGATCTAGTATCTGCGTGTCTGTTGTTCCATGAGCTGCCGCAAAGTGCTGCTATTGCCATTATTCGAGAGGCGCGTCGTTTGCTGCGTCCGGGTGGACATTTCGCGATTATGGATATGAACCCCAAATCGGAACTGTTCGCCAAGTTGCCACCCTATGTAATGACGCTGCTGAAAAGTACGGAACCGTATCTGGATGAGTATTTTGCGCTGGATTTGGAAGGGGCGATTGCCGCTGCTGGTTTTACGCAACCGACTGTCACCTGCAACAGCCCACGCCATCGAACGATCATCGCTCAAGCGAAGTGACTGGCAATTCTCAACATAATAAAGGGAAGAATAGAGCTTGCTTAAAGCTTAGAAAGTGCTTCACCACTTAACTCTTCTACAGTGATCAATCAACTATTTCTTTTTTGTGTTGGGATCGTCTCGGCAACACCGCTTTTATTTGGCACGGGTCTAGGAGTAATATTCGGTGTAATTATTGGGATTTATGAAGGTTCTGTTTATCGCTCTCCCAAAATAATTTTTGGAGTTTTACGAACTACTGTCGTTTGGGCAAATATTTATGCGATCGCTTATGGCCTCGGTACAGCAACCATTGCATACTTTTTACTTTACGGATTTTCTCTCCATCCCATCATCACTAATTATCTTGACTTTGGCGACAACGGCGTAGAAATCCTTGTCCCTTTCTTTATACTGCCTTCGACATTTGCCTCTCTAATAGGAGCTTTTGTTGGGTCAAATATTGGTACAGCAAAAAGCTCAAGTCATTTGCGGCAGCATTAGTCAAAGCATTAAAAAGTCACCTTCCTCAACCTGCGATCGCACCTGCGATTCATAAAGCTCACGCCCGCGTTGAGCTATCTCGTCCTGACTGTAGCGGAGTCGTCGAACTGTCATCAGTCTGACCTCACTTCAACATTCCTCCTGCATTCTAGCCAACGGATGAACGATCGCATTACGCTTAATCTATTACCAAACAGTCCAGTCTTCCCACTTCTCGTTGAAGATCGAAGTGTTGGGGAACGCAGTGGGATTACCGTTTTGGTTAAGTCGCTTCTGCACTTGCTGGAGTTTCGGTGTCGTACCGGACAAGTCATCGACAAGCTGGTAGGGATAGATGCCTTCGGAAAGTACGAAGTCGGCGATAGTCCCAGCGGCCGCACCCACTGACCATTCAAAAGAGTGAACGCGGTAGTCGGCAGCGACGATGAAGCTGGTGGCAATGCTTTTGCTGGCAACGAGGAGGTTGTCGAGCTTTTGCGGAATCATCGATCGCAGTGGAATCTGTCCTGGATAGGACTGCCCATGCGCCTGTCGTACCCCCGGTCGCTCGATGTTGCCTGGTTTTTCGGGCGGCGAGTCCTGCATACAGGGATGAAAATCGATCGCGTACTGAGCAATCCCCACAGAATCGGGATAGATAGTGGAGCGGGTACGACGGGTAATTTGGTCGGGTGGAATGTCGTTGACGATGGCTTTGCCGGTTTCTAAACCAGCCAGGGCAATGTAGAGCGATCGATAGAGTGATGCAGGCAACTTGCGGTAGTAGTCTTGCCGATAGTCTGCGCGTGAGACATCGATCTCATTCACGCTAAAGCCGTTGGGATACCCTGTGGAGGTTCGTCCGAGCAACCGCCGTCCTTCCCGCATGTAGGGATACTTGGACAAACCATGCGCGGTGCCCATGGGCGTATTGAATCCAGTGAGTAGACGATGGTTGGGTACAGGTTTTTTAAATCCCGGTCCTAGTTGAGAATCAGTCGTACCTTCAACCAGCCAGTAGTAGAAGCCCAGTGACAGTTCTTCAGCTTTTCGCAGTGCATCGGTGCGTAAGCCGCCCATCCAGTTGCCCGGTGAGAGCTGTCCGGTTTGCTGAAGCTGTTCGCGACTATAGACCAGATTATCGGCGGCTGTTCCCGGACGGTAATCGTTGCCCCACACCCAGTTCTGCATGGAAATGTCGCCAGGGGTAGGCGCTGTCACCGTTAGCGGTCCTGCCTTGATGCGCGGCCCGGTTTTGGGGCTCCAGATGCGCCTATAGGTGAAAACGAAGTTAAAGTCGGCCTTGCGATAGTCAGCATCGTAGCCGTAGTAGGGTTCGTAATGGTCGTAAAATGGCGGTTTTTGCTGGGGCTGATCGGTATCCGTTTGCTCCATCGCGAAAGTATAGGTGAACCCTTGAAGGCAGTAGGGATCACCAGTTTCGGTCGGAGAAGAGGGATTGAGATACGTGCGTGGATCGAGCCCAATCCGATACGGCACGTCGGCAAGCGCGATCAGTTCACCTGTCTCGGTGGAGTCAATCACAATCCAGCGCTGGTGAAGGGGCACGAAGCGAATGACTTGCTTGGTGAGTCGAGCTGAATTTTCGTAGCGGTAGGCGTCCTCGATCGTCTGCGAGAGTGGCTCCGTATTTAAAGGGGGCGTACCGGGAGCAGGACTGTGCTGGATGGCGATCGCGGTGTTGATTAATTTGCCATTAGCACTAATGTCCAGGTCTTTGATCACCGTAGACGGGAACCAGTGCAGCGTTCCTTTTCCCTTCTTCGCGGCTTCTTGCAGCATCTCGGTCAAAATCTGCTCAGCATCGTTGGGCAAAAAGCAGGAGACGCTCACCCAGCATTCGCCTGGATTTAGCTTGCCGTACTTGCGCTCAATGCGCTGACGCAGTTCGTTATAGCCACGGGCGTAAAAGAGTAGCGCTCGCTGCTTTTTGGCTTCATCCAGAGCAGACGTACCCTGTGCGGTAAGCTGTCCACCGACCCAATCAGTAATGTCCGTCAGGCAGACCGTGCGACCAGCCAACAAGGCTTCGTAACTCGTGGCAACGCCAGCAATGCCACCACCAGCAACCAGGAGTTCGCATTTCACAATTCGATCAGGGACGCGTGGCAGATTTGTCGGTACTACCACGTCGCCCTGGGCGGGGCGAAAGGTCAGCCCGATCGCACCAAAAATGACAAGCGCGATCGCCAGAAACCTTACAGCGCGACGCCAGCGCCCATGCAAACGTTTAGACATGCAAGTTGTAACGACTGAACCAGACTTTAGACTCTCGATTCTGGACTATAGCTCATTTCTTGCATCCCCTCTTCAGATTCGTGCCCCAACGTTAAGCATGGCTTCCAGGCGCAACGTGTTGCCGATAGTTGGCGTCAAACCAGCAGCGCGGCAGACTTTCTCCCGAGGGAAACTTCAAAGTTTCTTTGGTGACTGCGGCTGGGTCTTGCTCTTCCTGTCCAGACTGTATCCGCACCGAGATTGAATCCTTGGAGGGATCGGTCAGTTCAACGGTGTCGAGCACTTTTACCAGCGCACCGGTTTCTTTGTCCTGCAGTATCATAGCGTTCCTTCATTAATCAGTACCCCTAGTTAAACGCAGACATCACTGCTTTTTACTCACTCCGAGGAGAGAAGGCACCATTCAGCCGCCTGACTCAGAGAATGGGAAACCGTACTCTCAGATTCGTACTTTCCGTCCTACTGCAGTAGAAGGGGTGCAGGGATAATAATGAAAGAAATATGAAAGCGCCATCACCTGAAACCTGTTACTTCAAACGGCGCGAAAAGGAGAGCAACGTATGAATCAAGTTAAAACAGTTGCCTTGCTAGGGTTACTCAGTGCGCTATTGATCACCGTTAGCTACTGGCTGATTGGTGGGGCCACCGGAGCCATCTTTGGGATTGGTCTTGCGGCAGTAATGAACCTGGGTTCCTGGTACTTTTCCGATCGCATTGCCTTAGCGGCCTATGGTGCCCAACCCGTGACGCCTGCGCAAGCACCCGGTCTTTATCGTATGGTGCAGCGGTTGAGCGATCGAGCGGAGTTGCCCATGCCTGCGGTCTATGTCGTTCCCAGCCCTGCTGCCAATGCCTTTGCCACCGGACGCGACCCCGAACACGCCGCCGTTGCGGTGACGGAAGGCATCATGCGCTTGCTGCCCGATGACGAGCTAGAGGCGGTGATTGCCCACGAATTAAGTCACGTTCGCAACCGTGATACGCTGACGCAAGCCGTTGCGGCCACGATCGGTGGTGCCATTTCCTTCCTGGCGCAGATGGTGAGCTACAGTCTGTGGTTTGGTGGCCGGGACGATCGGGAAGGCGGCAATCCCTTTGGTCTCTTACTTACCGTGATGCTGGCCCCGGTTGCGGCGACAGTCATTCAGCTCGGCATCTCTCGCACCCGCGAGTTTGAAGCCGATGCGGGGTCTGCTCAACTGACAGGTAATCCCCGCGCCCTCGCACGAGCGCTCCAGCGATTGGAAGCGAGTGCCCGTCAGATGGCGATCGGTGGAAACCCTGCGTTTGAACCGCTGCTGATTATGCACTCGGTGTCGGGACAGTTCCTGGGCAAGCTGTTCTCCACCCATCCGTCCACCGAAGCGCGGATTCAAAATCTGCTCAAAATCGAGCAAGCACTCTCGGTTCCGTCGATTAGCCGCTAAGTCTGCCATTTTCGATACCGTACTCCCTCCTGGTCGATCGCCAATTGACCAGGAGGGAGTATTGATGCATCCATGAACTCTCTAAAGCCTCGATTTACACTCGATTTACATTAGACGTGACTTCTCATCGAAGTGCAGCCCCAATAGGGCATAATGGGAAAGTTTTCAATTCTTAAGAAAGGCTGACGATGTTTGATTCACCATCATCGTCAATCGCTAGACTAAACCCATAACCTCCACGTCAGCAGATTTTCACCCGCCATGCGAACCCATTACTGCGGTCAACTCCGAGCCGAACATATTGGAGCGACAGTTACCCTCTGCGGATGGGTCGATCGCCGTCGGGATCATGGCGGCGTGATTTTTGTGGACTTACGCGATCGCAGCGGCATTGTCCAGATCGTCAGCGATCCCGAACGCACTCCCGGTTCCTATCAACAAGCGGGCGATCTGCGAAACGAGTATGTCGTGCAGATCTCTGGTCGCGTCACGAAACGACCTGACGATTCACTCAATCCCCGGTTGGGTACAGGTGAGGTCGAAATCTACGCCGATCGCATCGAGATTCTCAACGCGGTACGCAAGCAACTGCCCTTTCAGGTTTCCACGGCTGAAACCGAAACGGTACGCGAAGAGTTGCGTTTAAAGTACCGCTACCTCGACCTGCGCCGTGAGCGCATGAGCCAGAACTTGCAGCTACGCCATGCACTGAACAAAACCATTCGCCGCTATCTCGAAGATGTCGAGGGCTTCACCGAAGTTGAAAC
Source organism: Oscillatoriales cyanobacterium Centralia_MAG_596 (assembly GCA_021323955.1). Taxonomy (GTDB): domain Bacteria; phylum Cyanobacteriota; class Cyanobacteriia; order Leptolyngbyales; family Leptolyngbyaceae; genus Stenomitos. The sequence goes on along the minus strand of JAJPKC010000220.1, from coordinate 3,840 downwards.
GCCGATTCTGACGCGATCGACCCCCGAAGGTGCCCGCGATTACCTCGTGCCATCACGGGTGAATGCCGGTGAATGGTACGCATTACCCCAATCGCCACAGCTATTCAAGCAATTACTGATGGTGGCAGGCTGCGATCGCTACTATCAGATTGCCCGTTGCTTTCGGGATGAAGACTTGAGGGCCGATCGTCAGCCCGAATTTACCCAACTCGACATGGAAATGAGCTTCATGTCGCAGGAGGAAATTATTAACTTAAACGAAGGACTGGTCTGCCATCTGCTCAAAACCCTCAAAGGCGTTGAGATTCCCCGTCCATTTCCGCGACTCACCTACGCCGAAGCAATGGATCGCTATGGCTCCGACAAGCCCGACACGCGCTTTGGGTTGGAATTAGTCGATGTCTCGGACATTGTGAAAGGCTCTGGCTTCAAAGTCTTTGCTGATTCCGTCGCCAAAGGTGGCATCGTCAAAATTCTGCCTATCCCTGGCGGCAATGACCTGATCTCCAATGTGCGGATCAAGCCCGGTGGTGATCTGTTTAAGGAAGCCACAGACGCAGGCGCACGCGGTTTGGCGTATATTCGGGTGCGCGATGATGGCGAGATCGACACGATCGGGGCCATCAAAGACAACCTCACCGCGGAGCAAAAGCAAGAAATTCTCACTCGCACCGATGCCAAAGCAGGACATTTGCTACTGTTCGGTGCAGGCGACACAGCCACGGTGAACAAGACGCTCGATCGCCTGCGTCAAGTCGTTGGTCGTGAACTGAACCTCATTGATCCCGACAAAATCAATCTCTTGTGGGTGACGGACTTTCCGATGTTCGAGTGGAACGCTGACGAAAAGCGGCTGGAAGCGTTGCACCACCCCTTTACCGCGCCTAACCTCGATGACCTTGACGACCTGAAAACCGCTCGTGCCCAGGCCTACGATCTGGTCTACAACGGCTTTGAAGTCGGTGGCGGCAGCGTGCGGATCCATCAGCCCGACATTCAAGCGCAGGTGTTTGAGCTGATTGGGCTGTCGGAAGAAGAGGCCCACAACAAGTTCGGCTTTTTGCTGGAAGCCTTCGAGTATGGTGCTCCCCCTCACGGTGGCATTGCCTACGGCCTCGATCGCTGGGCCATGTTGCTCACGGGCGAAGAATCCATTCGCGACGCGATCGCCTTCCCCAAAACGCAGCAAGCGCGGTGTTTACTCACAGGCGCACCGTCTGGCGTGGATGGCAAACAACTCAAGGAACTCCACGTTGCCTCCACGCACAAGCCAAAGCCAGAGCTTGATAAACGAAACTGATCTGCTGTGCCTGAAAAATTCTTTTAACAATCGTAGTAGCCTTGCTCGAAGACAATCACGCCTTCTACAGGTTCGTCTGGTGCAATGGCTGCAAAAGGAGCATACAAGCCAACACCGAAACGGTGAGAAGTTAAACCTGTTTCATCGATCGCTACCGCGCTGTCAATTGATTGAAACCAGTTGCATAGTTCACTAAACGGCTTGCCAAGCAAGTCTTTGCCTTTAAGGGTTGGCTTCGCAGGAGCAGCCAGTTCGATCGCGTCACAGACTCCCGGTTGTTTGTAAAAGACCTGAATCCCCAAGGCATCAAAGTAATCAGTTTCTAATGCATCGCTCGGTGACTTTCTAAACGTCCGAACGGTGTTACCGAGAACTTGTCGCACTTCTTCTGGAGTCATGCCGAACTGGATGCCGGCAAGCCCTTGATAGGGTTCAATTTCAAGCTTTAAGTCTACTTGCATAGAACGTTTCTCGCAAAGGAGCGCAAACGATTACTCCTCAATGTTAGCTGGATTCAAACGATCGCGAATCGTTTCGATATATTCCAGCATTTGTTGAATCGCTTCATCATACGTGCTGCCAAACTTTGAGCGAATGTCGTCAATATCCATCTGTAACGCTTCTTCAAAACGTCCCTGCTGAATCAGGGTCTGCTGCTGCTTGCGGTAGATCAGGGCACTACGCGATCGTCCCCAACTGGCAGTTTGATGATGATCAGCCGCTTCCATCCAAATGGCGGGGCCTTCAGCTACGCTCAAGGGACTTGCAGAAGCAGCGGGCATATGATGCACTTCACCACCCACGTTTGCTTCTCGAACAGTTTTGTACGCTCCGCCTTTCATGCAGCGATTCTCCGGTTTTATAACTGATCTGATAGTAAGAATTCGCTCTGGTAAAAGCAGTCCCCAAGCATCTCCACCTAGTGCGCTGCCAAGTGGAAGCAATGTTCCACTTGTTGGTTTGGGCGCAAATTGCTGTGAGATTAGCTAGAATCACCTGAAGTGGATGGTAATCGTTTTATGGCTTGGGAAAGCTTTCTCAGAAAAACGGCTGTTGATTTTAAATTATCACTTGAGCAAACAGAAGTTCTTTTAACGCGGTTTAGTGAAGAGAATAAACAGAAATCCAATAGTGATGTTCAGAAGTTATTTGAAGATCACCATCAACTTGCTCCAGAAGCTTACAAAAAGCGAATGAGTGGGCTTTACAAAAAACTGGAATGGAGCAAACAGAAGTCGGACGGTTGTGAGGGGTTGAATAATGCTGGTTCACATAAAGCCAAGCACTTATGCAAATGGCTGGAAGCCAGATATGCTGACGAGGCTCTAGAGCCTGAGAATCCAGTTAATTCACTCCAAGTAAATGAAGCGAACCATCTAGGAGAGCGCTTTAGTAAAGCTGTACAACAATTAGGAAGTACCGATGACTATGTTCGTTTAAGCGGCATCTATGACCTGGAACAAATTTTGAAGGATGCGGAGGACGGACACTACTGGAAGGTTATAGAAATTCTGACTTTATATGTGCGTCGGCGATCGGCCTGGAATAAGAAAGAAGAAGCAAAAGCAAAGACTGACCAGGATATTCCTCCTCTACCAGACGATATTCAAAAAGTAATGACCGTTTTAGCTCAGCGCAAATATGCGTACGGGCATCACCTTGAACCTCGTCCACTCGACTTACATGGTACTGACCTGTGCCGCTTACAACTCCCACCGAATACTCAACTTAGTCAGGTAAATTTTGCCAAGGTAAATTTCACTGGAACAAATCTTCAGAATGCATTCCTTCAAGGAGTGAATCTGCAAGAAGCCAACCTTTGGAACGCTAACCTGCAAAAAGCAGAACTTCAAGACGCCAATTTAGAATCGGCAAACCTATGCGAAGCAAATTTAGAAGAAGCAAATCTCTGGGATGCACATCTAGAAAAGGCATATCTGATAAGGGCTAATCTAAAAGAAGCCCAACTCCGAGACGCGAAATTGCAAGAGGCAAAACTGGTAAGCGCGATTTTGTACAAAGCAAAACTTCAAGGTGCAAATTTGCAAGGGGCAAAACTGATAAGTACGAACCTTCGAGAGGCAAATCTTAGAAATGCGGTGTTGCAAGAGGCTGACCTTGCGGACGCGAAACTTCAAAAGGCATGCCTCTGGGGAGCAAATTTGGAGGGGGCAGGCTTTGAGTACGCAAAATTGCAAGAGGTACAGTTTAAGGATCTTGATGGAACGCAACAAGCGATCGGGCTAACGTGGGAACAACTCAATTCAGCAGCTTCCTATAAAGGAGCGATTTTGCCAGATGATTTGCCTCCACCATCTCAATAGTCTCGTACAGAAACGGCTTGATTGGCGCAGCAAGCAACTGAATCGGTTCAGACTGAAAATAAGAATTCAGCAAAACCACAGGAGGAAATGCAGTTAACGTCACCAGAGTCTTAGCACTGAGTTATAAAAGCGGATGAAAGGGCGATCGCAGACGTTAAAACCTCATCCACTTGCGCAAGCAACATTGCTCGACGACCAGAAGCCAAAGGGTTAGAT
>JAJPKC010000237.1 GCA_021323955.1 Oscillatoriales cyanobacterium Centralia_MAG_596 | reverse complement strand
GTGATCGGCTGTTCTGGATACAGGTCACGACTCTCGATCAATGCGCTACAGGCTCGCCAAATCTCTGCCGGGAGAGCCTGCTCCAGTTTACCGGCATTAAGACGCTGACAAATCTGGTGGGCAACGTGATTGCCATATACCCACTCGCCGCGATCGGTAAGAATGATGACACCATCCAACAAACTTTCGAGCACACCTTGTAATAGGGCTGTGTTTGCATGCGTTGCAGATTGAACCGACGCCAGTTGATGAAACATCGCATTTTCCTCAGGTATCGACAGGGCTAGTTACCTATCGGGACAGGCCTGATGGATTATGCAAACGGTCAAAAAAATCTTCGCGCGTGTCCAGTTGAAACCGCCGACCCTCCACCTCAGCTAACGCCAATTGCTTTTGCCGAAGCTGTCGTCGTCTGGTCGGGTGTTTCAGTTCCCTGGCTATTCCAGCGTACAGCGCCTGGTGAGAGCCGTTTGCAGCAGCGCCGTGTACTGCTCGCTATCAACAACGTAAGCGCCAAATCGTTCGAGGTGGGGATTCATCATCTGAGCGTCGAAGAGAACAAACCGTCGATCGCGCAGCCGCTCTACCAGTTTCACCATCGCCACCTTAGAGCCATCGGGAATTCGAAAGAACATGGATTCCCCAATAAATGCACCGCCAATCACCAATCCCAAAATCCCTCCCGCCAGTTCATCCCCCTGCCAGGTTTCAAAGCTGTAAGCCCAACCAGACGCATAAAGCGCATGATAGATCTCCTTTAGCTCCGCTGAGATCCAGGTCGTCTCGCGATCGGCACACCCGTCCACCACCGCCGTGAAGTCACGATTTACTGCCACCGTAAAGCGATTCTGGTTGATCACCCGCCGGAGCGATCGTGGGTAACGAAACCGATCGTCCAGCGGCACCAGCGTCCGCTCACGACTGGAATACCAGCCGAGTGTCTCCCCTACACCGTCTGCCATCAGGAAATAGCCCTGGGCGTAGCCCTGGACGATCGCGTTGATGTCAAATCGGCTGTCACTCCGGGCATTCATCGTCATACGCTCCCGCTCCTTGTACCGATGCAACCGTCTGGTTGCCACTGCCAGTCCGCCATCAGTCTGCGGTCAGCATTCCGACTCCTGCTCCCTGATTTCTGACTCCTGACTCTTACCCACACAACGCCAGATGCACTCACCCCTTAAAATGCCCGTAGCTGCAGATCCAGTAGTTCCTGGATACCCTTCTCAGCCACATCTAGAATCCGGTTTAACTGGGTGCGCTTAAAGCTGCCCTCCTCCGCAGTGCCCTGAATTTCAATCAAATCCAGGCACTCGTTCATGACAACATTGCAGTCGATCGCCGCCGCTACATCTTCAGGATAGTTGAGGTCAAGCAAGGGCTGGTCGTCCAGCAGCCCCACCGAGACAGCCGCCACCTGATGGATGATGGGCGATCGCTCCAGGTCTCCCTTTGCCACCAGTTGATCCAGCGCATCCTTAAGCGCGACAAAACCGCCCGTGATTGATGTCGTGCGGGTGCCAGCATCCGCCTGTAAAACATCGGCATCCACCACAATGGTTCGTTCGCCGAGCGCCTGAAAATCGAGGGTCGATCGCAAGCTACGCCCAATCAACCGCTGAATCTCCTGTGTGCGGCCAGATAGCTTCATTAATTCTCGCTCCTGTCGCTCTGGGGTGGCTCCCGGCAGCATCCGATACTCTGCCGTCAACCAGCCCTGTCCCTTACCTTCCAAAAATCTTGGTACTTTGGGCTGAATGGAAACCGTACAAAGTACCTGTGTGTCGCCACATTTTGTGAGCACCGACGCGGCCGCAAAGCGCGTAAAGTTGCGTTCAAAGCTAACCGGACGTAACTGATCCGATTGCCGACCATCTGGACGCTGCCAAACCATGATTTTGCCTCAAATCCCCTGCCTCAGAATACAGGAGGGCAGTCGTAAAGGGAAAAGCAACCGTTAGAAAGACAGAATTGGGCAATACTCCTGGTGTCTGACTCTGGCAGGTATCCGATCGCTCAGGAAGCTGAGTCACAGGAGCGAGCAGGCTGCCAAACCGGGATGCCACCTTACCCTGGTTCAGACCAATACGGCTGTGGCGAACCTACTTCGAACCCTGACCGTCACGGCGTCCCAGTTCGTAGATGCCACACCCGACGCAGGCCAGGATGCCAACGCTTATCGCCCAACTGCGGCCCAGGGTTAACTCTACAATGTAGTTGCACAATGCCCCTAACAGCAGGAACGGTACAATGCTACAGATCGACGCATAGAAAGCGTTCTGGGCCTCTCTGCCTTGACGGGTGCGCTCAAATTCTTCGATGGAGGTGTACAGCGATCGCTCCGCAAAATTAAACCAGCGGTTGAGCTGCTGTGTCACCCATTCGCTGAGAGTCGCAAGTCCCAAATAGAGTGCCAGTGACCAAAGCCCTGTTCCAGCGATCGCGATCGCGCTCAACTGGATGCGAAACGGAAAGAGATCATCAAACATGCCCATTGGTTAGCAAGCAGAGAGGTTAGCAAACAGGGATGAGCAACAGTCAAGACAGCGTTGACCATTGGCGTTGATGCGCGTCGATCGGGGACAACATTGCGATTGATCGGCTATGCCGGCCCACCGCGCCCCGCGAGAGGCAACACGCTGTTAAGCATCTTAACGAAAATTAAACCTTAAAGGAACCAATACGGCTGTCACCCCAACCGTTGTGCAGAATCGATCCGCCCAGGGAACCTTAGTCACAGTCAACGGCACCGTTCATTCACAATTCGTTCATTCACAATCCGCGATCGATCTCACGCCGCATTCCTTACTCCTTACCCCACCCCATGCCTGTGGACAGTCTTTATCCCCCGCAACAGACCCTTGCCGATGCGCTGGCAACCGCAACGGCCCATCACCAAGCTGGACGGTTGCCCCAAGCAGAGCAGATCTACCGTCAGATTCTCCAGCAGCAGCCGCAGCAAGTTGATGCATTGAACTTGCTGGGCGTCATTGCCTGCCAGAAGGGACGGCTGGATGAAGGAATTGCCCTCTACCGACAGGCACTGGCCCAGCGACCGGGCTACGTCGCGGCACGCGAAAACCTGAGTGTCGCCCTCTGGAAGCTGGGCAAACAACTGGTAGAAGAGGCGATCGCGTCCTACAGCCAGATCATCACCTTTCAGCCCGACAGCGAGCAGGCGTACCATAACCTCGGAGCCATTCTCCTGGAGCAAGGTAAACCAGACGAAGCCCTGAGTTACTATCTGCAAGCGCTATCGATCCGGCCTGATGATGCGGCCATGCTCAGCAACATTGGCACGATCCTGCAGCAGCAAGGCAAAACGGAGACGGCGATCGTCTATCACCGCCGCGCGTTAGCCATTCGCCCCAACTATCCCGAAGCGCTTGTCAACCTGGGGACAGCGCTCCAGGATCAGGGCCACTTTCGCGAAGCCCTGGACTGCTTTAACCGCGCACTGGATCTGAATCCAAACGACCCGAATGCACGGTATAACCGTTCGCTGGTGTGGCTGACCGAGGGCGATTACCGTCGGGGCTTCCCCGAATATGAGTGGCGGCTCAAAACGCGCGAGTTCCCCCCATGCCCATTTCGGCAGCCCATTTGGGATGGTGCCGACCTGACAGGACGGACAATCTTACTGCACGCGGAGCAGGGTCTAGGCGACACCATTCAGTTTATTCGCTATGCCGCGATCGTGGCCCAGCGGGGTGGCCGCCTTGTCCTGACCTGCCACGAACCGCTCATTCGGCTACTGTCGGCAATTCCTGCAATTGATCAGATTGTACCGCTGGGTCATCCGGTACCCGATTTTCACGTGTACGCGCCCTTGATGAGCCTGCCAGGTATCCTCGGTACCACCGTGGAAACGGTTCCGGCGTCAGTTCCCTATCTGACCCCACCAGCGGACTCCAAAGTGACGCTTGCCAGTGTTGGCTCGCCCCAGCGCAACAGCCGCGATCGCTCACAGCAGACCACACCGACGATGCGCCAACCATCCCACTTGAATGTCGGAATTGTCTGGTCGGGAGGGCACCTGTACAAGAAAAATCAAAGCCGATCGTGTCCGCTCATTCACTTCCAATCCTTACTCAAGCTGCCTCACGTTACTTTCTACAGCCTGCAGAAGGGAATTGCCCAAACGAATTTGACCGAATTACAGTGGGAGACCCAGATTCACGATCTCAGCCCACAACTGCGTGATATGGGCGACACGGCAGCCGCGATCGCACAGCTTGATCTGGTGATCACAGTTGATACCTCGATCGCCCATCTGGCCGGTGCATTGGGTAAACCTGTCTGGGTGCTGCTCACATTTCTACCCGACTGGCGCTGGATGCTGCACCGTGACGATACCCCCTGGTACCCCACTATGCGGTTATTCCGCCAAACGCAGGACGGTAACTGGGAAGGCGTGCTGGAGCGAGTGGCCCATGAACTCAGGGCAGTAGTAGAGGCAAATCATCCCCTCAGTCCGACCCCCTAGGCTTAGGCCATCCCACGCGTCAGGCAACGGCGGCGGTAAGCAGATCGCGCGATCGCTTGACTGGCCGCCAGGACATTAATTGGGTAAGCGTCTGTAACCATGGGTATGGACACACCGCAAAATCTGTGTCCTTGTGCGGAGTAGCAACTCTTACTCTCGGCGCAAGTTTATTCGATTGGCCCTCAGTAAGCTTTTGGTATTGGTGGAAGACAAGCATTCCACCGCTCGACTTACTGAGAGGTAACGTGCAATGAATAGCGACAACGTTAAAAAAGTACACGAACCTGATGCCAATCCCGACCCGATTACGGGTCAGCCAGGGGCGCATCCGGTTGGGACAGGCATTGGGGCGGCGGGTGCTGGTGCCGCAGGTGCTGCGATCGGGGGTGTCGTTGGAGGGCCAGTGGGCGCAGTGGTTGGCGCGGCAGTCGGCGCGGTTAGCGGTGGTTTGGCTGGTAAAGGCGTTGCCGAACGCGTGAACCCCACCGTCGAGGATTCCTACTGGCGCGAAAACTATGGGTCTCGCCCCTACATTGAATCCGGCTACGACTACACCGATTACGAACCTGCTTACCGCACGGGTTACGAAGGCTACTCCAGCTACTATGACCAGGGCATGACCTACGACCAGGCTGAGCCACACCTGCGCCGGGACTACGAAGCCCACCAGGGAAATGGCCGTTTAGCCTGGGAAAAAGCAAAGCACGCCACGCGGGACGCCTGGGATCGAGTCGAACGGGCGCTTCCTGGCGATGCCGACCACGACGGTCGCTAACCCAAAGTTGACCCATTCGGTTAACTAAAATCATTGAGAGGCTGCTAGTCCTGACGGATTAGCAGCTTTTTGTTGTGCTCATGGGATTCGCTTCTGTCTGATGAGCCACATCGATCGCGGACACTTGAAAAACCTGCCCAACCAATTTTTTCCCGCCCCCGGCTAATCGTATCTGTCATTGTGGAGACAATGGAGGCATCACATCACAGTCGCGATGGACAGGTGTTATTGCTGATGGACAGGTGTTATTGCTTTAGTGAGAACGCGGGTACACCACCAACTGGGCAAACAACTGATGGCTTAACGTACTGACTCGCTGTAGCCACATGCTGGATGGTGACGGTTGTATCCAGGCCGTGCCATCCAGCTTTCGCGCTAGTTGCAATCCGGGTGACAGCGGACAAATAGACAAATTTTTATAATTTTTTTAGTTTGTACGTTGCTGCATACTTTCATTCTTGCCTCCGATGGAGAGACAAACAATGACGACTTCTCAGGTTGAACGTCAAACGATTAAGGACTTGGAGCGACAAAGCCGCCCACGCATCGCCTCTCTGGTCATGGTTGGGACGATCGCGCTGGCAGGTGTGGTCTGCGCTGCATGGTTTATTGGCGAAGGACGAATTGATCGGATCCTGGCCCAATTAAACTGGTTGCAAAAGTCACCACCGCTATGGCTACAGGTGCCCATGGTCACGGTGCAGTACTTGCTGGCCCCAACCGTTATTCTCCTGATCGTGGCGCTGGTGGTCATGAAGGTATCACCAGAACCGCGTCGCTGGTCACGCACGATCGTGGTTGGCATTTTGCTGACGCTGACAATCCGCTATATTCTCTGGCGATCCCTGACAACGCTCAACCTCTCCACGCCCTTAAATGGTGTGTTCAGCATCGGATTATTTGCATTCGAAATGCTGATGCTCACGAGCAGCATCATTCAACTGTTTTTGATGTTGCGCATTAAAGATCGGCGACGAGAGGCTGATCGCTGTGCCGTCGCGGTTCTGGAAGGCCAGTTTACGCCTAGCGTCGATATCCTGGTGCCGACCTACAATGAGCCGGTGTTTATCTTGCGCCGCACTATTATGGGGTGTCAGGCGATTGACTACCCCAACAAGCGCATTTATCTCCTGGACGATACCCGCCGACCAGCGGTGCAGCAGTTAGCCGCAGAGTTAGGCTGCGAGTACATTACCCGCCCCGACAACCGGTACGCCAAAGCCGGAAATTTGAATCATGCGATGACACAGATCAGCGGTGAACTCATCGCTGTATTTGATGCCGACTTTGTGCCTACCCGCAATTTCCTGGTGCGGACGGTTGGCTTTTTTCAGCAGGAAACGGTCGCGCTCGTGCAGACGCCGCAAAGTTTCTACAACCCCGACCCGATCGCTCGTAACCTGGGGCTAGAGGATATCTTGACGCCCGAAGAGGAAGTTTTTTACCGCCAAATCCAACCCATCCGCGATGGAGCGGGTGGCGTCATTTGTTCGGGAACCTCGTTTGTGGTACGCCGCAGCGCCCTTGATGCCACAGGGGGCTTTGTGACAGACTCACTCAGCGAAGACTATTTCACAGGCATTCGGTTGACCGCAAAAGGCTACCGTCTGCTCTATCTCGATGAAAAATTGAGTGCTGGCCTGGCAGCCGAAAATATGTCTGCCCACGCCACGCAGCGGCTGCGGTGGGCACGCGGCACCCTCCAGGCATTCTTCATCGATGCCAATCCGCTGACCATTCCTGGCCTCAGCTTTATTCAACGGTTGGCCCATCTGGAGGGATTGCTCCACTGGTTTACGAGCATTTCCCGCGTTGGTTATCTGATTGTGCCCCTGGCCTTCTCGTTCTTAGGGGTAATTCCCATTCACGCGACGGCCAATGAATTGATGTATTTCTTCCTGCCCTACTACGTTGTCCAGCTCAGCTTCTTTTCCTGGCTCAATCACCACTCGCGATCGGCCATTCTGTCGGATATCTACTCGCTGGTGCTCACGTTTCCACTGGCTTTGACCGTCATTCAGGCGATGCTCAACCCCTTCTCCAAGGGCTTTAACGTGACGCCTAAGGGCACGGCCAGCGATCGCTATTCCTTTAACTGGAATTTGGCGCTCCCCCTGATCGTCCTATTCATCATTACGGCCATCAGCCTGTGGCGTAATTTGGGCATGTGTATGGTCATGGGCTGGTCGGCGGGGAGTCCACCGGAACTCAAAGGATTGGGGTTGGGCTGGCTGTGGAGCGGCTACAACCTTCTCATGATCGGCATTGCGCTGTTGATTTTGCTGGATGTACCCCGACCAGACCCAAATGATTGGTTTGATTTACGTCGTACGGTGCGGCTGCGCTTTACGTCACCCACTGGTTCCTCGGTGATGCGGCCTTCTCCACCCCAGACCTTCTGGGGCGTGACCACGATGATCTCCGAAGGGGGAGCCGAAGTTGCCCTGACTCAGGCTGGCTTGCCAGCGCTGGCACCCGGCGAAACGTTACCCGTATCGCTGGAGGTGATGGAGACAAACTTAATGCTGCACGGGGTAGCAATTCGGAGTGGAGTTCAGAATGAATTTCCGACGGTGCGAGTGATGTTTGAACCGATGAGCCTACAGCAACAGCGTGATCTGGTGGTGATGCTGTATTGTCGTCCCGGTCAGTGGAAGCGCCGTAAAGCCCCAGGCGAGCTGCAATCACTCCTGCTGCTGTTCAAGATTTTGTTAAGACCCCGCGTTCTCTTTGATCGCGAGATTGATGTCCGCGCGATCGGCGTTGCGAAAGTGTAGTTGGGCCAGTCACGTCAGGCTTGTCATCCAGATTCAGTAGTCTGCGATCGCGCCTCATCCTGTGGGCAGCGCGATCGCCCTTTACATCAGGAGCTTACGGCATGCAAATTACCAGGCGCAATATTGAGCTGCGCGTAGACGATAGTTTAATGCGGGTCTATGTCGCGGCACCGAAACCAGCAGGGCGTTACCCCGGCATTCTGTTCTATAGCGACATTTATCAACTGGGTGGCCCCATCACCCGACTGGTCGATCGGCTGGCTGGCTACGGCTACGTGGTCGCCGCGCCTGAAATTTTTCACCGGATTGAGCCCGTTGGCACCGTGATTGAGCCGGATGATCTGGGCCGGATGCGAGGCAACGACGCCGCCCGTCGCACCGCGATCGCCGCGTATGATGCCGATGCGCGTGCTGTGATTGACTGGCTCCAGCAAGACCCTGCCGTTTTGGCGACCCAACTTGGCACAATCGGCTTTTGCATCGGTGGGCACCTGGCGTTGCGGGCGGCTCTCCAGCCAGACCTGAAAGCGGCCGTTTGCTGTTACCCGACTGGCATTCACGATGGCAAGTTGGGGCAGGGAGTTGCCGATACGCTAGAGCGGATAGGCGACCTTACCAGTACGGTGCTAATCGTTTTTGGTACGCTAGATCCCCATGTCCCTGAGTCGGGACGGCAGACGATCGTCCAGGCTCTTGAGAATGCGGCCATTGCTCACACTGTTCTTACGTACGAAGCTGACCATACCTTCATGCGCGATGATGGACACCGCTTTGATCCAGTCGCTGCCGATGCCGCGTGGTCAGAAATCACGGCATTTTTCGGACGGATCTGGCGCTAAGTGCCATTATCGAATTTTGGCTTCAAACGATTGGCAAAAATCCTGTACGCCTGTTTTCAGCACATAAATTGCAACCGGCGTTGCCAGTTTGAGCGGGAGCATGGTGTGCTCGGTCAACGTCAGCAGCAGATTGCCCGTCAGACCATCTTCCAGGCTTTCCTTCAGGTCAGGGCGGCAGAGAATATGTCGCCATTGTTTGGCAACCCCTTCAATCCAGCGATCGTTGGTATCTGGTTCCTGCCCAACCTGAATGGCGAGCGCGATCGAGGCGTCTTCGAGGTCGCCCTCGCAATCTTCGATTTCATTCAGCGCCTTCAGTGCATCCGGATAATCTGCCAGATCAGCCCGAAATTGCTCAATTTCTGCTGGAGTTACGATGATGGTCATATAGCCACGACACTACAGATGCCGCGATCCTATCATTTCGCTGTCTCACGGTCTTTGGTTTGCAAGTGATCGGTGAGCAGATGCACCGCCAGATATAGCGCGTTTACCGTTGCTTTCAGGTCAGCCAGGTCACGATCGACACGGTCAAACCGTGACTCCAGGGTTTCCCAACTGGGGTTAGTATATGTTTGCCAGAGAGAATAGTTCAGCGCCGCCAGAATTTTTTGCACCGTTGCGAAGGTCGGATCGTAATCGGGGTCATTCAGAATGCGATTGATCTGCTGGGTATAGCCCAGCGCGCTGCCGCCGTGATCCTTGGCAATCTGAGCCGAAATTTTGCGGACGCTCATCCGCTGTGTCTGCATCAGTTCTCGAATTAACTCCACCACGCGTCCTTGCATAAATCCGATTGTTTCCACTACGCTTAGATAAAGAACTTGAATTAACGAAGTGGCGTTCGCTCAGAGGCGAGGGTCACTTTTTTATCGTCGCCGCGAAATTTATCGTCTCTGTGAGATTTAGCGCCTCTCTAAAAGCACCTCTCTGAAAGTGCATCTCACGAAAAAGCAGCAGGATTCTTTATCCTACTGCCACACAGACTATCCGTAATCGTTTCACACCATCAATGTGAGTCAATCGTTGGTTTACTTGACCTGAAAGGCTGCCCTGGATCGCGGATTTGATGGCCCATAGCCGACTCACGGCACTCGTGCCGCATCGCCTGCGGCCAACCAGCACCAACATGGCATCCTGTGCTAGTTCAGTGATCCTCTGAGCGGCTCCCTGCTCGCGATCGCCAGCAGTCTACAGATTGCGGCATCAGCTTCATCGTTCAACGTCCCGCTACTCTCGGCGTAGGCTGAACAATCGCCCAGAAACGTGCCGCCGACGCCCGACATTAAGACCACCGGTTACTTTAGTGGCTCCTGTAATCGTTGTCGCCTGGATGGACGTAGCGGTTACAGCCCAACCAGTTCTCGGGATTCAAGCCCAGTAAGCTTTTGAGCGATCGTCAGGCGGGTTTCGAGCTTGGCAACGCTAAATTCGTTCCGCAGGTGCTCCAACCGGGCCAAAGCATTTGCCTTCTCCGTGGAAAGGCGGTTGAGTGCATCAACGGCACGCTGATACTCCTGATTGACCTGCAGCACTTCAAAGCGACGGGCCTTGCGCTGGTTATCGTTCTTCAGCGCCACTTCGAAGGCCACTACCATTTCGGCGTTTCCTTCCAGACGCGCGATGTGTTGCCGCACCTCGGCGATCTGGTATTCAAATTCATTAACAGCTTGAGCCGCCTGCGCGATCGCGCTGGGATACTGGCTAAGACTAAGTTTCATAAAACCGTCCTCAAAAAGCAGTGAGTAGAAAACGGGTCAGGGGGTTATGGCAGCAGCTCGAACACCAGGCAGCCCCGAAAGCACACAAGCCACAGACGTTGATGCCGCCAGCGTGCCGGGTCGATCGCTCAGGCCCACTCAAGCAACCAGTTCCGTTAGTTGGGGAAGTTGGGCACGGGTGGGAACTTCAAGCGGGGGCGCGAGCCGATCAACCTGCTCATGGCTGGCCTTTTCCAGAACCTTGACTTCAATATTGACCGCCACCAGATAGGAACCAGGCTCTTC
>JAJPKC010000160.1 GCA_021323955.1 Oscillatoriales cyanobacterium Centralia_MAG_596 | reverse complement strand
TGACTGGCCTCAATATTGCGGTCATGGGCTGTATTGTTAATGGCCCCGGCGAAATGGCTGACGCGGACTATGGTTATGTGGGTAAGCAGGCCGGTTGGATCTCGCTCTACCGGGGACGCGATGAGATCAAGAAAGTCCCCGAAGCGCAAGGTGTAGAAGAGTTGATCAATCTAATCAAGTCCGATGGCCTCTGGGTCGAGCCATAAGGGAATAGACGGAGGCCATTTACTTCAGATCAAGTGAGCCGATTTCTTTGAGCTTGGGGTTAAAGCGGATCTCCACTTGCACACCACGAGCCTTCAGTATGTTCAGGATATCTGCCTCAATGCGACGAGCGGCCTGCTTGAGTATTTTGACTTGCGCCATTTCGTCGATCGAGGACGCATAGCTATCATGCTCATCGGTTGTCATCTGCGTTTTCACATCGATCGCCTGACTCCATTGCTTTTCTTCGGTACTGTTGCCGGGGGGCACTGATCCATTTTCGGTAATCCAGGCCGCCCGAATGTCTTCCAAAACAGAGCGACTGGGGCGATCAATGGTCTGCACCTTCAGCCAGTAACATTTCTCTGGTTGCCGCACGAGATGCTGCTTCAGGCTCAAATAAACATCGCGCGAATAGCCAATATATTGCAGTGCCTTATCTTGGTCAAAGATGGCATACACGCCAACCGTTCCCTGCAACTGATCGGGAAGCTGGCCGCGATCGTCGATATAGGGAAAGAACTCTAGACTGGAGAGGGCTGAGGGATCAGATTGAGAAGACATTTGGAAAAGGATTTTGAGTTTTGAGGTTTGAGTTGAAGGGAAGTTTTAAGTTTTTAACGTCGCCAGTGATCAGTCAATCAGCGATTTAGTGCCGAAAAATGACAAGCCAAAGACTGCAGACGGAAGGCCGATCACTGTCAACGGACTCCCCTTTTAGCCTTTATCCTTTCGATAGATCGCACAAAGCCGGCTGGGCTTAAAGATCTTCGCCTTGAACATGAAGTTCGGCGGTACGTTAATGATGATGTAATCAGCCGCTGCGTAAAATTTTTCAAACTCGGCTGGCATTCCTTTTGGCGTTGCGGCGCTATAGGGAACGGGCTGAAACAGCAATTCAGTGAAGTCTACCGACGTACATTGGGCTTGCTGCGCGACCTGCTGCCGAAAGGACTCTCCCTTGAGCAATTCAAATAGAGTAACTTTAGCGTTCGGGTCAAGGTCAAAACTGCCATCAAAGTGATCAATAATCTTGAGCGCCATTCTAAGGGAAGGGATAGGGGGGCGGGGGATCAGCGGTGCAAGGACAAAGCGGAGTCTTAATCAGCAAGCAGCGAACTATTTCTGCTTTGCGAAGTGGATGGCCTACACCCCAAAGGTTCTCATTCTCTGTGAGGTGCGGCAAACACGATGGACGATGGGTGCACCAGCGTAGTCTGACGACTGCTCCGCCAGCCTAAGACTGGTTTACGCAGGGGGTTGGCTATTGGGTTCCGGGACTGCTTGTCCGAGGCGCGGTTCACTGCCAGCCAGCAGTCGTTGAATGTTGGAGCGGTGACGCAAAATAACGTAAAGCCCGCCCAGCAGACCAAACAGGATGTAGGGGAGGGGTTGATGGGTGAGGATCATCAGACCCGATACCGCGATCGCTCCGGTGATTGAACTCAAGGACACAATGCGCGACACGGCCAGCACCAGCGCAAACACGGCCAGCGTGCCTAGGCCGACGACCCAGCTAATGGCCAGCAACACGCCCAGACTGGTCGCGACTGACTTACCGCCGGTGAAATTGAGAAAAAGCGATTTGCTGTGTCCCAACAGGGCAGCCATGCCGGCCAGGGTCACCGCCCAGGGAAGCCAGATGTCAGCATTGACTGAGAGTGGAATGAGCGAGTAGGTGCTGGCAAAGGAATAAAAGTAGTGAACAGACGCGATCGCGGCGGCTCCCTTCAAAATATCAACTAACAAGACGACCAGTGCCGGTGCTTTCCCAACTGTCTGCAAAACATTCGTTGCGCCGGTCGAGCCAGACCCGTGCTCTCGAATATCAATCCCTTTAAGCAGCCGCCCCGCCCAATACCCAGGTGGAATCGAGCCTACGAGGTACGAAACCAGCAGCAAAACGCCGTTAAGTATCAGCCATAAAGACATAGATAGCGAATCAAAAAATGGCAGGACGAAGGAGACCGGAGCATTGAGCGCTTCAAACTCCTCCACCCTATACCCTACACCCTTTCCTAATACGAATAGGACGGCATCTGCGGATTTGGCGCAAAGGCTAACCAGAGTGGGAATTGCAGCAGTGAAAGACTGATCTGATCTTCTGTTTCATCAATAATGACAAGCGGCATTAAGCCATCTTTAACGAGGCGGTCTGCTTTTTGTGTCAGCGGGTAGGGGTCTTCAAACAGCCCAACCCCGCGTTCTGGGCCAAATTCACTGCGTGTAATGCCCAGGCAATCTTGCAGTCCTCGTCGCCATTCTCCTAACCGTTCAGGCGATTGAGCCAGCACCAGCGCCCGCAGGCGATCGCCATACAGCATATACAAGATTGAAATCGTGGCCGAAGCGACCAGAATGTTTTGCAGGCGACTGCCCATTGTGCGAACCGCCCCCCGTCCACCCTGCGTAAAAAACCAGTTGGAGACGCGATCGGCATGAACGGGTTCAAAGGTGCGCCGCAGCTGCCAGGGGGGACCGTAATAGTCTGGCTGATTGCGGTACTGGTCGAGCAGATTGCGAATTTTTTTCGTCTGATCCTGAAAACTTTGCTCCGCGAACTGGGCCGTGGCCTGCTTGGGCGGCCGCTGTTCGGCCATAGCGGCGGGTTTGTCGGGACTCGTCCGTCCGGGCTGCGGGAGGTCCAATTGCTCCGCTGCCAACGCTAAATCTTGCAAACTGCCAACAAGATAATCCTTGAAACTCTGCACGCGAATCGCTAAGTCTTGCGATACGCCCGCAAACGTCGTCCGCATCTCATTCCGAATGCGCTCCTGGCGACGCTCAAGCTGTTCAACGCTAATTTGTAATGACTGTTTGCGCTGCTCTAGCTCTTTCAACCCTTCTTGCACTAACCGTCCCATTGCTGCTTGCGCTTCAGCTGTTTCGGCCTGGAGCCGAGCCTGCGATGCTTGCAACGTTGCAATCTCCCGTCGGAGGGTTTGCTCTCGGCGCTGGAGGTCAGCAATGCGCTGTTCCAGATCCGTCATCGAACTTGGGCTGCCGACCGCGATCGCTGGCACCGTCTGTTCGCTGGTAACTCGTTCAGCTAACGAAATCTTTTCTTCTTCTTCTAGTGCCTGTGCCGAGGCTGCTTGAATGCCCAATCCCTCCTCTACGGGGCGATCGCTCAAATCTTCTTCTACATGCAAGGCATCAGTAATACTGGTTTGATCGTTATTTGCGTTCACGTCTGCCGGTAATTCGTCTGGGTTCATATCAGCTTAAATAAGTTGTTGATCATGAGTTGCTAGAAAGTCCAGAAGCTTAACATCTAACAACTGACAACTGATGTTTAGGGCGTCCGCGGACAGCGGGCTTCTAAGCAGTCCTGCAATGCCTTCGGATCAAACAGAATCGGTAAAAAATGGATGCTGTTGACCTCTTTAAAGTAAAAAAGGACTGGCACCAGCGACCAAAAAATCCGCCAGTTTTGCCAGTCTTGGTAAGGGAACTGACGCACCAGGGTGCTGCCTCGCGCAAGCTCCATGTCAGTTTCAGTAAACTGCAAACGCAACGTCGCTGCTTGTACCAGTAGAAACAAACCCAATACAGCAACGACAGCGCCCGCCCAAACTTGAACCAAGAGTAATGGAACTGTCAGCACCAATAGCGCGATCGGCAGCTTGTAGCTGGGTGATAGCACAATTGCTTGCGTTGAAGCAGTCGCTGTTGTCACAAACTCCACTCCCGCTAATGTTGAGGTATATCTCGATTCACCCCTCTATTCTATGCTGAGCTGTCAGGAATCAGTTAGTCACGCCGCAGCATCCAGCCGTACTTCAACAGGAACTGCTGCTCACGGAGTTACGCAACGGCAGCCTGCGCTATGGATCTGCGTATGGAGTTAGCCACTCACAACCTACCGTTTCAGCCCACTGAAACGACACGCTCAGGTCTTCATCAATGAAGATTAGGTGAAGTAACTGGATAGTCTAATGACCGTGATTGTACTATCCGGCGAGTAACGGTAGTCTAGGAAGGCGTAAAGGCGATAGACGCCATAACATCGGCCAGCTCAAAAGCTGACCCAAAAACATAGCGGCGCTCAATCTAACGAATGGTGGCGCTTGATTTAAAGTAACCTTCACGCGGATCTACGCCTGCATGCATCCGACAGGGGGCTACAACTTTGCCCTCTCTGGTGTTGTGCTGGCTAATGTTCACCTTATTGTCTAAACCTGCACTCCCAGCCAAGAGCTTCGCAATTGGCTGAGCATCACCGGCTGCAGCACTTGCCTGCAGTCTTTTCACTACTCTTAACCTCTCACTACTCTTAACCTAAGCTGCGGAGATTACAGTGAACCCTGCTGACGTTACAGTCTATACCGGAATTAATGAGAACACAACTCAATCTTATCCTCTTGATAATCTCTTCACAGAAAAGCTGTCTGTTGAAAGAGGGACAGGCCGTGTTCCCTTCAGTAAGCTCTACACAACCAGTCAAGAATTGATTTACATCGCTCAGGCGATCGCGTCTGGGAAGATTGCTGGGGATGGCGCTTTCACAAAGCAGTGCCAGCGTTGGTTAGAGAATACGATCGGCAGCGTCAAAGTCCTGCTGACCCATTCATGTACCGGGGCGCTGGAAATGGCAACGATTCTGGCCGACATTCAACCCGGTGACGAAGTTGTGATGCCATCCTATACATTCGTGTCAACGGCGAACGCTGTTGTTTTGCGTGGTGGC
>JAJPKC010000691.1 GCA_021323955.1 Oscillatoriales cyanobacterium Centralia_MAG_596 | reverse complement strand
TCGCCGTCACCACTCTTGCCCCCTGCTGCAGTCAAGCATCTTAACTACCTGCAATGACAATCGCCGTTAGGTTATGGACTTGCAGGTAAGTCGTATCCCCGCGACGAGGCATGAAGTTGCCCCACTTCGATCGGGATTGACGCATTGGCTGGTCGTTGAGTTCTGAGCCTTTCCCTGGCGGATTTGGTCAGACGCCTGCTTTGAACGGCTAGCTCAAATGCTAATCAGAATACGTTTCTGCACACGTCTGGCCACATTTTATAGAGCGACAGCGTATCAAGCGTCTTAAAGCCATATCGATATATGCATATCTAGAAATACAAGCACCATCATAGTCTTCCTGAATAAGCGAGTCAGTGAATCTGGATTACAGCTCAAAATCGAGAAACAGCCGTGAGTCGAAAATCGTTCGATAGACTACTAAATCAACCCTTTAAAATAAGAAATTTCTATAGTTAAGGCGCGGGATTTCACGGATCAGGTTTGTTCTCCTTTACGAGGGCTGATGTCTTTGCAACATCGCTATTGCAGCAGCCGATCGGAGCCTTCAACTGTACTTTTGACTGTCTAATCGAGTGAAGCGTGCGGTTCTAATTGTGATAACGTACACAATTCTACGGTTGTAAGTGGCTCTACTTCAGCCTAACGTCGGCTTGTAAGCCAATCAAAACCACTACCTTGACCATTTACTAAGATCTGCCCTGATCCTTGTGGGAAGCCGATTTCACGATGCAATCAACACGCAACTTTGGTCTATGCAGTCAGCTTCGTTGCCAGCATGATTATGCGTTGGCAAATGCAGCAGCGGCGCTTTCGGTGTGCCGGTATAGCAACGTGTTTGAAAGCCTTAGATCGAGTTTTCCTGATAGGTTAGCAACCGCCAGTAAAAATCAATTAAAGGTTTCCCAAAAACCAGTTGGAGATTTTTTAGGCTGTGTTAACTTGTCTAAATTGAGAAAGCAGGGTAATCTTGCCTAAGTGTTTGTCGCCGGTGATCTAGATCGTTTATCTGTGTGATCTTTATCATTGCTAGATGGCAGACTAGATGGCTCAAGGACAGTTAAACGCTGGACATTTTAGGAGGTCGTTTTTTGGAACGAACATTTCCGCAGAAGGTTAAGCCTGTTCCTTCCTGTGAAGTTGAAGATGGTGTGATGGCGAGTCAAATCAGGCAGGCTCCACTGGAGGTCAATCGTCGGGTTCGCACTTCTGCCGCCATGATCGGCTTGGCAATTTCGATGGGCGCTTACAGCTTGCCCTTGCCAAATCAGAGCGATGAAGCAGTCGCTGCCGAACCAGTGGCCGGTGAAGCGACCGCAACGACTCTCCCCGCAGAGTTTGACGTTGCGACTGTTGCTCCCAACGCGGACGTGACAAACCTGACTTCCACTAACCCTACAACAGCAGGGGTAATCGAACACACCGTGCAAGAGGGTCAAACGCTCTGGCAACTGGCTCAATTCTATCAAGTCAATGCCTCGGACGTAGCCTCTGCTAATGGAATTTCCATAAACGCAGTTCTGCATGTCGGTCAGGTATTGAAAATTCCAACCCGCGGCCAGTCTGTAGTCTTGTTGGGGGCTAATGGCTCTACCGGCAGCACACCCGAGTACTACGGTACGATCGGGCAGGTGACAGCGGCAAAAAGTGAAGTTGCTACCAGTCCCAAGGTTCAGCAAAGTGCTGCCCTTGAAGCGCTGAGGCAAAAGCAGGCGGATCTGCGCTCTAGTCTGGCAAAGCTACAGTCCAACAGGGCAACGGCTGAGACTGTGCCCCAACCGGTGGCGGCCAGTCCTACTCCGTCGGCTGGCGAGGTGTCGTATCGGGTTTTACCCGGTGATACTCTCAGCGCGATCGCGAGTGCTCATCATATTTCGTTGGCAAAACTAGCAGCGGCAAATGATCTAGCCAATCCAAACGTTCTACGTGTCAACCAAGAGCTGACGATTCCCACAGTTACGGCTGAGTCACTGTCTGATTCAACGCCGACGGCACTCTCTGTCAATCTTCCGGTGATGGTTGCTTCGGCCAATCCCGATCAGATGAGCTTGCCAAAGTCGGTTGGGCTCAAAGGTACGGCTGAGACTCGATCGCCGTCCAAGACGACTACAATTACTGCACTACCAGTGCAGCCACCTGTTGAAAACCAGGCTCTACCTGCTGTTTCGCTTAACCATTCAGCGACGGTGGCTACTGTAAAAGGAAATACTGAGGTTGCTACGAACACGTTCATTCCTCGTAGCCAGGCTGTTGATGCCGGCCCAGTAAGCGCTGGTTCACAGTACAGCTACGTTGAAGGTCTCAGGCTTGAGATTGTAAAGCTCCGCGAGAAGTATCAAGATTCGGCCAGCCGGGTTCAACCGAATGTGTTGACAGAAACAAAGGTCGCAACGGCTTCTCTTAATGCTACGGTGCCGACCGTTGAGCCAGCCGTCACGGCCGCTAGTTCGGAACTCAAACCGTCTCGCTATACCCGCGCGTTGCAGGAGCAGATTCGGAGACTGCAGGCCAGCCGTCAGCAAAGTAAAGCTGCTGAGATGCGTGATGCTGCAGTAGATTTAGCGCCTGTAGCCAGTCAGTCACAGCCTAAATTAGTGGCAACGGCATCAATTGGTTCTCAAAGCTACGAGCCGTTGATTCCTAATTCGGTGGGTCAAATGGTCTCTCCATCGCTGCCACCATTGGGTTCAGTGGATGCTTACTTACCTGGTAACACAGGCAAGTTTAATGGCTACATCTGGCCAGCTAAAGGGGTCTTGACCTCTGGGTTTGGTTACCGCTGGGGCCGTTTGCATAAGGGAATCGATATTGCGGCTCCTGTGGGTACGCCAGTGGTTGCAGCCGCGGCTGGGGTCGTTATTACTGCCGGGTGGAACTCGGGTGGCTATGGAAACATGGTCGAAATCCAGCATCCTGACGGTAGCGTGACTCTTTACGCGCACAACAGTCGCATTCTCGTTCACGAAGGGCAAGAAGTAGCGCAAGGTCAGCAGATCGCCGATATGGGCAGCACAGGTTATAGCACCGGGCCTCACTCTCATTTTGAGGTTCATCTTCCTGGGCAAGGTGCTGTTAATCCGATGGCGCATTTGCCAAGGGCGCAGGCATAAGGCTGTTGCCGATAGCGTAGACAGATTAACTGGTGTTAGGGAGCTACGTTAGCTCCCTTTTTTAATCTTTTGGATACGCGATCGACCAGATTAGGCTTGATTGTTCAAATTGCAAGACCATAACGGTTTCGCGCGTATACTCGATCGTCCTAATTATGCTAGTCTAATTAAACTACTTGTTAAGGCTCAGTAGCTCAGTGGTTAGAGCAGGGGACTCATAAGCCCAAGGTCGCAAGTTCAAATCTCGCCTGAGCCATATTTCTGGCCGTCGTAGCTTTAAAAACGAGTTGGATTTTACACCCCTTGTTTTTTAAAGCGGAGACCCCAAAAAGTTAGTGTACAGCGACTTCAGCCCAGGGTCAGCGCCGATATATCGGACCCTGGGCTTTTTCTGGTCGTCGCGGGTTAAAAATCTGGAACTATCAGGTTACGCCTGACTGCTGCATAGTGCTTGTAAATAACCTCGGGAGAATTGCCGACTAGGTACGCGACGTCCTTCGGATCCAAGCCTGCATCCAAAGCAAGCGTGATAAAGGTGTGACGTGTGTTCTTGAGCGGGAGGTATTCGCGGATCTGACGATCTGCAACCAGTGAGGTCACAACCAGGGACCAACCACGCTTGACCAGGTTGTGAGTGTCGATCGCTTTGCCCTGCGGAGACGGAAACACTAGATCATGTGTCCGCGGCATAGAGCGGAGCAATGCTGAAAGCCTTGCATTGCAAGGAAAGTCACGAATCGAGCCTGTTTTCGTCTCGCCCTCAATGTTAGTATCGCTCGGCATGGCCGCTTCAAATCGAATCGCTGAATAGTCCGGCGCTATATGCCGCCACTGCAACACTCGCCCCTCTTCTAACCGGCATCCGGTAAAAAACAGCAGTTTAATAAACCCTGTGTAATACGAATGCTTGACTGTGCTGAAAGCCGGGGAGAAAGTATCCAGGGCAAACGCCTGGATGATGGCATCGCGTTCACCGGCTGTAAATGCCCGACGATCACCGCGCGTGTTTTTGCGAAAGTCCCGGGCAAAATCAGTGAAAGGGTTGGCGGCGATATACTTCGACCGCATCGCCCAGTCACAGCAAGCTGAGAACCGTTGCAGTGTTCGGCGTGTCGTATCAGCAGCGTAGTGCTGAATTAACCAATCACGGATCGCTACAGCATCTGGCAAATCAGGCATTAGACAGAGCCGCTTGGTGATTTTGTTGTAATCACGCTTGATGGTCGATGGCGATACCTGCTTGGACTGAAATTCCACATATCGAAACCAGAGTTGCAACATTTCATCTGAGCCAATATCCCGCCGCGCCATGCGTCACAGTCTACGGCTAGACGTGGCGCAAATCAGCAATCGGGATG
>JAJPKC010000298.1 GCA_021323955.1 Oscillatoriales cyanobacterium Centralia_MAG_596 | reverse complement strand
GTAACCGGGAGCCACTTCAGAGCCATTAATTTCAAGCGGCGCAATGTTCAGTTTGCGCGTTGGCTTTTATGGTATACCCGATCGCCCCCTTATAGGGTTCAAGGTGCTCTGTTTTCAATACCTGGATTTGAGAACTTTAGAGTGTGACCGCCACTGCAACTGACTGGGATCAATACAATTTGCGAAACCACGAAAGGAGCTTCCGTCCCGCTCAACCGACCGTTGGTTTCACGCAGTGCGATTGTGCGGTTCTTCAATCAGGGTGGTTTCTGGCCTTTGGCGATTAAACAATCAGGGCTTCCGCACGAAGGCGTCATCCGGTTGCTGGCGTCCCGCTGAGTGCGCATCAGGGTACTGTATTAGCGCAGCCATGCCGAAGGCGTCAGAATTTCAAACAGTGCCAGGAGTTGCCATACGGCCTTGCATCATTCAGCATGACATCTGATCGGCAATGGCATCCGTCCTGGCAATGTTCTTACACCAATTTGAACAAATTTGCTCTCACAAAATGCAATCGCTTGCGGTTGATGCTGCGTAATCTGACAAAGACTGGTACGATACAACTGGATTGATCCCCATCGCTGAAGCAGATGGTTGCAGCGTTATGTTGTGGGGAGTGGGGTGCGGTTAGATCGTTCAGTGGCAGCTCTACCAGTTTCGGCTTGATGAGTCAGATTAGCGCGGAATGAGTACGACAAACGCGAACACTAACTTCCCTGAGTAATTTATGGAACGGCGATTGCTGGTCAAGAATGAAGCGGCTGACGTTGAGGCTGATCTAGAGTTTTGTAGTCGCCAGGGTTTAATGCTGGCAAATGAGCATCGGTACAGCGAGGCGATCGCTTACTACGATCGCGCGATTAAGCTCCGCTCAGACAATTTTAGTGCGTGGTATGGACGTGGGGATGCCCTGGCCAATTTAGGGCGCTATCGAGACGCATTAATGAGTTTTGATCAGGCGATCGCTATTGATGCCAATCAGCACGAAGCCTGGACGTTTCGGGCCGTCGTGCTCATCCATATGGAGCGTTATCAAGAAG
This sequence comes from Oscillatoriales cyanobacterium Centralia_MAG_596, assembly GCA_021323955.1. Lineage (GTDB taxonomy): Bacteria > Cyanobacteriota > Cyanobacteriia > Leptolyngbyales > Leptolyngbyaceae > Stenomitos. The sequence continues at coordinate 6,423 of JAJPKC010000298.1, read as the reverse complement.
CGCTCGCCAATTGTGAGCGGGCTCTGGAACTACGCCCCGATGACTGTGAAGCGCTCACTTTTCGGGGCGTTGCGTTCTATTATTTGGGGCAGTATAAACGCGCTTATGTAAGCTACAGTCGCGCGACCAGACGGATGGTGAAGCCACAAAAGCCATTGGCGCTGCTGACGAGATTAGTTCGTGTATTTCACCATCCCCAATAGTGGTGTGGAGTCGTCAGGCTGATCGCAGCAGTTGGAGCAGGATATTGCGATAAATCGTCCGCCCCCGAGCGTTGAGATGGACGCCATCGGTTGTTAGATCGTCGCGCAGTGCCTGCCCCTGGTAGAGCGGGTTAAATCTGCCGTTCAAAAACGTAACCTGCTCGCTTAGCGCGACCTGCTGCAACAGTTGGTTGATCTCATTCACACGGGCGATCGGACCAGCCATATCAATGTTTTGGCTGGCTGCAAATGTGGAGTAGAACGCTGGCAGCAAAACAATGTGGCTGGCTCGCATGCGCCGACTTAAATCAACCGCCTGCTGCATATTGCTGACAAACTGGCTATTACTGATGATGTATTCGGCATCGTTGGTGCCCATTGCGATAATGACTTGACGACAACGGGTGCCAGCGGCCAGTTCTCGCTTGAGCTGTTCCAGTAAAGACACACTGCTCATACCGCTCAGGGCAAAGTTGAAGGTGCGCTCGCCCAGCGTATTGCCTAACCCAGAAGTAATCGAATCACCGAAGATGCAGTTGTTGTATTCCTGATTGCGCGTGATGTTGAGTCGATACTGCACTTCATCCTGCCACCAGGGAATCAGCGTCACCGTGTCTGGTTTCGGCTGGCCACTGGCTGCAAAGGCCGGAAGCGGCTCTAGCGAAGGCAAGCTTACAGCTTCGCGCCAATGCTCAAACCACCCTGATTGCAGGATGACTGTGAGCAATGTCGCCAACAGAGTCACATTTAAGTAAAGCGAAACCTTAGTCAACCAACGATTCATTGCGTTTTCACCGAATGTAAATTCACTAACCGATCAAGTGCTTGAGCGACCTCAGCACAAACGCTTGCCCAGTCATGCGGGCACGGTTGGCGGAATAGTTGTGCTGTGGGATACCACGGCGTGTCTGAGCGGCGCAGTAGCCATCGCCAATCAGCAGCAAACGGTAGTAGCACCCACACAGGTTTGGCCATTGCGCCCGCCAAGTGCGCAACGGCTGTATCAACCGAAACGACTAAATCAAGTTGCGCGATCGCAGTGGCCGTATCCGCAAAGTCGTTAAGGTAATCACTCAGATCATGAATGGGAAGGTCGCCAGCCTGTTCCAACTCTAAACGGTGTACTCCCTTTTGCAAACTATAAAACGTCACACCCGGTGTCTTAAGAAAGGTATGGTACTCGAATAGCGGGCACGATCGCTCCTGGTCATGCAGATGGTTTGGATCTCCCCCCCAGACAACGCCAACGTTAAGGGGAGGGTGAGTACACGGTGCGTCGGCAATAGGGAGCTGGAAGCCAGAAGCTGTGCCGTGTCTTGCGACGGCATGAAGGTAGGGCACCGTTGCCGGGATTGTGGCCAACGTCGTGCGAAAAATATGCGGTAGGCTCAGCAACGAGGCCTGCACATCAAACGCTGGCAGTTGCGACCCGGTAGCCATCAAGGTATCAATCCCATCCACGGTTTCCAACAGTCTCAATAGCGGCTCCTGACACTCCACAATTACCCGTCCGCCCCGTTGAGCCACAAGCGGCGCATAGCGCACAAACTGCATCGTATCGCCCAGTCCGGCACCGGGTTCGACGTAGAGCAAAATTGATCGCCCCTCTAAGTCAGACCCATCCCACTGCGGCTGGTTGAACGATCGTGCTGACCGGGCTAACCGCCAGGGATCGTATTCGGCAAACCCATCGCGAAGATGGCCCGCCATCAACCTGGCCCGAATCCGGCTGCCTTGAAGCTGGGTGTGCTGCGGGTGCTGAAGTATAGCCTGATCCAGCAGAGCGATCGCCTCCTCTGTCCACCCCTGTTCTTGCAAGGCCTCTGCCAGATGGCGGCAAGCCTCTGGATCAGCGGGCGTTAGCTGCAGGGCCATGCGATAGTGCGCGATCGCCTGCTCAAAATCGCCCCGTTCTTTCAGCGCGTGTCCCAAATTGCTATGCGCTTCCGGCAGGCGGGGATTTAGCTGCATCGCTTTCTGATAGCGGGCGATGGCAGCCTCCAGTTTGCCTTGCTTTTGCAGCGCCACACCAAGATTGACGTTGGCATGGGGATGATGGGGATGGAGCCGTAACACAGCTTGATAGTGCTGGATCGCGGCATCAAGCCGGCCCTGCTGCTGGAGTGCAGCGCCGAGGTTATTGTGGGCGTCCAGATAGTTTGGCTGAGCGATTAACGCGCGTTCGTAATGAGCGATCGCACCTTCCAGATGGCCGACCTGGTGCGCCATTAACCCTAACAGATAGAGTGCTGTTGGTTGATTGGGCTGCTGCTGTAATATTTCGCGGTACAAGCGATCGGCTTCTGGCAGGCGTCCTGCCTGGTGGTGCTGTTGGGCAGCGGCGAGAAGCGCAGTAATCGTGGACATAGCGGCACGTAAGGGGGGACTTTATGCAATATTCCCCACTATGCTATTTCTTCAACGTGCGTTTAATCGCTGGAGGCAGAAGGCCAGAACCATCGCCAATCGATCCAGACCAGCAGCAGGGTCGGCGATCGGACGCGGCAACGTCGTTCTCGCTCTGCCGGGCCTCTCTAGTTTAAAGGCACAAGCTTGACGCATGTGAGCGGCATCGGTTCTGTCTACTTAGATGCCGTGACTCTTGCCAATTACCCAGTGACGGCGGAAAAAGCGCGATAGAGCCGTTTCTTCTAAGGTGAGACAAATGGGACGACCGTGAGGACAGGTGCGTGGGTTGCGGGTGCGCTGCCACTGGTTGAGTAACGTCTGCATCTCCGGCAAGGTGAGGGGAGTACCATTGCGAATGGCACTGCGGCAGGCTGTTGCTACCTGGGCCGCTTGCAAATCACCGCCCAGACTGAGTTCGAGTAACGCGTCACTACAGTCAGTACGCTCTGCCAGAAGGGCGGGAGCCGATCGCACCATCCACACGGCCTCCCCAAACGGCTCCACCTCTAACCCAAGGCGTTGCAGTTGCTCCACCTGCGGTGACGTTAGCTGGTTCAGAATGAGGGCGGGTGCCAACGGTACGATTTGCCAGCGATCGCACAACTGCTCATACAGTACACGTTCATGGGCGATGTGCTGTTCAACTAACCAAACGCCAGCGGGATGCTCGGCGAGGATGTAGGTGTTGTGGACTTGCGCGAGCGCACGGACGGACGGCAGAGCAGCAGGATCGCACGAATTTTGAACGTCCTGGACGCCAGACGCCAAACTTGCGTCAAACGAATAGCCCCCTTCAGCTTCAGCCGTTTTTAACAGCGTTCCTACCCGCTGTGAGTAGAATGCATCCGAAAGAGGCATCGGACTTAACCGGAGTGCCTGCGCGATCGCACTCGCAACCTGCTCTCGCCAATGATCTAAATGCCGCAGATAGACTTCGGACTTAGCCGGATGACGATTCCAATCGATTTGATCAGGAGGAACCTGAAGGTGAACCATGACAACAGGAAAGCGATCGCGCGGCAACGTCCGGCGAAAGCTGGCCAGAATAGTCTGCTCTAGCTCAGGCATTTGAACCAACCGCCCATTCAGCGCGACGCGAATCCAGTCGGGACGATGGCGGTGACAGCGATCGGGTAAGCCGAGGAGCAGGTAGATGTTTCCCTGTCCTTGATTCGGCACGACGATCGTCAATTCCTGCAAATCCTCCAACTGCACATCGCGTAGAATTTGAGGCAGAATTTGCCGCGCCGTTTTGCCTGACCAGATCTGAAACCAGTCACGCTCACGGAGCAAGCCTCGCTGCGAATCGTGCTGTTGTACCTGCCAGGTAACATGCGGATGACACAGCGCCAATTGCTGAATGGTCGTCTGTACGGCCCGCAACTGTTGCGCGAGCGACGGGAGACTCTGACGCCGCGCGATCCAGCGTTCAAACAAGCGATCGACCGTGACCACCGTACCGGGCGCAAGTGCCACAGGTTCAGTCCGGACGGGATGCCCCTGATCGTCGTAGCTCACCTGCCAGCCCTCACGGCCTACGGGACGGCTTAAAATTTCGAGCGTGGCGAGTTGGGCAAGGCTATGGAGCGCTTCGCCACGAAACCCCAGACTGGCCACTTGCTCAAGATCGTGGCGATCGCGGATTTTGCTCGTACTGTGCGGGGCTGCCGCCTGTTGCAGGTCTGCCAGACTCATGCCCGTGCCATTATCGGCAACCCGAATCCGCCACTGCTCAGGATAAATCGAAACCGTAATGCGGGTAGCCCCTGCATCCAGCGCGTTTTCGGCCAGCTCTCGGACAGCAGCAGCCAGCGAGTCGATCACTTCGCCCGCTGCAATTAGATGCACAACCTCCGAGGGTAACGCGGCAATCTCTGCTGTCATAGCTCCAGTCTAGTGCAATCTTGCCCTGGTCTTGGGGCCATCACCCGTTTCAATGCTCGCGCATTTACCCTTCACTCAGCGCACTTGTGCCATGGCGATCGCCCAGCATGGCCCGCTGGATCCGACCAATGGCCCGACCGAGAATGCTGGGAAAGGACAGTTCACCCGAAATCAGCTCGGTTGCCAGTCGGCTGGATTTGGGATTTTTGACGCCGTATTTGTAGCAAACGCCGGGATACTGATAAAAGAACCGCGCCAGACTGAGAGCAGCGTCAAAGTTAGCAGCAAACTCAGCATGGATGCGATTGCTATATTGCGCTACTGCGTTCTCAATCACACACTCAGCGGCGATCGTCCCACTTTTGACCGCGTGCAAAATACCATCACCAAAGAATGGATTGATCAGTCCAGCCGCATCACCAGCTAGCAGAATCCGTCCATCCTGGGTGTGGAGACGTTCTTTCCCACCCCAAATCGGCAGTGGATGGGCATGGAAGCGAACCTGGCTCAGGTCGGGCGACAGTTGGAGTGCCTCTAGATAGTGCGCGATCGCCTGCTGCATTTCCGTCCGCACCTGATGTTCATTGCGTGCATCCTGACGACGGGGACGAAATACACCAGCCCCTATATTCAGGTGATCCGCTTTGGGAAAGACCCAGGCATAGCCGCGCTTGATCGCACCATACTCCAGATGGGCAACATCCGGGCGCAAGTCCGGGTGGCCAGTACCCCACGCGTGCGGTAGTTCAATCTCCATCCCAATCGCGATCGACGGCTTTTGACGCAGGTTTGCCGCTTTGGCTGTAATGCTATTGGCACCATCGGCCCCAATCACTGTGCGCGCGGTTGCCACAAACGCATCCCCCTTATTCAATCCCCCGTTCGCCTTAATTGCCTGCGCACTGACACGCACCCGATCCGCTTCGATCGTCACTGTGCGAACCGCTAACCCATCGCGCAATTCGGCTCCAGCCTGGACGGCCCGTTGCGCCAACGCATTGTCAAACACAGAACGCTGCATCATCCAGATCGATAGTGGACGATCGGCATCAGGCGCATTGATCGGCGACAGGTAAGGATCACCAAAGTTCCAGGTGTGGCGCATCGACAGAACCGTAGACTCCACAAAGGACTCTGGCACCAGATCGTGCAAAAGGGTTTGCATCACCGTCGGCGTCCCCCCGCCACAGGTCTTATGGCGCGGCAGGATCTGCTTTTCTAACAGCGCTACCGTTAACCCAGCCTGCGCCGCCACCATCGCCGCGATCGCCCCCGCTGGCCCTGCGCCGCAAACAATCAAATCGTAATCTAACACCGTGCTTCCTCTCCAGACGCCTACTCCATTTATACTTGCCTTTTAGCTGCTCCCTATTACCCACCCCCCATTTCCCACTCCCGACTCCCAAGAATTCTGACCGGCTGACGTCCGCTGGTTGAGCGGCGATCGCCCCTAGATTACGTCTCCAGACAGAGCGGCAAGACGGAAGTTTTTCGCTACATTCGCGGTGTGAGGCACGGGAGCGCTGCGATCGCGCGGTTTGTGCGTTTCGTGGGCGACCGAGAAAACTATAGCCGTAGCCAGATGCAGGATGGCGGCGAGTCAGTAAGTTTACCCAGGATCGACTAGCCAGCGACGGCTATGTCCTGAGCCTGCTGACCAACGATATATCTTGATTCGGTCGTTGATCCAGAGTTCGCTTCCTGCGTGAGTGAACCGCTTTGGCTGTCGCCAGGCGCATAACGCACAGGCAGGCCATTCTGTAAAGACTTCAAAACATTTTTTTGCAAATCGTAAACTAAATTGTTACATTTGCAGATATCGCTGGCAGGACGTTTCGCATGCATCACATCTTTGGCATTATTCCACTGCCGCCGCCGCTACGGGCAAATTCTCTGGTTCACGATTTAAAGGCACGTCTGGACTGGG
>JAJPKC010000230.1 GCA_021323955.1 Oscillatoriales cyanobacterium Centralia_MAG_596 | reverse complement strand
TGTCCACGGTTACTTTACACAATCTGGCCACATTGTCGTGTTTATCGGCTACAACGACAGTGGATTCATTGTGAATGACCCTTACGGAGAGTTGAACTACAACGGCCCTGATGATAGCCAGTACGATATTTACGCCAGCGGTGCCGGTCTTACCTATTCCTACCGTCTGGTATACGACCTCTGCTGCGGTGACAACCAGTTTTGGGTTCACTTCATTTCAAAAAGCTAAAGGATGAAGGCTAAAGGATAAATTTTTAGCCTTCATCCTTTAGCTTTTATCCTTTAGCCTTTAGCTTTTCTTCCCCTAGCTTTTCTTCTCCGGCAACATGCACTTATCGCTATCGCACCCAGCAGGGCCTTCAGCCAGACTAAAGCCAGAGTCATAGCGACTGAGCGCGCCATAAAAATCAGTGGTCTGCTGTCGCGTGGTCACATCATGCTGGAGGCGATCGAACGTTGCTTTGTCGATCTTCTCGAAGGGCAGGCGGGGAAAGGGTGCATCAAAGCGCGCCAGCAGTGCGGCACTGATGTAGCCTTCATCGTTGGCGATCGCCTGGTGGATCCGCTGTGCCAGCGGCTCGACTTCAGCTTCAGTCAGCTCGATCGTGGCGCTGGTGTTGTGGGTAGTGTAATGGTTCTGCACCTGCATGTAGAAATCAAACTGGGCGAGCGCAGAAAACTTTTCGATCGCGATCGTGTCTGCCCCGGCCAGGTTTGCCCAGGACACCTCCACCGGAATCTCGACTAGCCATTCGGTGCAGCGGGGGTCAAAGGGATCGTTGAGCAAATTGCCCGTGTCGTCCTTGTCGGACTGGGAAGGCACAATGCTGTAGCCATACTCCAGACAGGCCAGCGCCACCGGATCATTCTTGCGAAACGTAATGCGACGAATAAACCGCTGCGCCTTGGGTGGATGCCAACCGGGACTAGCACCCGTGAGCAGGGACTTTGTACCAGCGGGTTGCACCGTCGTACAGCGGTTAGGCCGCTTCAGATGGTGGCGATCGCAGTATTCCCACACCGCTTGATGCACAATGTCTCGCCAGCGCGATAGATACTCCTGCTCCTTCTGCTTGAAGGCTAAGCCCGTGACGGTATCGGGTCTACCAGCCTCCCACCAGCGCAACCATTCAACGCCAAACGCGTGCACAAAGAAATCGAACAGCCCCGTAAACGACACGCCCACGATCGGGTCAAGATCACGCGATTTCTGATAGCGCGGTTCGGCAAATCGATGGTTGAGCAAGGCCGCAACCGATAGCGCTGCCGCTTTAAACGCATCTGTCTGTTCTTCCCAATTATGCGGGTCAAGCCGGTTGAGGTGAACCTCGGCCAAGTTGCAGTGGAAGTCAGCCCCTAAAATCTCACCGCAGGGATTCAGCCCGTAGCGACCAAGACGATGCTCCAGTTCATCTGCGGGCATTTGAGGATAGCGTTGTTGCAGCCATGCCGCTGCCGTACCCTGGTTGTAGGCGGCCAGAAATGCCGCTTTGAGTTCGGGGGTGGTGAGCAAATCGCGATTGGAACGGGCGATCGCCTCGGGCGCGTATTGAATCGCCCCTTCACCAGAATAGAACTGCTTCCGCACCGCATCCACACACTCCTGCTCCGTTGGCTTGTGGTGATACACACGGGTATGGTTTGCCATGCGCAGAGCGTCACGCTCCGGGTCGATCCGCCAGTTGCCAGAAGCGTCTTGCTGCCAGAGGTTGTCTTTGGCAACAGCAAACGCATCATCACTGCTGACACCCTGCCGCATCCCGGCCGATCGCCGGATATTGCCCGCCACAACTGTCGCCGCCGCCTCGTCAATCAGTAGACAGCACTCAACCGAGGTCAACTGGCGGCCGATCGCCTGGTTCAGCAGCGCAGCACACCGTTCATACAGCCCCGGTAACCGCACCGGATTTGCCACACCGCCAAAGCCCTTCAGAATCTCCCCTTCAGCACGGACATCGCTCACATCCACCGTGACAGACACCAAACCCGTAAAGCGTTCATCCGTGGACAGTTCCAGCAACGATTGGTAAGACTGCACCCATCCCTGACGGCTATCCCCGACATGGATCTGCACGTGATCGCCGTTAATCGTGACCTGAGTGCGATCGCGCCGCTGGGCCGCTGGTGTGGCACCAATAGTACCGACAAGGCTGACTTGCAAACGGTTTCGAATAGCGGGCAATTGGCTAATATAGCGCGGTTCAAGAATTGCACCCGTACCGCAGCCCATCATCGCCAGGTCCATCATTAGCCCAAAGGCTTGCCAGTCAATGACATTGGTACTGGTGCAGTTGTAAGCACCGGAAAAATTCTCTGGCTTATTAATCCAGGCCGTTCCGCCCACCCACAGCCAGCGGCCGGACGGCATACTCTTGAGCTGCGCCTGCATCTGCTGGATTAGATCAGCCTCTGCCTGATTGAGACGCCCTAATTCAACGAGTCCCTGGGTTGTCCGTTGAATAACCGCCGCCAACGGCTCTCGGTGGCTACCAACACGACGACTGTAGGTGCGGAAGAAGACTGGATTGGCAGTGGGAGCCGTGTCAGGGAATTGACCAGATAAAACGGCTGAATCCTGAACTGTAGCGGGATCGGATTGCAGATTATTGGAGAGACGAACTTGATGAAGTTCTCGAACCATAAATAAGCGCTCACTTCTTTGGAACGGGGTGGGCTTTTGCAATTTTGCTAGATGTGGGATCTAGAAACCACAGTCTACACCATTAGTAGAGTTATGGATCACTAGTGTTTTAACATGATGTTTGCCAACTAGCGCGGGCTTTTGGTCGTCCCCAACCATGCGGCGGCGGCAGCGACCCAGCCCGAAGGCGCGCTGAAGGCTGGATGGCCGCTCCTGTCAGGAGTGCATTAATTCAATGCAAATTTTGGGGAGAAGCGGGGCATTGACCTCGTCAAGCCATACCCAAACCGGCTCGATTGCGCGGATGGTCAGCGTTGAGCGCGATCGCTCCACTTCCAGATACTGCTAGAGATCAGGTTAGTCGCGACGTGGGCCACAATCGGCACCAGTAAATTTTTCGTCGCCAAAGCGCTACCGCCCAGCACAGCCCCCACAATCGTCGCCCAGATCACATAAGCCCACTGTTTTGGCGTACTGAGGTGCAAGACCCCGAAACAAATACTGGAGATAATTACCGCTTCGATCGTCAGCCCAAAGGCCGGTAGCATTACGCCGCGAAACAGGAGTTCTTCACTTAACCCCGGTAACAACCCCAGCCAGAGCAGATCTGGCAACACCAGGGGCTTCAGAACCAACGCCAGGTAGTAATCGGCACTCTGCCGGTACGCATCCCAAACGCGATACACGACTGAACTGGCAAGCGTAATCGCAACGCCTAACGCCAGACCTTGCAGAACCGCGATCGGCGTCCACTTCACCGGCAGTAGAATGACTGGCCCAAACTGCACCCACAGCTTTGCAACCAGCAACAGCACAACGGCTGTAACACCCATGGCAATCAATACCTGGGTGCGGCTCAAAGGCTCAACGTCTGGGTTATCGGGGAGTTGCTCTGCCACGGGAGGAATGGTTTTGGCTCTCAGTGAGCGGACTATTCAGTGAGCGGACTATCTAATCGTCGGCAATGAATCCTACCCAGTCTAGCGCCTCACGCTCAAGGTTCATCGTTCGTTAATCAAGAGATTTTTTTCGCCGATGGGAATCAACGCCACGACCATCTGGAAATTTATGATTTTAGACCATCCAGTGAGGCGATCGAGGGCTGCAAAGCAGCGGCACTGATCCCGGCACGCTGAGCCACCAGCAATCCCAGCGCTTCCAGGTATGAATGGACCGACGTTGTCGCCAACCCTAATGTTTCGGGGAGGACATGCATAGTGGTCTGATTGTCTCGTACCACAATCACCTGCGGGGAGGATTGACGCGACCCCGCATCTGCTGGCCTCCCCCAGCTTAAAATCGCGCTACCGCCACAGGCCGTGGCAGGCACGACAACCGCATCGACCTGTCCCCCCCAAATGTCGCCCAACTGAGGCATCAAGTCGGCACGCGATCGCGGGATAAACTGGGGTGCCCGACTCAGCCCCACCAGTACACAGGGCAAAAAGGTATAGCCCAGTTCTTCGGCGGCAGAGCGTGGTGCAACGTCAGGGTCCAGCGGCAGCGGCAAGAGGGCTGGAGCGTGGGCACAGGGAATCTGAAATGTTCGCACAACGAGATGACTGATGACAGCTTCAGCACCGGCAATGGGATCAACCCCCTGGCCATGACGGTACTGCTGGAGGGCATCATGGTCAGCATCATCAGGGAACCGCGCCACAACCGCGATCGCCTCTGCTCCTGCCTGCTGAATCGATCGCTCGGCAGCACGCAATAGGCTACCAGGATTTTGAATTGTGCCCCAGGTTGCGCCAGAGGCAGCTGTTTGCAACGTGACTGACAGCGGGGCGTCCGTGATGACATACTCTGCTAAGTCCAGTCCCAGAGTCGCTCTAGCAGCATCAGCCGCCTGAATATGGCGCAGGCGCAACGCTGGCTCAATCCCCTGGTCAAACACCAGCCCTACCCGATTTTGGTGCACAGGGCGCAGTCCCCAATGACCCGCCGCAAACTGATCCAGGCCATAGCCTTCGACGTAAAGCGCATTTGGCAAGGGCCAATAGAGCTGTGCGCCATTCAAAACATTTGGATGCGTAATGAGACAGTCAGCCACCTGAGCGATCGCCCGCGCCACGGGTAGTGCATCTCCCGCATAGCCCCCAATCGCTGCACCAATGCCCGTCGGCACAATCAAAACAACAGTAAAAGGACGGTTCATCGCAAGGCAACGGTTAACGGCTTCGAAGGGCTGGAGAAAGAATGTTGCGATCCGTTATCCCGCAGCCGCTTTTGTCACAATGGCCTCGATCACGGCCTTGTGTTCCTCCGGCTTGATCGAAGTGATGGCCCAACGCAACGGTTCGCCCCAGTGGTGGAGTGCCGCCTCGATCGCCTGCCGCATGTCAGCAGGTGATGCCTGAATATCAATTTCGATCGTGATGAATTGCGTAATCACCGTTATCCAGGTGGAGTACAATGCCCTGGCTAGCCCGATTATTTTTGCTGGAACTGTCCAAACTGGAGATGATAGACCGTATCTTCCTTCTCCGTTTCAATTTTCAGATCCGAGCGAGGGTAGGCCACACAGAGAAGCGAATATCCCTGCTCTCGCAGCTCGGGACTAACCCCCATCGCGTCGGGTTGCTCCAGTGTCCCGGCCAGTACCTGAGCAGCACAGGTTGTGCAAATCCCTGCCGTGCAGGAGCTAGGCAAATCAAGCCCAGCCGCTTGAGCACCCTCCAGAATTGTCTGGTCTTCAGGCACCTGGATCGTATGGGTTTGCCCCTGGTGATGAATTTCAACGGTATAGATCTTGGACATGGCGATCGGGATTGATAGCGTTGGTCAGGCAGTAAGGAAAAAAAGCTAACCGTTCTGACGATGAGGTTCCAGCGATGATTTTTGGCTGATCTCTGCCACAGAGTAGGACAGAAACCAGCCAGCCGCAAAATTAGAGTGGCCTACGCGCAGCGATCGCCGCCGCTAATTTTGCCAATGGAGGTGTTCTAATCGTCAATTGAGCGCTTCGGCACCGCCCACAACTTCAAGAATCTCCTGGGTAATCGCCGCCTGACGCGCTTTGTTGTAGCCTCGTGTGAGCGTGCTGATCAGCTCCTTAGCATTATCGCTGGCATTGCTCATCGCAGTCATACGCGCCGCAAGTTCACTGGCCGCCGATTCTTGAAGTGCGCGCAGCAATTGGTTATTGAGATACAGCGGCAGCAGCGCATCCAGAATTTGTACGGGGTCTTGCTCAAAAATCATGTCCTGTGGAAATGTCTGAGCGGCGGGAGCGGTAACTTTTTCCCGCTCGACCTGAAATTGTCCGCTACGCGTTGTCAGCCGGAAAATTTCATCATCCGGCACCTCAAGGCCACGGGGATCAAGCGGCAGCAACGTTTGGATCACGGGCCGAGAGCTAATCAAGGAGACAAAGCGAGTGTACACCAACTCCACCTTATCCACACTTTCGGACAGGAACAGAGCCAGCAACTGGTCGGCAATCTGTGACGCCTCTGCCGCCGTGGGAATTTGCTCCAGATTTGTGAACGTTTCGGCGATCGGCTGGTCGCGCCGCTGAAAATACTGGGTGGCTTTACGACCGACCAGCACATAGCGGTAGTTGATACCTTCAGCTTGAAGCTCTTTAGCACGGTTTTCGGCACGTCGAATCACGTTGGAATTATAGGCACCGCACAGGCCGCGATCGCCTGAAATGACGAGAATACCGACCGTCTTAATATCACGATTGCGGAGTAGCGGCAGATTGGCTTCCTCAAACCGTAGACGCGTTTGCAGCCCATAGAGGACTTGCGCCAGACGGTCGGCAAATGGACGGGTAGCAATTACCTGCTCTTGAGCGCGACGCACTTTAGCAGCCGCAACCAACCGCATCGCTTCTGTAATTTTTTTCGTGTTTTTGACCGACTGAATGCGATCGCGAATACTTTTAAGGTTTGGCATAGGAACGTGAAGGGTGAGGGGTAAGGGGTGAGGATCGCCCCACCAGATGATCAAGACTGAATCAAGCCAAGCAGCTAAATGAATGAGCAGAGTGAGAAGCTATACCGCTCTCCTCACCCCGCTCATTTACTTGATCGTTACGCTGCCGCGAAGGTCTTCTTGTACTCGATAATCGCGCCTTTGAGGATGGTTTCAGCTTCGTCTGTCAGCTGCTTTTCAGTGCGAATAATTTCACCATACTTCGGCGTGCTGGTCTTCAAGTATTCGCGCAGACCTTTCAGGAACGACACGACCTTATCGGTGGGGATATCATCCAGGTAGCCGTTAATGCCAGAGTAGATGGAAGCCACCTGCTCTGCCACGGACAGCGGCGAGTACTGCGGCTGTTTCAAAATTTCCCGCAGACGTGCGCCCCTAGCAAGCTGGTTTTGCGTTGCCTTATCCAGGTCAGAGGCAAACTGAGCAAACGCTTGCAGGTCATCATACTGTGCGAGTTCCAGCTTCACCTTACCAGCGACCTTTTTCATCGCCTTCGTCTGCGCAGCCGAACCCACCCGCGATACGGAGATCCCCGCATTCACCGCAGGCCGGAGACCGGAGTTAAACAAGTCAGACGACAGGAAGATCTGCCCATCCGTAATCGAGATCACGTTGGTCGGAATGTACGCCGACACGTCACCCGCCTGGGTTTCGATGATGGGAAGCGCCGTCATGCTGCCTTCACCAAGCTCTGGGCTGAGCTTAGCTGCCCGTTCCAGCAAGCGTGAGTGAGCGTAGAACACGTCACCAGGATAGGCTTCACGACCGGGTGGACGACGCAGCAGCAGCGACATTTGGCGATAGGCCTGCGCCTGCTTGGAGAGGTCATCGTAGATCACCAGCGTGTGCTTACCCCGGTACATAAAGTACTCAGCCAGCGTCGCGCCCGTATACGGTGCAAAATACTGAAGCGTCGCAGGAGCATTCGCGTTGGCCGCGACCACGATCGTGTAGTCAAGCGCGCCCCGTTCGCGCAACACATTCACAATGTTGGCAACGGTGGAAGCTTTTTGGCCAACAGCGACGTAGACGCAGATCACATCCTCACCCTTCTGGTTCAGGATCGTGTCGATCGCCACCGACGTCTTCCCGGTCTGCCGGTCACCAATGATCAACTCGCGCTGACCACGACCGATTGGAATCATCGAGTCGATCGCGGTAATTCCCGTTTGCAGCGGCTCGTATACCGACTTCCGCGAAATGATACCGGGCGCGGGAGACTCAATCAAACGCGTCTCAGTCGTTTGGATGTCGCCCTTACCATCAATCGGCCGTGCCAGTGCATCAACGACCCGACCAATGAGCGCTTCACCAACCGGAATTTCGGCAATTCGACCCGTTGCTGTGACCGAACTGCCCTCTTGAATGGTGCGACCGTCGCTCAACAACACCACGCCAACATTGTCTTCTTCCAGGTTCAGTGACACGCCGACAGAGCCATCTTCAAACTCAATCAGTTCGCCTGCCATGACCTTATCAAGCCCGTACACGCGGGCAATACCGTCACCGACTTGCAGCACAGTACCGACGTTCGACACATTTACTTTCTGGTCGTACTGCTCGATCTGCTGGCGAATAATGCTGCTAATTTCGTCTGGCCGAATGCTTACCATAGGAGTTGCTCTTGCTAAAGATGAGGGATGGGGAGTAGTTTTAGGTGTCGAGTTACAAGTTTTAAGCGGAGCGAGATGAACCCGGAATGCAAAACTCGTAACGCTGGAGGTTATGCTGGGCTACCAAGCCGTAGAGAAATGCGCCGTAACTGTCCACGCAGGCTGGCATCAATGATCTGAGAGCCAACCTTGATAATCACACCACCGATCAGGTCAGGATCAACGGTCGTCTCTAGCTCAACCTGACGGGCACCAGTCAGCGCAATCACGCGATCGCGCACAGTTTGCTTCTGGTCTTCAGTCAGCTCGATCGCCGAAATCACCTCCGCCAAAGCGGTCTGGTTCACGTCTCGCAGGAGTGTCTGATACTGCTTGAGGATACCGGCCAGAAAGGCAATGCGGCGCTGGTCAACAATGAGCAACAGAAAATTGCGAACGTAAGGATGCACCTGATCGCCCAGCACCTGCTGTAAAACCGCTTTCTTGGCATCCAGATCCACGATCGGGCTTTCCAGGAAATGCTCTAGCTCTGGTGATTCCTTCAAAAGCGTCAGGATGGCGCTGGCATCTTCACCAAACCGATCAGTCAGGTTTTGAGACTGTGCCAGTGACATCAAGGCCTGCGCGTAGGGCGCAGAAATTTCACTGGTAATTACGCTATCCTTCACGAGTTGCCTCCTACTAATGTGGCAATGCTGCGATCGATCAACTGCCGCTGCACAGAATCATTCAAACGCGACGGTAGTTCCGACTCAACCCGTTGAATTGCCAGCGCCGCCACTCGTTGACGCAGTTCGTTGATAATCCGCGCCTGTTCTGTATTGAGATCCTGACTTGCCGTCTCCCGCATACGCTGGATATCTTGCTCTGCTTTGGCAAGAATTTCAGCCCTGGCCGCGCTGGCCGCATCCTGAGCCGACGCGCGAATTTTTTCTGCTTCTGCCTGCGCCTGCGCTAACTTTTGTTGCTGCTCTGCCAACGCGGCCGCAGCATCTTGTCGCCGCTTTTCAGCCTCCTTAATCGCCGTCTCGATCGCCTCACGGCGACCGCCCAGCGTCTTACCCAGAAATCCACGCCCAAAATAGACCAGGACTCCAATCACGATCGCCAGGTTGATTAAGTTGGTCTCAAGGATGTCGAAGTTCAAACCAAATCCACCGGCTTCGGCCGCCTCGGCTGCTTCCGCGCCAAGCAAACTAGAACCAATCGCTAGTTTAAAGAGAATTTCCATACCGCTATGTCCACAGTGACCGAAGTTCTTTAGCTCCCAGCTTTTAACGTTTGCGTGACCGACTGCCAGGACAATCGCCCAACAGCCCACGACAAACGCTAAGAACCAACTAATAGTTTGTCTAAAATTTGGTGGCTTAACGATTCCACCTGCTGCTCCAGCGATTGCAACGCTGCTTGCTTCTGCTGATCGAGTTCTTTCTGCGCTTGCTCTCGCTGCGCCTGCGCCTCTTGCTGTGCCGCTGCAATTTGCTGATCGGCTAGCTTTTGAGCCTCGGCCTGAGCGGTTGCAATCGTCTGCTGGTATTGCTTACGTGTAGCTGCCAGGTCTTGCTCGTACTGCTCTGCCAAGTGCTCCGCTTTCGCCAATCGTTCACGCGCTTCCGTTTCATTCTTACGAATGTAATCGCTACGGTCTTCGATCGCCTTCGTCAATGGCTTGTAGAACACCACATTTAAAAGCGCGACGAGGAGAAGAAACTGCACCGCCATCAGCGGCAGGGTGGCATCAAAGTCAAACATTGTCTTTGGATTAAATGGAGATTGACGATGTTAGGGGAAGCGGTAACTGGTAGTGAGTCAGCCGAAGCTGTAGCTCAATACCAATTACCGATCGCGCTCGAAGGATTTCGATCACGCTAGCACGATTGTCAACGGCTTACGCGAACGGGTTCGCAAACAGGAGTACCAGAGCGATCACCAGACCGTAGATGGTCAGAGACTCCATGAATGCCAGCGTCAGCAGCAACGTACCACGAATTTTCCCTTCTGCTTCTGGCTGACGGGCAATCCCTTCTACAGCCGAGCCAGATGCATTACCCTGACCAATACCAGGACCGATCGCAGCCAGACCGATTGCCAGTGCAGCAGCCAAAACAGAAGCAGCAGAAACTAATGGATCCATGATTCTTTCCTTAAGATAGTGAACTCAACAAACAGGTTAGGAATTTAAGATTGTTGACTTTGAGATTGCTCACAATGGCCACAGGAGCCACTTCAACCTAAAAATCGCCAATCTAAAATTTCAAATCGACTGAGGTTACGCATGTTCCTCATGCTCTTCGCCGTGCCCCTCAAGCGCTTCATGAATATAAGCACCCGCCAGAGTTGCAAACACCAATGCCTGAATTGCACTGGTAAACAAGCCCAATAGCATTACGGGCAACGGTACGAACAACGGCACTAGAAGAACCAGCACGGCAACCACCAGCTCATCCGCCAGAATGTTTCCAAACAAACGGAAGCTGAGCGAAAGCGGCTTCGTAAAATCTTCTAGAATGGCGATCGGCAGCAAGACAGGCGTTGGCTGTACGTACTTAGCGAAGTAGCCCAGCCCCTTCCGGCTGAATCCAGCGTAGAAGTAAGCCAGTGACACCAACAGCGCCAGCGCGACCGTCGTATTAATATCGTTCGTGGGAGCGGCCAGTTCACCCTCCGGCAGCTTGATCAGCTTCCAGGGAACCAGCGCGCCTGACCAGTTAGAGACAAAAATGAATAAAAAGAGCGTGCCGATAAATGGCACCCAGGGCCGATATTCCTTTTCGCCAAGCTGCCCCTTCGCCAACTCCCGGACAAATTCCAGCGCGTACTCCATCAAGTTTTGGATACCTTGAGGCACTCGCTGAATATTGCGTGTTGCAGCGAACGAAGCAATGAGCAGAATCCCAATGACAATCCAGGACACGATAAAAACCTGTCCGTGAACCTTGAGATTACCAATCTGCCAGTAAAGATGGTGACCCACTTCAAGGCTGGCAAGCGGAAGAACATTAAGAGTTGGGAGAAAACTTAGCATTAGACCTTGAGCGGTTTTCCCAAATAGTTTGAGCAGTGATAAAGTTCTGGAATTACCCGACTAACGAGAGCCAGGATTCGTCAGGAGCTTCAGCATATAAACGATGAGCGTTGCTTTATAGGTAAGAAAGCCTAAAAAAATTGGTAAGACCTGTAGCTGATTCCACTGAGTTGCCACTATAATCAGCCCAATGAAAATCGCGACTTGGGATTTACCAACTCGCCTATTCTCCCTGCCTAATCGCTCGACGTTTCTAGCCAACACTTTCAAGTAAACCACACCTGTGCACGCTCCAAGTAAATAATTCAGAGCAATGTTGAGGGAGTAGAAAATCCAGACAGAAACAAAGATAATTCCTGTCAACACCAGCGTCGTCAGCAGCAGCTCACGCTGCAGCTCATAAAACTCAGCCATCGAATCGGTTGGTGCGGGTGCACCCGAGTCGATCGCTGGTTCACTGGTTTGTGAGGCATCCCTCGGATCAGATGTTTGCATAGGAAGCGTTGACCAGACGTTTCAGGTTAACCAGCTAAATGCGAGAACTCAACGATCGCGAGAGTCCATGCAAAAGGCTCCGTAATTGATGAGTTTCAGGCACTCGGCACGTACCCGACAACATCGCAATCATATCATGTGGGGAGTAATAATACTTAATGGCTTACATCCAGTTCTGAAATACTTTGTAACGGTGCTGTCAGGGAATCACCCGAAACGTGCCGATATTGCGTTCCGTTCGCGCCCCTTCAACCATTGCCCCGGCGAGTCAGCTAAGCATATTGCTACCGGGCGTGAGCATGATGAGGCGCTGCGCCAACAAGTGACGCACTTGCGTCAGCGAGCCGGAAGTGGCGCTGAGAATCTCGCGCACAGTTCGACGCTGAGCTTGCCCGGTAGTGGTCGTACCATTGGCATCGCACGCTTGCAGAAATTCAAACTCTGATGGTGTCAGGTTGACGATCTGATAATCGGCGTTGAACAGGCAGTGGCTTTCCCACCCATCCATGCACGGGTTGCGATCGGGAATAGCGCTAAGCAGTACGTCATCCGACGACCAGTTCATGCTGGGTAAGGGTGGACGACCGAGAAAGAATTCGTAGTGAGTAATGGCACTGGGATTGAGCAGTTCGATCAACCGATAGCGCTGGCGATCGCTCAAATCCTGTGCCCGTTCGATTAACGCGGGTTCTTTGCCCAACAGCGGCTCTAACTGCCACGACTGCGGATTAGAGAACCCAAGAAATTCCAGCCCGGACGCATCAATCAACTCAAACAGCGTGTCGATCGTGTAGTCAATCTCCTGGGGATGGACGTACATATCGGCAAAGTTTTCGTCCCGCTGATTTTCCAGCGACCAGCGTTCTTTTTCACGTTGCACGAGGCGGTTGTCTGCGGGCAGTGCGGCGAAGATCTGGCGACCGATTGTCACCCCATCTTTATAGTCGCCACGCTGGTTGCCCTGCAGGAGCGCGATCGCCTCCTGCATCAGTTGAATTTCCCACCGTCCCAATGCTGCATAGACAAAGATGTGCATAATGCCGCCCGGCACCAGCTTCATCGCCAATGACTGGATGCCCCGCACGGGGTCAGGCAGGTGATGCAGCACCCCCACACAATTAATGAGGTCAAACTCACCGGGAAGTTGGTCGGCATTATAGAGGCTGAGGTGGTGAAAGTTGACCCGATCGGCTCCCGATCGCTGGCATCGTTCTTTCGCCACGGCTAACGCTCCCGCACTGAGGTCGATCGCCGTAATCTGCGCGCGAGGATTCAGATGCACCAGATACTCGGTGCCTACCCCCGTACCGCAGCCTGCATCCAGAATGTGCGGATTGTCCTTCTCTGGTTTTCGTCCCGTGCAAAAGCTATAGGCCGCCTGCCAGTTCCAGCGCCAGTTGTAGCCAGGAGGCGGCTCATCCAGCAACGGTTCTGGTGGAAAGGGGTAGGTATCGTAGAGTTTGGCGACAGCCGCGCTAACGGATTGAGGATCTGGCATGGCACACATGATTGCAGCGATCTTGAGTGTACCGAATCATGCGTCATTGGCTCGATCACTCCAATCACAGCACCTAGTTCTCTTCAACATTCCGAGCACGTTCAGAACTGGTATCAAAGTGGCGGTCTATATACTCGCGAGCCTCTAGCGCACTGCCACGCATTAGAGAAAAGACTTCAACCGCATTGACTAATTCAGCGGCAGTAAGATGGAAACACATGATGTACTCAAGAACAGTACAGTCATTTGCAGCGGCGTATTGCTCTGCCTCGGCTTCAGCCAATGCGATCGCCTCATTCTCATCTAAAGCGTGAAAGATAACGATTCGCTCTTCATAAATGGGAAGACCATTCTCATCGCTGAAAGGGTGCAAATAAAGAGTCCGTACTCCATACCAGGGTTCAAGCATTAAATACTTGGTTGTCATGAGCACATCTGGATGAAAGCTTCATCTTGAATTATGCTTCGATACGCTTAAGTCCACTTCTGAGATGCTTGATCTCGTTCGGCAGTAGCTCAGCCTGATGCAACGATCACTCAACCCAGTACAACAATTGCTTGACCAGACGAGAAGGTCGCTCAACCCAATGCAGAGATGACTCGACTGATTTCAGAGATCGCTCGACCGATTAAAGAGATAGCTTGACCTGATTCAAAGATGGCTTGTTTGGGCAAAACGATCGCTTGACTTGCTAAAACGGTCGCCCAACTGGTTTCAGAGATTACTTGACCTGGCAAAACCATAGTTCAACCAGAGAAAACGATCGCTCGGCTTAACTCAATACCTGAATGTCTTTAACACAAGTTTTGCCTGCAAAACGGCATTTCCAGGCAAAGCTTGGAAACCAGGGCCAGACTTCTTCCTAAAAACAATTCAAGCGTACTTTCTAGCACGCTTTGAAGAGCGGATACAGGCTGTTAGGGCGTTAGCAGCTTTTTGTAGGATGGGTTAGCGACAGCGTAACCCATGCTGGTAAAGGATCCGATGCGTTACGACTGCGTCTAACACATCCTACGTCTGCATTTTAACTTTAGCCTTCATACTCCTCATCTTCATATCCAGGGTAAGGAATGCAACCAGCGTGCGGATAATTCAGCGCAAGTAGTCCATCACCTTCTGCTAAAACTGTTCGTAGAGAGGCAGGAAGTAAAGAGGCAAGATTTCCAGCAACATCTCCGTTGCAGTTGCCTAAAGACCCAGCTTCCTCAGCCCTTTCAACAAACTCCGCAGCATTTATTGCGTTAAAGACTTGCTCTACCTCTGCCAGAACATTGGCGACATCGTTTGGTGAGACGAAGAGATTGCCAAAATACCCTGGAAGCCTGTGGGATAATTCCCACCCTAATGCGTAGAAAAGCATAGCCGATGCACCAAACCGATTAGTCATCACGAACTCTAACGATCGCTCAGCTAGTTGAAGCTTGTCAGTCACAACATCATCGAAAAGCTCTGTAAAGGCTTCTGGATAGAAAAGGTCGAAGATGTTTCCATAGCTTTCATAAAAGCTATCAAAATCGTTAGATTGTCCCTGTTGGCTCTCAAAAAAAGCTTGCGTCTGTTCAGCAATTCGAGACTGTCGTACTGCTCGATCGAATGCTTCCTGTACCTGTGTGACTTCATCAGGCGCAACACGAAAAAAATGCCAAACAGGATCGATGCTCATAGACTCTACTCTAGAAACAATTCAAACGTACTATTCATAGTATGTTTTGAAAAGCAGTTACAGGCAGATGAAACGTTAGGATAGTTTGACAGCGCTTGATCTGAAGAGCCAGTCTTATGACGATCGCCAGCCAAAAAATCACCCTTGAAGACTATCTTGCTTACAACGACGGCATCGATACCCGGTATGAACTGACTTCATACAGTCCCCCACATTTTCAGATCTGAACTTGACGGCTGCTCAAATTCTGGCCGCCAAACTGTAACGGTGAATCCTTAGATCAACGTTCACTCATCACATCGCCTGGGCACAGATTGTCAATACATTTTGGCTTGAGCGTTTGCACAAATTTGAGAAAGCGGGGAACTTTGTCGCCCTGGAGATTAAGCACCGGAATGAAGGTGATTTCGGGGCCTTCGCCGCGATGGTAGATGGCGGTTCGTTCGGGTCTTCCCCGACCATACGCCTGGACAATTTGGCACGCCGTGGTGCAACTGATATAGAACTGCCCCATAAAACGATCGCCGCTCTCAGCTTCGTAGTTCCAATACACGCCCTGATAGTCGGCAGACTGGGCGCACCAGACCGCATTCGTGACTTCAATCATCTTGGCGATGTGGACATCGTAGCGACGGAGCAAGCCACCGTAGGCAGACACGGTTGTATCGCGGTCGGGCACCACAAACGTCCCGGTGCGATGGGTGAAGTCGCCACCCGCCCCTGCAAAATCAATGCGCGTAATGGGAACTTCAGTGCCAGCCCTGGCGATCCCAGTAGGCAACGCAACGACGCTACAGAGCGCGATCGCGGCAAACGTCACAGACCGTAAAAACATCATGATGGAGTTGACATAAACGCTACTTACTGGATCAAATTCAGTCGTACTCGGAACCATTCCAGATGTCACGAAGATTTGTAACAATCCGTTCTTGCCTTCTCAGGAGGGTGTCCCCGATCCCCTATGATCGGACGATACAGTGAGCGATTGCGGTCTAAATACTTTTTAATATATGAGTCTGAGGATCCGAATCGTTCTAACCTAAATATTGAACTGGTAGACCCTGCACCGTCATTACATCAAGTTCTTCATACAATGCCTTCGCTCGAAGGTAGGGGCTTTGGGATGGTCGCCAGGTGACACTCTGGTCAGGTTTAACACAGTCACGATCTGTTAAAGGGAGCTTTTGAAATCCAATGAGTGTTAAAGCAAGTGGTGGAAGCTCAGTCGCCCGTCCGCAACTTTATCAAACCGTTACAGTCGCAACGATTTCCCAGGCTGAACAGCAAGACCGTTTCCTCGGTCGTGGGGAACTAGATGAGTTGGCTCGCTACTTTAGTTCTGGAGCGAAACGCCTCGAAATTGCCGAAACGCTGACTCAAAATTCCGAGATCATTGTGTCACGCGCTGCGAACCGCATCTTTGTCGGTGGTTCGCCGATGTCGTTCTTGGAAAAGCCACAGGAAGAGCTAGTCACCGTAGCGGCGGGTAGTGCCGTCGATGACCGGGATGCAATCAAGTACGGTACGGCTACCTACGTCAGTTCAAGCGGTGGCTTCCTGGAAGGTATTCGATCG
>JAJPKC010000700.1 GCA_021323955.1 Oscillatoriales cyanobacterium Centralia_MAG_596 | reverse complement strand
TCACGGACGGCGGCCGAGTTAATGCTGACCTTATCGGCCCCAGCTCTTAACAATTGTTTAATAGTTTCTAAGTTTTGGATCCCACCGCCGACCGTGAGTGGAATAAACACTTGCTCCGCCGTTCGATACACCACGTCAAAAATGATGCCTCGGTCTTCGTGGGTTGCTGTAATGTCCAAAAATACCAGCTCATCGGCTCCTGCCTGGTTGTAAACCTGCGCTAACTCAACTGGATCTCCCGCATCACGCAGATCGACAAAATTAACGCCTTTCACGACGCGCCCTGCTTTGACATCCAGACAGGGCAGAATTCGTTTCGCCAGCATAGGTATTGGGGGGAGATTGAACTATTGAATTTTAAGGCTTTTGGTATGAGGAGAGCAGGGAGAGTAGGGAGTGGGGAGTGGGGAGTGGGGGAGTGGGGAGTGGGGAGTAGGGAGTAGGGGCAAATCTTTTTGGCAACTCACTACTCAAACCGTTCGCTCACGCTCTCAGATCCATCTGCCCGCCGCCGCTCTATTCATGGCACCAATTCTCTTTTCGCTGGCTCAATCCGATCGCCACGCTGATACACTAAATTTTGGTTCATAGTCTTGGAGTTGCGATGGAAGTCGGTCAGAAAGTGCGTGTGTGTCGGTTGCGCGATCGCGTGTCGCCGGTAGTTGCTCGAAGGTTGGGTGAGGTCGGTGTCATTCGGGACTACAAAATGACAGACGGGAGCGGTGTGGGATTTTTGATTCAGTTTGACGACAATTCGGCGACCTGGTTTTTTGAGGACGAAGTTGAACTTGCGCCGGTATCAAAGGGTAAGCGGTAGATCAATGGCACGATCGCGGTTGCGAACGGCCTTGCCCTAAACCCTGTTCAGATTTCTGGCAATCGCTACCATAAGGGAGAGACTGCTGGCGTTTTGGGCTGGCACACTGTAGGCATTGGGTTTGGGAAGCGAGACACATGGCTCTGATTTTGACGTTTTTGGGTAAAGGTGGAGTTGGTCGTACGACCATTGCGATCGCGACTGCCAAACGGTTTGCCGCTCAAGGGAAGCGGGTATTACTGGCGTTACAAGAGCCAGAGACGGTGCTAAATGTATTATTGGGCGATGTTCCCGGTGCTTATCCACGGGAGTTGTCCCCCAATCTGGCGGCGGTTCAGCTCCAGGCAGCAACGCTGTTAGAACGCAGTTGGGAAGAAGTAAAAAAGCTGGAAAGCCAGTACCTCCGGACTCCCTTCTTTAAGGAGGTATTCGGCCAGGAACTGGGTGTGTTGCCGGGGATGGACAATGCACTGGTGCTCAATGCACTGCGAGAGTATGATGCCAGCGGTCAGTACGATGTGATTGTGTACGATGGTGCTGGCGACCAAACAACGCTACGGCTGTTTGGGATGCCCGAAACTTTGAGTTGGTACACACGACGATTTCGTAAAGTATTTGCTGATTCGGATTTGGGTAAAACGCTGACCCCGTTCCTCCAGCCGATCGCCAGCGCTGTGCTCAACGTAAGCTGGACGGATGACATCTTTAATCAACCAGCGGCGCAGCAAGCGAACAACATTCTGGAACAGGGGAAGGAAGCGTTGGCTGACCCCAATCGGGTTGCGGCCTATCTGGTGACGACGGACGATGAGGCTGCGATCGCCACCGCGAAATATCTCTGGGGGGCCGCACAGCAGGTGGGGCTGACCGTTGGGGGTGTGATTTTGAACCGATCGCAGGGGGACGACGCGACAATGCAGGCGTTTGCGCCGCTCTCGGTGACAGCGGTTCCCGTCCAGGCGGTGAATGACTGGCAGCCGCTGATGGACACACTGCCCCAATTCGACCAGGCATCCCAGGCACCCCGCCCGATCGCGATCAATGTGGCTGAACGCAAAGTCAGTCTGTTTTTGCCTGGTTTTGATAAGAAACAAGTTAAGCTGACGCAGTACGGGCCTGAAATCACCATTGAAGCGGGTGATCAACGGCGCAATATTTTGCTGCCACCAGAGTTAAGCGGTAAACCCGTCACGGGTGCGAAGTTCCAGGACAACTTTTTGATCATTTCTTTCTAGCGTATGACTGAATCAAATTCTGCTCCACCTTCAGATGATTCTATGACTTCTAGTCCGGTCGAAGTTGCTGAAATTACCCCAGATGGGGTTGCATCGGCAGTACCTGGAGGCGATCGCAGTGCCAAAACGCGTCAACTTCTGGGCATGAAGGGAGCGCAAACGGGCGATACGTCGATCTGGAAAATTCGCTTGCAGTTAATGAAGCCGATCACCTGGATCCCGCTCATGTGGGGGGTCATCTGTGGCGCGGCGTCATCGGGAAATTATCGCTGGACGCTGGAGAATGTGCTGATTTCGGCAGCCTGTATGTTTTTTGCGGGGCCGCTGTTGACGGGTTATACGCAGACGGTCAATGAGTATTACGATCGCGAAATCGATGCCGTCAACGAACCGTATCGACCGATCCCATCCGGCGCGATCGCCCCATCCCAGGTGATTACGCAGATCTGGATTTTGCTGTTTGCTGGAATTGCGATCGCCTACGGACTCGATCGCTGGGCTGGGCACGAATTCCCGACGCTAACGGTGATGGCGCTGGGAGGTTCATTCATCGCCTATATCTATTCGGCACCGCCGCTCAAACTCAAGCAAAACGGTTGGCTGGGTAGCTACGCGCTGGGGGCTAGCTATATCGCGCTGCCGTGGTGGGCGGGACACGCGCTGTTTGGCGATTTGAACGCGACGATCGTGATTCTGACACTGGTGTACAGTCTGGCTGGACTGGGCATCGCGGTTGTGAATGATTTCAAGAGCGTTGAGGGCGATCGTCAGTTTGGCCTGAAATCGTTGCCCGTGATGTTTGGCGTAACGACGGCAGCCTGGATTTGTGTCTGCATGATTGATATTTTTCAGGTGGGTGTTTCGCTATACCTGATTAGCATTCACGAGAATTTATACGCCACGATTTTGCTGCTGCTCGTGATTCCGCAAATTACGTTTCAGGACATGTATTTTCTCCGTAATCCCCTGGAAAACGATGTGAAATATCAGGCGAGTGCCCAGCCCTTCCTGGTGTTGGGTATGTTAGTGGCAGCGCTGGCGTTGGGACGGGCTGGCATCTAACCGGCATCCGTTTGGTTAACCTGATCACAAATTTGTGTCCCCCTGACCTGCCATAGTATCGAGAAGTCATCCAGGTTTTGCCACGCTTTTAGCTTACCTGTCCTTTGCATCTGCTTAATTAGCCCGAAATGTTTACTGGTTGGCTGGTCTTTAAAGACAGCCAACAGCGTCTTGACTGCGACCAAACTTGTAAAGCAAGATCAGGGTCTGAATTGACCATTGGGTCTATTCACGATTAACAATGGGTCTATTCACGATTAACAAAGTATCTTGAGTGTTGATGCTTTAACGGCTGATACCATAAGGTTCGCTTATACGCTGAGGTTGATTTTGATCCCAACCCCTTACAATGGGAGCGGCGATCGCTTGGTGGTGATGAGGCTATAGCGTGGAAAATTTCCTTTCAAAACTCAAAAACTTATCGATTCGATCGACCAGCTCAGATGCGTTCCGCTCCGATTTAACCCCGGACAACGCTTCTAGCCGAGCCGCTTCCAGTAAACCGCGGCCACCGCGCCGCCCGATGAAATCCTTTTTCCCGCGAGTGAAGGAATCACCGGCACAGACGACTCCGGGACTGGATCGCACAGAGTCCCCGCCAAATGGGGCGCGCCCCAGCGTGAAGCGATCGCGCGATCGCAAACCATTGCATCGCCGTCCTTTAGTTTGGATTGCCCTCCTGGCCGTTAGTGGCGGTGGTGCGCTGGCCTGGGGCGTCTGGAAAATTGAAAGCGGCCTGCCCGATGTTTCTGACATTTCTAACTTTGCTCAGAATGGGACACTAACCATTAAATCGGCTGACGGCGTAGTTTTGCAGCAGTTAGGCCCTGCAACCCGTCAGAAATTGGCCTTTAAGCAGATTCCCGATCGCGTAGTTAAGGCGTTTGTGGCGTCAGAAGATCGTCGCTTTTATCAACACAACGGAGTCGATTACCAGTCGATCGTGCGTGCATTTGCGTCTAACCTGTTGGCCCATGACGTCGTTGAGGGTGCCAGCACCATTACCCAGCAGGTCGCGCGCATCGTCTACCTGAACCAGGATCGCACCGTTGGCCGTAAGCTGCAAGAAGCGTTTCTCGCCCAAAAAATTGAGCGAACGCTGGCTAAGGATCAAATTCTGGAAAAATACCTCAACCTGGTTTATCTCGGGTCTGGTGCCTATGGTGTTGCCGATGCCGCCTGGGTGTATTTCAGCAAATCGGTTGACCAACTGTCCTTGTCGGAAACAGCGACGATCGCTGGGTTACCTCCCGCACCCAGCGACTATTCGCCGCTGGTGAATTTGCAGGCGGCCCGAGAACGCCGCGATATCGTCCTCAGCCGAATGCAGGAAGCCGGGTTCATTACCGAATCCGAAGCAGAACAGGCCCGCGCCCAACCAATCACCCTCAAGCCGAGCGCGCCTAGAAAGCTATACAGCGACACCCCCTACTTCACGTCTTATGTGCAGCAGCAGTTACCCAGGCTGATCTCTAAAGAGCAAATTGAAGCCGGTGGTTTGACGGTGGAAACCAGCCTCAACTACACCTGGCAGAAAGCTGCCGAAAAAGCAGTGAAAGATGCCGTAAAAGACATCGGGCCTGCCGAAGGGTTTAAGCAAGCGGCGCTGGTTGCGATCGACCCCCACAACGGGGAGATTCGAGCCATGGTGGGGGGAGCCGACTTTATTACCAACCAGTTTAACCACGTGACGCAGGCGCAGCGCCAGCCGGGGTCATCGTTTAAGCCGATTCTGTATACCACGGCGATCGCCACCGGCATCTCCCCTTACGCCAGTTACCTCGACGCACCCTTAACGGTTGATGGCTACCAGCCGCAAAACTACAGCCGTAAATACAGCGGTTGGCTCACTCTGCGTGATGCGTTGACTAACTCTGTGAACCTGGTGTCGGTCAGACTGTTGATTGATGTGGGGTTTGACCCCGTCATCAAGATGGGTCATGACATGGGCATTAAGTCAGAACTGTTGCCCACGTATTCTTTGGCGTTGGGAACGTCTGAGGTTAATCTGCTGGAGATTACCAGTGCGTACAGCACTCTAGCTGCCAAGGGCAACCATACAGAATCCCACGGTATCCGCCGCGTCATTAACCGCAAGGGTGAGGTCATTTACTCTGCCGAACCAAAACCCAAACAGGTGGTGGACAAAGACACGGTCGCGATCATGACCTGGATGATGCAGAACGTGGTCAATAGTGGCACCGGACAGGCCGCCCAGATTGGTAGACCCGTAGCCGGCAAAACGGGCACGTCCGAAGAAGCTCGCGACCTATGGTTTATTGGCTTTGTCCCCCAAATGGTGGCTGGCGTCTGGCTTGGCAATGACGACAACACGCCGACCTGGAGCTATAGCAGCACTGCTGCTGAAGTCTGGCATAACTTTATGACGGTTGTAGTTAAAGGCATGCCGGTTGAAAAGTTTGCTGAGTTACCCGATTTAAACACCCGCAAGGGCACTATTAAGGCCAAACCCGTCAAGCCCGCACACATGTACGACGGTGAGTTGCCACCGTCCAACGCACCGTCAGGTAAATCTGATCGATCGACGCGGCGGTACGAAGAACCCGCAAAATCAGCGCCGCAGAGTACAGAGCCTGCTAACACCAGTGCGCCACCGCCAGCCGGGTCAGAAGCGCCGCCGGCGGAAGCACCAACGGCTCCAGCCCCCCCGGAACCGTCCCATACGACCGCGCCTGAATTGCCACCGGCTGAACCAGCGCCCCTGCCGCCAACGACGTCTGGCCCCCCCAGACCGGCTCCCACGAACTAAGATCTGAGTTCAACCCAGGCGATCGATTATCCACTGCGGCTGATTCAGCAATGGTTGCGATCGTTCGCCCTGATAGGGTAAAGGTGCTGCGCGATCAGTCGTGCGGTGAGAATGGTATCTTCTCCCGTTTAACGTCGCTGGAATGCCGTTATTGGTAAGGGCCATCAGGCTGTATCCTCCTCCTTACAGAATTGAGTACCAGCGCGAATAAACCTTGTGGAGGATGTTTTGCTATACTCACCCCTATATTCTTGACCGTAGGATTTCGATCTAAAAGGGAGTTGAAATTGATGAATATATTAATGGTTGCTGATGCATCTGCGGGTGCAGGTCTGCAATTTCCAGTTTCATTTACAGTTGTTTATGTAGTTGGGTTTATTGCGGCTGTCACCATTGGTTCGATCGCCTGGTATAACTCCAAGCGTCCCCCCGGCTGGGAAGGTAAAGACCGCCCTGATGTTGTGCCCGAAGTGAAAAAGGAAAATACGCCCGGCGTGTAAGTGCAGGATTGGTTGAGCAGGCCATGCCTGATTTTGAGATAGTCATCAGCAATCAGCAGTCAGCTTGAGGCATGTTTGTCAATCAGTGCCGTTCCCCAGCGATAAGACCCTGGGATGGTGCAGAGCAAACGGGCCAAAATTCAGACTCTTTAAGCCAAAAGCGTTTGAGCCGACGCGTGCGAGTTCAATGTCAGCGTGGTTTACAATTGACGCGATTTATGGACAGCTTCTTGCATCGACGCTGATCGCTGATGACGGCGACATAGCTGTTGGCATTCGCCGATGTGGCAGAGGTAGGCCAGTGAGCCGACTCAGCCTGCGGGGTATAGGTAGTAACGGCGTCATCGGTTCGAGCAAAGCGATATCAGACTGAGGTAAATCTAAGGGTTTAATGTGGAAACCCAGCGCTGATAGAGATTGCGGAGCGACGCCAGTATCGGGCTATTGTTTGGCTCAGCCGAATCGTGGGCTGGATCTAAAAGCTGTAAATTGGTCAGCAGCTTCGCCTCTTCACTATCCACAGAGCCATCGCTATAGATCAAACCGCTGATGGCCTCGATTAGCTGCTGACAATTTTCAGATGTCGGGCGATCGCCCAGGTAATCATTCACCCAGCCGTAGCATTCCTGCGATGGCACGGGTCGAAATTCGTAGAGTAGTGGCTGGATGTCTGGCTCATTTTCCAGACCCTTTTCTTTTGCGATGCGGTGGAGGTATTCGCGCTCCTCTGGCTGGATTTTGCCATCAATCCAGGCTACACCAATCAGAATCTTGATCAACGCTTTAGTTTTGGGGTCGGCTGTCATGGGTTTATACGCTGCGACATGCATTAAATAAGCTTGGACTTCCTCCACCCTACACCCTATCCCCCACCCCCACTACCGCTTCCTTAACGCTTCTTCAATCGCGCCATGAAGAAGCCATCCATGTGGTGCTGATGTGACCATACTTTGACCCAGCCCTCGGGAGTGGCAAAGGCCGCTGGTGGGGAACCGGGTGTTGGCGGATCAAGCTGCCAGTTGGCATGGCGATCGAGAAATTGTTGGACGATCGCCTCATTTTCGAGGGGATGCAGGGTGCAGGTGGCATAGACCAGCGTGCCCTCTGGTTTGACCCACGATGCCGCTTCATTTAACAGTTCTGCCTGGAGCTGAGTAAGCTGCTCAACGGTGGCAGGGGTCTGTCGCCAGCGAGCGTCTGCGTGCCGATGCAAGGTTCCCAACCCGGAGCAGGGCGCATCGACAAGTACGCGATCGCACTGGTTGACAAACTGCGGCAGGCTACGGCTATCGCTTTCGCAGAGATGAATGGACTGTAACCCGAGTCGGTCAGCATTCTGTTTCAGCTTCTTGAGTCGCGAGGCGGCGCGATCACACGCCCAAATGGTGCCCTGGTCACCCATTAACTCGGCCAGGTGCATGGTTTTACCGCCGGGAGCCGCGCAGGCATCCACAACAAACTCGCCCGCCTGTGGATCGACCAGATACCCCACCAGTTGAGCACTGCTGTCCTGCACCATCCACCAACCTGACGTAAATCCTGGCAGCGCTTGAATAGAACCCACCGAGGTCGGCAGGCGGAGTGCCTGGGGCAAATGGGGGACATGGCTGACCGCGATCCCTTCTGCGAGGAAAGCCTTCTCAACGGCGGCGATCGACGATCGCAGTGGGTTGACGCGCAGATCGATATGCGGGGTCTGATTCATCCACTCACACAGTTGTTCCGTGGCCTCTAGCCCCAGTTGCTCTGACCAGATTTCGATGATCCAATCGGGGTAGCTGTGCTGAATGCCCAGTCGTTCTATGGGGGAATGGGGTGTTGGGAAAAGGGCGTCTGGTGTTTTAAGTTTAGACGTGGTCGAGTGATTGGTTGCAATCGTCAGGGTTGCGTCTCCTATCGCCCCTTGCCCTCCTTCTGATCCCTGACGGCTGATGGCTGATTCCGGTTCGGTCAGGCGGATATACTGGCGCAAAACGCCATTCACAAATCCTGCCAGACCAGCAAACCCATTCTGCTTTGCCAGGTCTACGGTGGTGTTAACGGCGGCCGAAGCGGGAATTTGGTTCAGGTAACGCAGTTGATATAGCCCCAGATGGAGAATGGTGCGTAGATCGGCGGGTTGCTGCTGGGCCGGTTTCTTTGCCAGTTGGTCAATCAGTGCGTCTAACGTCCGCTGGCGTCGGACACTGCCATACACAAGTTCAGTCAGCAGGCGGCGATCGGGTAGCGATTGGTCTGCCTGACGCAGCGCATTCTCCAGGGCAACGTCCGCGAATGCGCCTCGGTGAACGGCTCGCAGCACCCAAAAAGCTAACTGACGGGAAGTCTGAGGCACAACGATCAAGTAAAAACGCCTTTCCTAGAATAACGAACTGTTGGAGTTGATCAGGGTTGTCAGCCAACAATCGTTGCCGCTAACTCAACCCGCATGTAGAGTGCGGTCACACCCACTCGTGCCGATAATGGAAGACAGGGGATGTGGCTGTGTATGTCGCGTCATCGTCTGTTGCTGCTCTTTGGTGAGGTTCCTATGTTTCTCCCGTCCGGCTTCTGTCAGCGTTCAATTACAACTAAGCTTGGCCCGATCGCCTACTACACGGCTGAGCACACGCCCTGGTTAGCACCAGGCAATGGGGCCAGCGCTGAACCGCTACCGACGTTGGTGTTTCTCCATGGATTTGGGGGTGGTTCCTCTGCCTACGAGTGGTCGAAAGTTTACCCGGCGTTTGCATCGGAGTATCGCATTCTGGCACCGGACTTGATCGGTTGGGGGCGATCGGCTCATCCAGCACGCAAGTATCACGTAGAAGACTACATCACGACCATCCTCGAATTCCTGGAACAGACCTGCGAGGGGGCCGTTCCCGTGGTGGCGTCATCGCTCACGGCGGCAATGGTTATTCGTGCGGCAATTGAGCGTCCCGATCGGTTTCAATCGCTGATCCTGACCACGCCAGCGGGGCTTTCGGATTTTGGGCAGGACTACACGCGCAGCTTTTTTGCCCAACTCGTCAGTACCCCAATCCTGGATCAACTCCTCTACAGCACTGGTATCGCCACTAGCTGGGGAATTCGCGGGTTTCTCGAACAGCGGCAGTTTGCCCACCCAGACCGCATCTTTCCCGAAATTGTGGAAGCCTATCTTGAATCCGCCCAACAGCCGAACGCGGAATATGCGGCGCTTTCATTCGTGCGAGGCGATCTGTCCTTTGACCTGTCGCGCTACATCGCCCAGTTGACCACACCCACCGCCATGATCTGGGGGCAGCGATCGCAGTTTACCGGGCCAGATATTGGTCGTCGTCTGGCAGAACTGAACCCCACCGCCATTCGAGCGCTACAGGTGATTGATGATGTTGGGCTAACGCCGCAGTTAGAGCTACCCGCCGTCACGATCGCGCTCATTCGCCGGTTTCTCACGCTGCTGAGTGACAACCAGTGATGGGACTGGCCATACCCTACGCTTTTGTTCGCACATCAATGACGTAGAGTTCCGAAAAGTCGTAGGTAAACCCTTCAAGCTCAATCTTGACACCAGTTTTAATCTTGTTGCCGCCCAGCACCAGCCCAGTTTTGGTGACGCCCGCATCACCTGCCACTGTCACTAGAAAGTCCTTGGTTAGACTGGCTTCGGGTCTTGGGTCTGGTAATGCTTTCAGCGTGCCATCGGGCTGTGGCACGGCAACGTTACGCGGCAATTCTTTGACAGACTTGATTTTCACTTCGCCAGACGGCTGGTTGCGAATGATGATGTTTGTTTTTTCGCCTTCTTTCAGCAGTGCTTTGGGGTCTTGAGCGCCCACGCTTCTGATCACCACGTCAACTTCAACAGGCTTCAAGTTGGAGCTGAGCTGGGCACCCGTAATGCTGGGAAGCAAGACTCCCACAATGACCAGCAAAATGACCAGGGCCGCGCCAATATCCAAAACGCTGATCTTGCCGAATAATCGACCTTTAGAGTCCAGAATAGCCATGAAGTCCTGCCTTGAAGAAACAGTCTCGCACCTGCGAGTCATCTAATCCTGTGCCAGATTATCATGACTGCACGACTTGCAACCAAATTCCCTGCGAAATTGGCTCAGGCGTGGGCACAGCGTGATGTCTGCCGATCAACCCGTATGTCCACTGGCCAACCAAACCCGCGCGGCAGCAGGCTCGTTGGATGGCTACTGTTCTGAGCCGCGCTCCACGATCGCCTGTGATGCTGGTTAGTCTTCTCATCGCGATCGGCGTTATTCGTTCATGTTCTTGTACGTGGCGACGGCAGATGGCGAGATCCGGTTGAGGTAGCGGAAAATCCAGTACTTGAAGATCGTGTCCAAAATCACTGGAAATGTGGCAATGAACAAAAAGATGAAGTCGTGATTGGCGGGTAATCCCCAGTGTTTGGATAAACTGTCGAGCAACACTTCCCAGCCGTGGGGCGAGTGGAAGCCGACAAACATATCGGTAAACAAAATAATGATGAAGGCTTTGGCGCTGTCGCTCAAGCCATACACAGTGTCGTCAATAAAGGACTTGAGGACGGCAATTTCGCGACGATTGGTAGCGACAATCACGGCAAACGCGATCAACGAGAACAAGTCGGCAAAGACGTTTTTGATCGCATCAGAGCTGGCGTGGCTGTATTCCAGCTTGATCTCGTCGGCTTTTTCTCTCAGTTTGTTTTCAATAATTTCTTCTTGTTCTGCTTTCGTTAATGGTTTGGCGACGGGTTTGCTCGTGGATTCGCCTGTGTTCTTGCGTCCTCCCAGTAAATCCTTCTCGCCAGCGCTATCGCTCCCTCGGGCATCGGAAATTTCTGGTGTCCGACCCAGCAAAAAGTCAAATTCGAGCCGTTCACGAAACGTCTGTAGTTCCTGCAGGGCTTCTTCTTGCAGCTCGAAGTTGAGAAACGGTTCGACGATCGCAACTGGACGAAATGAATCGACGATCGGGCCGATAATGACTGCTTTGGAAATCTGCTGCACCAGAAGCGGTACGGCAATGAGAATCAGGAGAAAGCGAATGGACATGCGCGTTTTCGCCTTGGTGTTGCGAAAACTCTGCATGACTTGCTGTTCAGAATTGGGGTCTAAGTCTCGCTTGATGCGACCGAGGGTGCTGGCGATCGTGCGGGGCAATACACCTGATTTATCAAAGATGCCATCGTCATCGACGGCAGCTTGGGCACCATAGAGCTGTTGATTAATCGTTTGGCCATT
>JAJPKC010000537.1 GCA_021323955.1 Oscillatoriales cyanobacterium Centralia_MAG_596 | reverse complement strand
TAAATCTCCCAATGAATAAAAGCCCAAGCTTCGCTATTGAGTGCTTGAGCTATAGTTGTCCTGACTTTGAAGCTGCGTTATTTGAAATCAGGCGGCACCTTCTGCCAGGGCGATCGCTCGTCGTACGGCATTATCGGCGTTCACAAAGCCATAGCCGTAGGTGAAATCGTAACCGGGCGCACCCAGATCATAAGCTGTTTCAGAAAGCACCTGCCGTACCTGTGCGGCAGTCAGGTTTTGATTAGCGCTCCAGACGAGAGAGGCGACCCCCGTGACATTGGGCGTTGCGGCAGAGGTGCCATTAAACTGCGGGTCATACCCAAAGATGACACCGTTCGCCGTGGCCGTTGCTTCAGTGGCCACGACGTCTGTGGGTGCCATCAACGTTAACCCAAACCCATAGTTAGAATAGGGCGCAGGCGTACCGGGTACAACAGCATTTCCATTATCGTCCACCGTGCCAAACGACGCACCGACGGCGATGACATTGCTGTAAAGTGATGCCAGGTAGGCCGGGTAGGAGAGGCTGCTGGCACCATCATTGCCAGCAGCAATCACAAACAGTACGTTATTTTGATGGCTGGCAATCAACTGTTCAAACGCAGGTTCAATATCCGCTGAAGTTAGACTCAAGTTGATGACCAATCGCTGACCGTTTCGGGTGGCTTGATCGATCAACTCTTGTGTTGCCTGGGCCAGGTTCCGATCGCCCGCATCACTGCCTGGGATCACGTCCACTTGAGCGACTGGTGAGTTCCAATTGATGCCGCTCAGACCAATGCCATTATTGCTGATAGCCGAAAGGATGCCTTCGACCGAGGTGCCGTGGGAGGTAGACTCGTCAAACTCATCTGCAAGATTGTTGTCAATGACGATCGGGGTACGTAAGTCGGGATGAATATTCCCTGTGCGATTGAACCCTAACCCGCTGTCTTCAATGCCAATAAG
This sequence comes from Oscillatoriales cyanobacterium Centralia_MAG_596, assembly GCA_021323955.1. Classification (GTDB taxonomy): domain Bacteria; phylum Cyanobacteriota; class Cyanobacteriia; order Leptolyngbyales; family Leptolyngbyaceae; genus Stenomitos. The sequence continues at coordinate 26,827 of JAJPKC010000537.1, read as the reverse complement.
GACATTGCTGGAGCCTGTGGATAAACGCCATGCATCCTGGACATCCATCATGGTCAGGTTCCACTGCTGTGGAAAGAGTGGATCGTTGGGTACCACAGATAGATCAAGCGTGCGATCGGCAAAGCGAATGCGATCAATCCCTTCAAACAGAATGTAATTTCCATTGCTCAAGAGCAAGCTATCAAACGCTTGCGTTCCATTGCCGGGATCAAACAAGGTGCCATTCCCATTGATGCCAATCAAATTGAAATATACACTACTGGATGACACGGTAGAAAGGTCGAGCAGATCGCGACCGCCGCTGCCAAAATCAACGTTACCATTGCCTGAAACCACGGTATAGCGGTAGCTGGGATCGTAGGTAAAGGTGTCCGCATGGAGCGTTCCCTGTAAGATTTGCAAACCGCCAACGGGTGTCGCGGCAAGCCGCAGATCATAGTTAGTATCGCCACTATACTGGTTCACCAAAATGGCGTAGGTTCCAGCGGCTAAATTGTTGAAGGTGATCGCTTCTGGTGAGGTGCCAGCATGAACCGAGGCAGCCAGCACCTCACCCGGATCGATCGCGCCATTGCCGTTGGTATCCTGCAACAAATAGATGTCTGCATCGGCACTTAAGCCACTCAAATTGGCGCTGAAGTTGCTGGTATTGCTCAGCGAGAACCGATAGAAATCAGATGGATCGGCACTACCGACAAAATCGCTAAAGCTTTGGGCACTAGACAAACTGCCAATGTTGCGAGCCGTGTTGAGGGTGTTGCCTGCCGCATCAGCGGTGAGTGTCAAGTTGTAGCTGGTGTCGCCGCTGTAGCGCACCACATCCACAAAATACGTTCCGGCTGCCAGTCCGGTGACATTGATGATATCGGGTGTCGTGCCCGGTGCTATCGATGCTGCAATCACATCATTGCTGTCGATCGTACCATTGTTGTTGATGTCTCGAATTAGGTACAGATCGGCATCAGCGCTGAGTCCGTCGAGCGTCAAGTTGAGGCTGCTAGTGGCGTTGAGTTCAAAGCGGTAGAATGCCTGTGGATTGGTACTGCTGACAAAAGCGCTCGTGCTGCGCTGTCCGGTGAGAATACCAAAGTTTGCCGCTGTACTCAACGTGCCGCCAGCACCGCCTGGTGTCGCCGTGATGCCAAGCTGATAGTTTGTATCGCCCTGGTATTGGACGACCGCAATAGCATAGCTACCGGCAGCTAAGCCTGTGAGGTCGATTGCCTCTGGATTGCTGCCAGACGCAATGGAATAGCTCAACACTTCACCGCGATCGACGATACCGTTATGGTTCGCGTCCTGAATGAGATAGAGATCAGCGTCGGCACTGAGTCCGGTGAGACGAAGGCTGAGGTTACTGCTGGCGGCGATTTGAAAGCGATAAAAGTCACTGGGGTCGCTGTTGCCCACAAAGTCCCTGACGGTAAGGCTTCCATTGACCACACCCAAATTGCGTGCGGTCGCAAGCGTGTTGTCAGCGACATCAGCGGGTAGAGAGGCTGAACGATCGCTAGACGTGGTGATGCGACTAAGCGAACGAGTCTGCGCCCAGTGGCTCTGTTGCCATGGATCCGCGAGAGCCGTTGGAGTCAAACTTGTCGCAGTTGTTTGTGCGCCTGGCGGTATGGTTTCTATGGCGCTGGAGAAATTGAAAACGCTCGATTGCTTGTGGTTAGAGAACATCATCATTTCCTTACAGGTAGAAGTTTGCAGATTGAAGCAAGGTCATCGATCGTTTCAGTGCGATCGATGGAAGGCGTAACCAGATGTGCCTTAACGCCTCTGGTCAATCGATCTGACTTGATGCAAATCCTTGGTTTCAGTTGGGATGTGCTTCCGGGGGCTTGGTTTCGGCGTTTGGCTGTTGGTCAGCGTGGGGCGTTTCCGCTTTGAGTCCAGTCAATTTCTCAAGTTGAAGCCGTAATTCTTCGCCTGTTTTTCGTCGGACAACCACTGACACGGTGTCTGTGTCTGTGGCGGTTTGTGGTTCTGTGGTTACAGAGGAAGGCGTTGGTGCATCAGCTTTCGGTGCTGACGTTGCAGGAGTCGATTCGGATTGTGATGGGGGAGTGTAATCAATCGCAATCTCAGAAACTTTTTTATTGCGAGTGCCAAATAGACCGCCGAGTCCAAAGAGAAGTGCGTTGACGACGCGAGCGGTTGAGTTGTCTTTCGCGTCTTCTCGATAGCGGATGGTTTTGATAGTCGTAGGAGGGATCTGAATTTCGCGAGTTGCTTTTTTGTCGCTGAGTACCTCTAAGTCTTCACCAATTTCGTAATACGCAATGACTTTTTCATTGTTAACGGCTAGTTTGCAGACAGTTCGAGTCTCAATCTTCTTTGTAGTTACCACACAAGCTCCCGCTTCGCCGGGGCGATCGTCGAGCGCGATCGGTACCTGATACCCATTGCATTGAGAGTTCTGGGGGGATTTTGAGCATAATTCGTAGAGTTCTGTATTACTCAATTGCTCTGCATAGAGGGGAGATAATCCTGTAAATGCTGCCAGTAAGGAGGTGAAAGAAATGATCATAAGTCGCATGGCTATTTCTCCTCGAGTGTCCACAAGCCAAGAAGGTATCCATCACTTCTGACCATCTACGAATAAGGCATATCTTGCCTTAGTTCACTCTTAGCGATGGAAATTTGGCTTCTGTTGGCTCCATACGGTGGAGATGGATTTTTATGCAGATAGCTACAGGAGAAATTCGCGCTGTCAGCCGCTCAAAGCGTGAGAATTTGCGGAGCGGTGAAACCCTTCTATAACCAATTGCCCACCAAGACGTAAGCGGCCCAGTACTGTGGGCGGGCATATTCTGGGTTTTCCGGGGATGCCATCAACGATCGCTGGGCACGACGCAGCGCTTCGGCTTTCGTTACGGCTGGTTTTGCCAACTCGCGGTAAAACGCTCCCATCAACAGCGCTGTTGAGCGATCGTTCACTTGCCAGAGTGACGCCAGAGTACTGCGTGCGCCAGCTCGAATGGCCATGCCTGCCAATCCCAGTGTCGCTCGATTATCACCTTCTGCCGTCTCACAGGCACTCAATACCAGTAAATCGATGGGTTCTGGTCGAGTCTGTTCACGATCGCGCAAGACAGTATCAAACGTATCCACATAAATCGGCCCGTCGGCAGCCAGGACATAGGTGTTGTTTGCCTGGGAGCTGAATTTTCCGTGGGTAGCAAGATGCACAATATTAAATGGAAGTGACTGAATGGCTTTTGCCAGCGCCGCGCGGCTAAATGCCTGATTAAAGAGAATCTGCGTTTTGATACCGGATTGTTGAATTAGATTTAACTCCGTTTTGATTTCTGGAAGGGAACTGTAGCGATCGCGGAAGGCCGATGGGGGATCGCTCAGGCCAGCGGCAATCACGTCCAGAGTTGCTTTCTGGGTAAGCTCTTTGGTTTTCAACAATTGCAGTCCCGAATTCAGAACAACGGCATATTTTTCGATGAGATACTGCTTGCCATCATGCAGGGCTGCCATTGGCACATTCCGAAAAGCTCCATCGAGTACAAAGACAAGTGTGTCTACGCCCGCTTGCTGTAAGTCCGGCTCGATCGGCTGAATAAGCCAACGATAGACCTGTTGACCAACTTTCTGAGCATCGCTCTCCGCGTCTGGAGCAACCAGTTTCCGCCGCAATTGTTTCAATGTTTGTTCGATTGCTGATTGGGAGGTCGCGATCGGGTAATTTCGCAGCGGTTGCTTAGGAATTTTGACAATGACCTGTGATTGCTGCTCTAGAACGATCGGGTAAATGATGGCAGTCGTTGGGTTTTCCTGGTCAACTACTTGATCGAGGGCGATGGATTGGGCATTGATGCACGCCTCATGGAAAAAGTTGTCCAGTTCTGCCAACTGAAGCGACTCCACGACTTCTCTGGCGCGGTTTAAGGTTTGCTCGCTAGGATTGCTGGCCTGTAGCTGAAAGAGTAGCGCAATCGCCTGACGGTACAGCGGTTCAACGCTATCCCGGAAGTTAAACTGCACGTCTCGATTAATGGCAACCAGATCGCTGCGGAGCAACTTGAGATGGGCGATCGCAGCATTATAAGCAGTGACCGCTTCCACCAAATTTCCCTGTGCATTTAACAAACGTCCCAACTGCCACTGCCAGCGATACGCAATTTCGGACGCATTGATGGCTTCTGCCAACAGGATCGCTTGTTGCGTTAGTTGCTGTGCATCGGCCCACTGCTGCGATTGCTCATACAAAGAACCCAGTGTCCCCAGAGCATAGGCTTCCGCTGGCTTGTCCTGTAGCATTTTCGCTTGCTGAGCGGTCTGCACGAGAAGGCTTGCGATGGATTGCCGCATCGAGGTGGCGGTGGCTGGGGTATTTCCATTCCATGCACTCAACATGATCGCCGTTTGAGCAACGTTGATCTGGGCGTAGAGGCTGTCTCGACTGGGGGGTAGCTTGACCAGTTGCGCTTGAATGCGATCCATCAGCGCGATCGCGTCTGTCGGGTGTTCGGACGTTGCTAACAGACTGAGCTGATTGATCTGTGCCTGAATGGCTGCCAGGAGTGTGGGAGCGCTGACGGCGGCTTGTTGATAGAACGTGATGGCGGCCAGTTGGTCTTGCTGTGCTCTGGCCGTATTTCCCAGGCTGAACTGAGCGGCGCTGATCGCTTCGGGGTCTTGGAGCCGTTGAGCAATGTCCAGACTTGCTTGCAAGACCGCACGCGATTGTTCCAGCTTGCCCGTGAGCTGGAGGGCATCACCGAGCGATCGCAACGCCGCTGCTTTGAGCCGCGAATCTGGCTGTGATTGCAGGCGTTGACTCACTGCCGTTAGCAGTTCCAATGCCCGACGGTAAAATCCACTGACCTGCAAGGCTCTTGCCTGGTTAATCTGGCTGCGGACAATACCGGATAGATTGTGCCGTTGAGTATAGCGATCGGTGGCCTGTTGCCAGGTCTCCAGTGCTTTTTCGGGTTGCCCTGTTGCGAGTTGTAAAGCGCCCTGAATATCCAGCGCTTGCGCGAGAAGGTTATTCTGCTCTCCCCCACCGCCTGCCAGCAATTTCAGACTGGCATCAATAGCGGTCTGTGCCTCTTGCCACCGACCAAGCTGCTGGAAGGACAGGGATACATTGCTGAGCGCAGCCGCTTGCTTGAGTACGTTGCCCTGCTTTTGATAGGCGGCAGCGGCCTGCTCTAAAAGGGCGATCGCGTCTGCAAACCGTCCACGCTGGTAAAAGCCCTCACCCTGCTGGAATAATTGCTCCGGCGTAAGGTCTAGGGACTGCGTTTGGAGAGATTGCGGCGATGTTGTTGATATATTGGCGATGGCAGGCAAACTTGTTAGACACAATGCCAGAGTAAACAACAGTGAAAGAGCGAACCCACCCATCTTGGTTTGCAATGTTCTCAGGTTTAGCCGTCCGATCGCGAAGCCACTGCCACGTAAAACGGTTTGAGGGTGAAATGGGTTCCGCTTGCCTTCCATATGTTTAGCTGTAGTTGCCTGTAGCGGTAAAAGTGGTTGGAGTTTCGACTGATGGGTGCGTTGGCAGATTAAGGTAAAGAGCAGCCTGATGGAATGTCGATCGCAGTCGGCAATCCCTGGGATGGTAATCCAGCAACGAGCCAGATCGTACCGTTGGCATCTATCGTCCAGCCGCGCGCTTCGGTAAGTTCAGATGGAGATGAGGATGCTGCTGTTGGGAATGGGGAACGCGTGACGTTGGTGGCTGGGACGGTGGCATCGGCTGCCATTTCACTCCCTGGTAACTTGACCCAACTGGTCAAGGCAGACTGCTGCACCAATGGATCGCTGGGGCTGATGGGTAAGCCACCGCGTCCGGTCACCACAAAGGAACTGGCGAATGGCTGGCTTCCTGGCTTGCAGCGCTGAGCAATCAGGTTGGAGCGATCGACCAGATTGGTGGGCAGTTGGGTTAAGCCACGGCTGGGGTCAAGATCGAGCGTATTGAGTGTGACCTGACCATTGAGCGTGGGGTTCGCTCGGGAAATGGCGGTGATGTCATTGGTTGGCAGCCGTTGGGGGTTTAACTGAACGGGATCGGTCGTGCCCAACAGTCGTTCCAGGTCTACCCGGCTCCGAGGCACAAACCAGTAAATGCCTGTGGCGTTGATCGTGACGTTCCCTCCCCTACCACTGAAGGCATTAGCCAGAATATCGCTGTTTTCCAGGGGGGCTGATATCAGGAACGGCGTGTTGATGAGGATGTTGCCACCACCGCCGGTTCCCTGTCCTGTGCCCAGAATGCCAGCCGTAGCCGAAATAACACTGTTGTGACGTAAAAGACTCAAATCACGGGCATTGATCGTGATATTACCCCCGTTTCCGGAGGCGGTGGATGTTGCAATAGTCGCGTTGTCTAGCTGGAGGCTATTTGCATTGACTTCAATGTTGCCCGCTGCTCCGAGCGGCGAGGGCGACCCCGTGGACAGAAACCCTCCGTTAAGGAGCAGTAAGCCGGTTGTGATGTTAAGATTGCCCCCCTTGCCCACAGCTTGAAACGAAACGCCATTCCTCGATACATCGGCATTCGCAGTACTCTGAATACTACTGTAAGCGTCATTACTGCCGCGACCACTCACGATCGCCTGGTCGGCAGCATCAATTGTAATATTGCCGCCATTCCCCTGCCCGTTCGTCGTGGCAACCACGTTGCCCCCATTCGTAACCGCCAGATCCTTACTTGTGATCCGAATGTCTCCCCCATTGCCAATAGCAGCCGGACTAACGGCACTGCTGATCGTGCTGGAGAATCCATCCCGCGATCCATCAACCGTGACCCGATCGCGCACGTTGATGTTAATGTTGCCTGCATTTCCCTGTGCTTCCGTGCTGGCATTTACCGCCGCCCCATTGAGGACGGACAAGGAACCTGCGGAAATTTGAATTTCGCCACCCTTGCCGTTGCCCAGGGCGAGTGTACTGCTGACTCCACTGGCAGCCGACACCCCAACCAGGCGTGTACTGCCTCTACCATCAAACGTCACGGCATCCCGTGCGTCGATCGTGATGTTGCCTGCATTCCCCTGCCCAACGCTGCTCACACCGATATAAGCGCCGTCAGAAACGCTAAGTGAGCCTGTGGTGAGTTGAATATTGCCCGAATTGCCTGTAACATTCGGGTCATTATTGCTGGATATTTGACCCACCACACCATTCCTGGCTTCTCCACTCAACACAATGGCATCACGGGCATGAATGGTGATGTTACCAGCATTTCCTGATTTCACATTACCCATCAATAAACTCAATAAGCTGGCACCATTGGTTAACGACAGCGACCCGGTGTTGATCTGAATTTCCCCGGATTTGCCGCGATCACTGTCGTTTGAGATGATGGCCGCGCTGGTTCTGCCATCGGTTGTCTCACCATCGAAGGTAATGCGATCGCGGGCATTAATAATGATATTGCCACCATCGCCCTGTCCCAGGTGACTGTTTAAAAACCCAGACCCTTCCATAACCGACAGCGAACCCGTCTGGATCAGAAGATTGCCACCCTTCCCAGTGGCTTGCTGGGTGTCTATATCCCCAATCAAACTTCCCTGGCTGAGGGCGATCGTGCCTGTGGCATTGAGCACAACATTGGCTGCCTGACGACCGGTGGTGATCGCAGCAATTCCACTGCCCCCAGAAAATTCTAGATTCCGCGCATTCAGAGCAATATCTCCGCCGCTTGCCGTTACCATTGCCAGGGCCGAACGATTGCTTAACGTGACATCACCACGCATTAAGGTATCGGGAACCTGCAAACTCAAGGTGTTCTGGTTCACATCGAGTCCGACGACACCGGCTGCCCCAATACCCATTAGCTCGATCCGTCCACCTGACGAACCAATCTGAGCGTCATCCAATCGAATATTCCCGCCCACCAGGGCTAAATTGGCGGCTGAGAGCCGTGAACCTTGCAGGATGATATCGTTGGGCACTCCGGTAAAGCCCAGCCCGATCGGGACATTGACGGTCAGTAGTGGCGCTGAATCGGTCGTGCGAAGCTCTGTGCCATCCTGAAACAGCATCCGGTCAGCCGTGGTTGCCAGAAAGGATCCGCCCGTTAACACCCTGGCGTTAGCACCAAACACAATGCCGTTTGGGTTGAGCAGAAAAAAGTTGGCAGGGTTCACGGCAGTGGCAGTGGCGTTGACCGTAGCGATCGTGCCATTGATGGTGGAAACGAACGGCTGCCCTACCCCGGTGACTCTCACAATCACATTCTGAATGGCAGGTGCAGTGACAAAACCGGCAAAGTCACCGTTCGGTAAGGAGAACTGGCGGAAACTGTGAAAGAGATTATTGCCCCGTGTTGCACCGTTAGTGATGAGGCAGTTCCCCGTACAGGGTGCGGTCAAACTGCCATTCACCCGTGTTCCCAAGGTGCCATCACTGGCGATTTGCGCCTTGGCTGGAGCGGTCATGATCAGGATTCCTAAAGCAAGGAAACCGACATTTCCAGGTAAGTTCTTCCACGGTGGCATACCAGTGCTCCTGATAATGGATGAAACCAAGCGTAGGGCGATCGCGGTGAGGCAGAGCGTAACCTAAAGAACGTTAGAGGGTCGGATGGATGCGACGATCGTGCTCCACCGATGGTAAGTAGGTGGGTCTAATTAAATATAAAGCCTGCGTAGGTTGGGTTGAGGCACGAAACCCAACCTACGCATGGGTTACGCTATCGCTTTTCTGGTATGCCGGAACGGCTTTACCCATCCTACATTTGATTCCACCTCCCTACTTATTGGCACAAGGTGATACTTAAAAACGCAAGATTTCCCGTTCAAAGTCTTCCGGCGTTGGTTCAACTTCCCACACCAGCCCTTCGCCAGGAACCAGCGCGACATCAATATAGAGGGCTTCCACATCCGTTGTGGCAACGTCTTCGTTATGCTCCATCGACTCCAACGCTTCGGTCAGCAAGCGCAATGTGAAGCCAGCCGGAACCAGGCGATCAGGCATGGCACTGCGTAATTCAACGCGCCACAGGGTTTGGAGTGGTGGTGGCTCTGGCGATGGGTGCGATCGCCGTACAGGAAAGACTCGCAGATTGTACGCATTGCCTGCAATCACCAGCGATCGGGTCACTCCAGTCGTCAAACTTCGGACGCCTGTTGCTGCCAGAAAAAATTCTTGCCGCTCCCAACCACATTGACGCGCAAACCCCGACAGCCCGGACTGAATCCACTGCGGTACCGTGCCAGCATCGCTCCACCCCTGCCGTCGTTCGTAGAGTCGCTGCCGCCAGCCGCCATGCGCTAGGAGTGCACCCCATTGAGCAAAGGGCACTGCCAGTCGGGGAAAGATCGCGGTTGGGTTGCCCAGACGCGCCAGCAAATTGTCTGCCTGGGCCTGCGGTAAAGGGGGAATGGGTGCCACCGCTGCCCTCAAGCTTGCCTGCGGGGAGAACGGTAAGGAAAGCCAGAGACTGCTGATGTCGTGTAGCAGGTCATCAATATCTAAACAATAGGTACGTGTCCACGCGGCTGGGTTTCTGCCCGCCCCATGCTCACCAGTGGCTTTTAAGCGCTGATGGGTGGTGTAACCCAGAATCTGAACCATCTGCGCTTCTGGATCCACCTGCATTGCCACATAATAATCCGCGGCCCAGGTGGGAATATCGACCCATTCTTGCGGTACATCCATCTCATCGACGGCGATCGCGACTGTTGGGATGAGCACCAACCGTTTCTGAGCAACCGTAATTGCGGTGCCATTTACCACTTCCCAAATGCTGGGCAAGGCAGCCGCATTGGGATAGACTTTAGCGACAAGATTGAATTCTGTCTCCAACCAGGGTAGAAACGCTGCCAGACACTGCTGATTCATCTGTGCCCGTTGCCGCGCTCCGGCTGTGGCATGGATAGATGTTATAGCTGGTAGGGGTTGGGGAATTTCCAGGCAGACCCGGTTGGAATTGCTTAAACTCATCACGATGACTCGTTGCCCTCTGCTTGCATCCGTTGCACTAGCCATTCCTCAATGAGGAGGCTCATGCTATCTACTACTTCGGGAGTGAGTGAAATATGCAGGGTTCCCTGACTCCACTGCGCCAAGTTTTGCAGCAGCGATCGCCGAATCCGTTCCAATTGCCGGGAAACCTGATACTGCTTTATACCAAGCTGTTCCGCCATTTGCGTCTGGGTCAAGTCCTGACCATAGTAGAGCTGTAAGAGTGCTCTTGGCTGAGCCTCCAAGTCTGCCAGCGCCGCTTCCAGGAACGTGTGTAACTGCGCAAGCCGTTCCTGTTGCAGGCGTTCCTCCTCCTGGTGCAGGAGCGCTTCCAGCGGCGGTGGTTGGTCATCATCGGCGATCGCCTCCAGAAGGCTGCCTGCGTCTTGTCCTGGTCGGGGCGCATCGGTCGAGATGACGCTGGGCTGTCGGAAACGGCGCACTGTCTCAGCGCATTCAAGCAGCCATTGCGCCAGCATCTCCGGGGGCGCGGCAGACGTAGGTGCACGTAAACGACCCAACCGCTCGGCATTGTACGCATCGGCGATCGCCTTCCAGGTCGTCATATCGGGGTTCTTGAGTGAGGTTGCCCTCGTGTCGTCCATTGCATATAGTTCACGAAAACACTCCCACGCCAGCACGTATTGTTCGATCGTCAGTGGGCTGAGTGCCCGCCACTGCAGCGCTTTGATCAATCCTTTGCGGCTCAAACGATACAGCAACGACCAGTGGGTACACATTTCCATCTGCTGCTGATCCCGCAGCCAATCTTTCAGGGCGTTCTTAAACCCCATCTCAGCATAGTGCTTCAAATCGCTGTACTCAGGCTTGAAGCGCTTGAGCAACTTTGGCGTACGGGCGATCGCAATCTGAAACAGATCAGACATCAAGTGGCGATCGGCAAAGTTGAGGGCAATTTTGCGTACAACCCAGTAGCAGGGTTCCTGGAGATAGGCATAAAGATGCCCTTCTGCCAGCCTGGTCGCGGGGGGCTCTTGCCAGATTTTGTGCCAGTAACGTGCCCACACGGTTGCCGATTGCGAGGCCGATTGCTTAACGCGAGTGGACATACTCCGCTTCAGGCTGGAATCGGTGACCCAGTCTGTCAGGCGATCGTCTTTAAACCATAGAAAGGTGGAGAAAATCTCAACCATGTCCTGTCTCGGCTTCATCGAACCTCGCTGCTAGAGCAATCATCGTGCAGACAAATCAACTTACTGGCAAAAATTAGGCGTCGTTCATTTGTTGCCTGGTTGTGATTGATATCAACTGTGAAGGCGATCGGACAAACGGCGTCTGAGCTTGCGGCCTGCTTGCGCAGGGTGTGCTGAGCAACGCTGTTACCCACCCATGACGGTCTACACTGCATAAAGTATCATAAGCGGCGTAGAAAGAGGTTAGAGCCACAGGAAAACCATCTAAAGGACAACCAGTGTGGGAAAGTTAGCGAAGTTGAGCTTTGGTGAAGGGAGCTTTGAGCAAGGATTTTCAGTCACCTTTCAGGTGGGTGATGAAATGGCTCACCCTTCAACGAACGTGACTGGCTACCTGCCTGCCTACCCAGAGCTTCTGCATGCGTATGCTCACTGGCAATCTACCTATACGGCACTGCTTTCGACGGGTATCATTGCGGGTCGCCCCCTTTGTCTGCCCAAGCAGACTTTGCCCCAGGCAACCCTGGACGATTGCCACCAGGCAGCCCAACAGTTGGGCGATCGGCTCAATGCGTGGCTCCGCTCCGACTCGTTTCACCCCATTTTGACCGCATGGCTCACCAAACTTCAGCCTGCTGATGCACTGCGAGTCCTTCTGCAAACGAGCGATCCGATGCTCCAAAAGTTACCCTGGCATCTGTGGTCGGTCATGGAGCGCTATCCCAAAGCAGAAATTGCCCTGAGTGCCTTCGATTATGACCAGATTGCTCCGGTTTCAACGGCTCCAACCGCGCTTAAAATTCTGGCGATTTTGGGCAACAGTGATGGCATTGATACCGAGGCCGATCGCAAAACGCTGGAGCAAATCGCGGGTGGAACGGTGCAATTTCTACCCGAACCACCCCTTAAAGAATTGACCGACGCACTCTGGCAGCAGCCCTGGCGACTGCTTTTCTTTGCTGGACATAGCGCCAGTCAGAATGATGGCAGTGTTGGACGTGTCTCTGTCAATGCCTCAGAGCAATTGTCGATTAGCGAACTTAAACATGCGCTGAGAACGGCGGCGCAGCGAGGGCTACAGTTGGCAATCTTCAACTCCTGTGATGGTCTGGGCTTAGCGAGGGAGTTAGGCGATTTGCACATCCCCCAACTCATCGTCATGCGCGAACCTGTGCCCGATTATGTTGCCCAGCAGTTTCTGAAGTATTTTCTGAATGCGTTTTCTCGCGGAGCAACGCTGTACCAGGCCGTACGGGAAGCAAGGGAACGGTTGCAGGGGCTGGAAAATCGGTTTCCGTGTGCTACCTGGCTGCCAGTTATTTACCAAAATCCGGCTGCTGTGCCCCCAACCTGGCAGGCATTGATGGGTACCGGTGAACATGTGGAACGAGACAGTCATCTGGAAACCCCGACAGAGGCGCGGCAGGAACCAATCCCCGTGCGGCGATCGCGGGTGCGTGAACTGGTTCAGGTAGCGGGCATCAGCCTTGCCGTAACGGCCAGTATTGTGCTGGGTCGCTATTTTGGGCTACTGCAACCATTGGAATTGCAGGCCTATGATCACCTCATGCGCCTACGTCCAGCAGAACTGCCGGATCCACGCTTGCTGGTGATCACCATCGACGAAACGGATCTGCAAAGCCAACCTGACCGGCGCGGCTCTCTGTCGGATGCGGCCCTTAATAACCTGCTCGAAACGCTCAACAAACCACCCGCTAAACCCAGAGCGATCGGCCTGGATATTTACTGGGACTTTCTCAAAGAGCAAACGCCCCCGTCGCTCGTGCAACAGTTGAAGCAGAACACCAAACTAGTGGTGGTTTGCCGCGTGCGGGATGAAGAAAGCAATATTCCAGGAATTAAGCCGCCAGCGGACGTAGGCAGCGATCGCCTTGGCTTTAGTGACCTGGTAGAAGATCCAGATGGAGTGATCCGCCGTCATCTGCTGTTTATTGACCCAGATCCCGGATCGCCCTGTGCGGCTTCGGATGCTTTGAGCTTTCAGTTAGCCCTGCGGTATCTGGCAGTAGAAGGCATCCAGCCCAACTATTTGCCAGATGGCAGTTTTCAACTGGGCAGCGTCACGTTTCCACGCCTACAACTCCACACAGGCGGTTATCACGCGGTTGATACGCGCGGAAGCCAAATGTTGTTGAACTATCGGCAGGCACCCTTTGAGCAGGTAAGCCTCCAGCAAGTCCTCAAGGGCGAGATTAATCCCCACGTATGGGCGGATCGGCTGGTTTTGATTGGGGTGACGGCCCGGAGTGCCGGCGATTATTTGTCTACCCCGTATGGGCAAAACTCGATCGACAAACGACCAGGCGTCATGGTTCAGGCTCAAATGGTCAGCCAGATTCTCAGTGCCGTTAAGGATCAACGCCCACTGATCTGGAGTTGGTCCCAGATTGGTGAAATGGTTTGGATTGGGGGTTGGTCATTGGTCGGTGGATTGCTCATCTGGTTTATGCGATCGCCGTATCCCATACGACTCAGCAAGCAGCGAGGTTATACTGCGGTCGCGTCAGTCACAGTGACCTGTGGTGCAGTACTGGTCTGCTGCTATGGCACGTTCACGCAAGGTGGATGGATTCCGCTCGTGCCAACGGTACTGGCGATCGTCATCACTGCCACAGCCGTCAGCTTCACGCAAACTGTTTCTCATCCATCGTCGTTTCAGAGGTAATTTTATGAGCAAGCACTTTCAACGGTTAAAACTGACTCTGATCGTTGGTTTATCGCTGCTCAACTGCCTCACATTGGACATGGCTCGATCGGCGCAAAGCCAGACTACGGCTTCTGCTGTACGTCCACGGGTGGGACGACCGATCCGGCAAGGGCAGGGAGCCAGTCGCGGGGACTGCCCTCAAGTAACAGTCCCGCTAACGGCATTAGTTCCTCTCACCGAAGGAAAGACCCTGTCAGCACATCCAACCTTCTGGTTCTATATTCCTTACACAAAGAGTACAAAAATTACTGTTCCAGCCAAATTTAGCTTACGCGATAGCGCAGGCAATCTCGTTGGTCATGACATTGAGCTTTCGTTGCCAACAACTCCCAGCGTTATCGGTGTCCACCTTCCAGCGACGACTACACTGGAGCCAATGCAGTCGTACCGCTGGTTTTTTGCCATCTACTGCACGAGTGAAGATCAGCCACCCATATCAGTGGAAGGGTCTGTTCAACGATTATCCTCCAGCCTCGTGAAAGATCCACCGTTTCTTGATGTGCTTACCGCCCTAGCAGAACATCGTCTTACAAAGCCACAGGATGTGGCCCTCTTAGCAAAATGGAAGCAGTTATTGAATCAGCTTAACTTCACACCATCTGAGCTAGAAGAAATGACGACCGCTCCCTTGTCACAATAAGCTGCTGGATGAAGATCCACCTGTGGAAAGTGTCAGTCCGGTACACCGTAAAATTGATGCTTACATTTGCGGCAATACATCTACGGCATTGCTGGAAGAGGAAGCACTGGCTAAACGCCTACTCCAGCTACCGTTGAAAATCCAAATTCCCTCTCTTCGAAGTATGTGTGCCGATCGCAGTTCATGAAAGAGCATCCTAAAGGTGTGATGGCGTACCTGCACGATTTGATGGTGACAACCCATTGGTTTCTCGCAAATCCCATCAAAGCGGCAAACATGCTCAGTCAATTCACAAACAGCAGCGTGACTCAGAATCTTGCAGTTTTTTAATCCCGCGTCTGGTAATCGGCATCGGGAAATCCTGTCAACAGGAGCCAGAGATACTCACAGTAGAAGCAGCTGAGTCCGATCGCTACTGTTTGAGTGGATATTAAAATCTTGTGCTTCAAGTGAAGTTATGAGACTTGTTGGGAAATAATTATTGATAGTGTTGATGAAGCAATGGCAGGTTGTGAGTCCCTCTTTGCTAAGCCGCTAGCAAGTAAAAGTTCCACAAGCCCGTGGCTGTCAGCATCAAGCGGTCATCAAAATCCTTGATGCGATTGCGATAAACCCCACTCACTGCGTTGTAACGGTTGACTCCAGCAAACGCATTTTCACAAACCACTCGCGATTGACTCAACGCCCGATTCTCCTCCTTTTGCGTCGCACTTAAGGCTTTCCCTCTTGGTTTTTTGTGTGGTAAATGGATGTTGTTATACTCCTTCTGCAACCCCAGAAAACCTAGATCCACTTCAATGGGAATCGCGTCGGACACACTGCCCGCAATGTCATCTTCATCATGAAACCGTTTGTCATGCAACTTGCCTTCCCGTGCTTTACTCAGAACCAACACGCGTTTGGTTGCATCGACAGCCGCGAGATGCTTGCGGGTATGGCGTTTCTTTTTGCCGGAATAGTTGGCTTGTTGTGCTTCTGGGTCTTGAGGATGAGCAATGGGACGTTCGGTGCCGTCAATCATCACCCTTGTAACCTCTCGAAAGCGTGCAAAGAAAGCATCAAGGCTATCAAGCGTGCGTGCGGGTAAGACCAACTTCTCGCCCAGGGTTTGCGCCAGAACTGGCTGGAGACGATGCATCCACTCGTGCGCTTGCGAACGGTGCAAATTGAAGATAATCCCCGCCAGATCAAACGTGGGATAACACTTATGAGTAGAACAAAATGATAAGTAGAACAAAATGAAAAACAACTTCGCTTGTCCGGTGAGCAAACGGGCTTTACGTCCCCCTCCAACAGCGCGTTGGCGCGTTGGCGCTTGGCGGTTTTGTTCATACAGGAGGCTGAACGTTGCCAGTAGTGCATCAAACGCTTTGCGATTTAACCAGTCAGTGCCCGCAGCAAGCGGTCTTGGTTCAGCGCTCGTTGGATATCCAGCATCGTCTCTTCCCGTTACTGCTCTCTATTCTCTCTTATTCCCCGACAACTCTATTATCGCCAGAATTCCGCTTGTGATTCCTGCTAATCAGCATAGTGCGCCTTATCTTATAACAAAGGCAGAGAGATTGGGGCATCTCTTGATGCACAGTACAAATACGGCAACGATTCAATCAAGGCCTGAAGGAGCACTTTCTTAAGTTAGAACGGACAGGCAGCAAGCACAATCTGGGCTGAAACTCCGCTATGGGCACGCTAGAAATGGCAAGCCTGATGAAACAGGTCAAAAGCCCTAGTTTTGCCGACCATGATGGTAAACGCCTGGGTGCAGCAAGTAATCCCATACTTCCATCAGCGACAGATGGACAATAATGGGTTGATCTATGAACCTGAAGAACAGGGGGTTCTTTGGCGGCAGAGCCACCCATCTCATTGCAACTATACCTTTGTGAGCGATCGTGCAACGAACCCCAGAACCCCTCTCCTCGGAGGCACGAAGCTTTACCAACTTCAGTGGCTTCAGGCACCTCAATCAGCTTGCCAGTTGTATATTTAATTAGACCCACCTACTTACAAAGAAGGAAATCATGCGTAAGCTTGTGTTCGTCGGGCTGAGTGGCTCAATCGCTTTAACCGCTGCTGGCTGCTCATCGCATTCGAGCGTCGATATCGCACCAGCACCATCGCCAGATTCATCGAGTTCACCAGAAACATCCACAGCACAACAACCTTTTGATGCCAAGTCAGCCCCCTTAGTCCCGCAAGTAGCGACTCCTGAAAATATGCCGGGACTGATGCAATCCACAAACCGTGACGAACGGGCAAGGCAAATCCAAACAGTCATCGACAGCGATAAAAGGCAAGACCCGTTTGCAGCGGTGCCAGTCGTTTTACAACCGTCAAGCCCGCGCCCAGACCGCCCCGTAATTCCGGTTAACAGATTGCCGTTGCTCACTCCGATGCCACGACAAACAAAAATGAGAAGCATGCCTGCGCCACAAGTGGCTTATTACCCTTACGTTCCGCCTGTAAAGTCTCGAACAGTGAAAAACATACCCAATACCGCGCAGCAAAACGTACCCACACTGGGAAAGCCCAAAAGTCCAGTCATTACAGAATTGCCGCCATTGCCATCGGCGGCATTAGCGAATGCGGTTGAAGTCAGTGGGGTTGTCGTCGTTGGTAAAGTGACTCAGGTGATTGTGAAGGCACCCAATGAAGCCTCCAGTCGTCATGTCCAAACCGGGCAACGTCTTTCCAACGGCCAAATACTGGTCAAGCGCGTTGAGCTGACCGCTGGTGGCGAACCAGTCATCATTCTTGAAGAGAATGGCATTGAAGTTGCCAAAACGATCGGAGTCGTGGTGCAGACTGCCAATTCTGTTTAGTTTATTTTCTGCAGGTGTTGCAGTTTGAGATTCATTCATAAGCTGCGCAAACCAGGCGATCGCTTTCCAATCTGAGTTTTTGCCCTTGACACAATCTATTTGACATACCCCCTTCTTTGACTATCCACTGGACATTCGCCAAGTTATTTACACCACTAATGCGATTGAGTCGTTCAATCGCTCTCTCCGCAAGGTTCTCAAGACTAAGGGGTGTTTCCCCAATAAGGAATCGGTCTACAAGCTGCTTTACTTGGCGCTGAACAACATTGCCAAAAAGTGAACCATGCCGATTCGTGATTGGAAAGCGGCGCTCATGCGTTGTGCCATTGAGTTCCCCGATCGCTTTCCTCAGTTCTAGTCAATGTCTTACACAAAAAATTGACACTCTCACGGTTGACTTTAGACAAGGCTTCGAAAGCATCTAGCACCCTTTTACCTTGATCTCAGCGCACCCCCTTTTTTGCCGGATCGCCGGTGGGAACTTCACGATCAGGACTGAGCATCAGCCCCAATTCATGTCACTTGACGCACCTTTGTGTCAAAGCACCTATAGCGCCACGAGCGAACCACGTGAGCCGGGAGTGCTTGTGCCATGGTGACACGCCCAAGACAGTAAGTAGTGCTGTGCTTGCTGCACGCTCAGTCCTAGACTGGCTGGTAGCTGTTTGGCTGCGCTCCTGACTCGACTTCATCTTTCTTATTGACCTCTTAACCTTCACATAGGGGCCCCAACCTCAATCGTTAATCTCATTAGTGTACTTTGATACCTGAATTCACCTATGTTTACTGACATTTAACCGCTTAATCTTACTCAATCACTATGCTTAGATCCTTTGCCCTGGGTCTGCTCGCGACTGCTGCATCTTCCGCAATGGTTGTCGTCACGACCCTTTGTGCCTTGCCCCACTCGGCGGTTGCTCAAGACAACGATGCTAGTAGTACCCCGATTGTTGAAGGCAAGCACCCGGTACATGGCATTGACCATCTCGATCACATCTTCCTGATCATGATGGAGAATCATGCCTACGCTCAGGTGATTGGCAATCCGCAGATGCCGTTCTTCAACCACCTCGCGAAGACCGCGAACCTGGCGACCAATTACTTCGCCGTGGGGCACCCCAGCCTCACAAACTATCTCGAGATCGTGGGTGGCTCGAATTTTGGCATCCGTAACGATAACTCACCGTCCTGGCACACTGCCCCCTGCGCTCCTGGCACCGCCATCTATCTTGAAAATGTCTCGTCGAGCATCTGCCCGATCGCTGGCATGGGTACCGACGCAGAGACACCTCCGATCGACACCACAAACGAGGCTCCAGGACAAAGCACCATTGATGTTGATGGTAAAGTGGGCTATCCGTCGAGAGCGATCGTTGGCAAGACGATCGCCGATCAGCTAGTGGCCCACGGACGCAGCTGGAAGGCTTATGCGGAGTCGCTGCCACCGACTGGTGCGGATGGTGTGAACTCGGCTGATGGGTTTTTCTCGAACCTTAATCTGACCTCCAAGTCCACAACCCCGCCGACTAGTAGTTACAACAGTAGCCTTACATTCAACGGCACTGTACAGGGGCTGTATGCAGTCAAGCACACCCCGTTTGCTTACTTTGCGTCCGTACAGTCAGGCACCGATCCAAACAATAGCCTGAAAAACATTGTGAGCTTTGACGGCGCTCATGGACTGTTTGAGGATCTATCGCGCGGCAAGCTGCCAAGCCTTGTGTACATTGTGCCCAACCAATGCAATGACCAGCATGGGCGGAATGGTGCCACCGCCGGTCCGGCTTGCGACTATGACCAAACCGATAACGGTACTCTCACAGGGTTGAACCCAGCCTTGATGTATCAGGGCGACGTGACCCTCCGACGGCTTGTAGTCGCCATCAAGAGTTCCCCGGCCTGGAAGACTGGTAGGAACGCGATCGTGATTGTGTGGGACGAGAACGACTACAGCATCGCTCCCACAACCAATCAGGTGGCGCTGGTGGTCGATACCAACGAGAGCGATTCGCATGGCGTGCAGAGTAACCACTTCTACACGAGCTTCTCGTTGCTCAAGACGATGGAAGCGGGCTTTGGGCTACCGTGCCTCAATCACGCCTGCGACAAGGACGTACCTGTGATGGCGGATCTCTTTGGTCACTGAGTCTTGCAGCATTCCAACGGAACGAGCGGCAAAAAACTGAAACTGTCGCTTTAACAACCCGATCCTAGTGGTCGGGTTCTCTTTCATAACTCCAAGAACTATAACCCCAAGAACGGGATTGCGACAGGATACGCTACTGGCTAGAACCTTTATCCCACTGCTTCTCCTTCTGCGGCGCGGGGCAATTAACCAACAACATTAGCCCTGCTGTGAGCCAAACGCTTGTTACTTTCGATGCGGCACCTCACATGGCAGCGGTTTTAACCAGCGGTGACGGCTTGCCGTTGGCGACAAAAACTGACGAAAGTCATGGATTTTGCCGTGCCGGATCGCGCAAGATGACAGTGGTGATGCTTGCGGTTTGACCTCATGACGGCTCTCAGTCCCTCTACCTCCTTACGACGCACTGTACGGTTCGTGGAATGGATCGTCCTGCTGGCTGAATTTTTGGAAGGCTGGCTCAGCACTTACTTTCGAGAGAAGCCCCAACTGCTAGCACTTTTCGGCGCTTATATCGGGCTCTTTTTTCTCCTGAGTTGCTCTCTGCCGCTCGCACGTTCGGTTTGGCAACGCCGGGCTTATGTGGCAGTGGAGCTGCTGCTGCTGCTGTCCGCTTTCAGTCTGCGCTTGTGGTTTGATATTTTTCTCTACTTTGTGCTGGCCAAAAGCTGCTTGCTGCTGCGCCGGCGCGAAGTGCTTTTAGCCGTGCTGGTATTGGGTGTTGGCAAGCTGGCGATCAACGCCTGGACGCTACCGGCCAGGATTACAGAAATGGTTGCTCAAGTGCAGACGGGGCATGCAGCTGCCGTTTACAACCTGCCAGCGATTTTGTGGGCGACATCTGTCAGTTACGTCGGTGCCAGCTTGTTTGCCGTTTGTTTTGGCTTTGTCCTGGTCTCTGAGCATCAAAATCGGCAGCGGGCTGAGTCGCTGGCTCAACAAGTCGAAACGCAAGCCGCCACGCTAGAACGGACGCGGATTGCGCGCGAAATTCACGATTCCTTGGGGCATTCGCTCACTACCTTGGATGTGCAGCTGGAGTTAGCAGCACGCTTAGCGGCTAGTGAGCCCACAGAGGCAGACACAGCTTTAGCGATCGCACGGCAGCTGGCCAAGCAGTGCTTACAGGATGTGCGGCGCTCGGTGCAAACCATTCGCCAAAATGACTTTGATCTAAACCAAGCGCTCCAGGCGTTAGCGGCACAGATCCAACAGTCTCATCCACTGCGGATTCGGCTCCACTTAAACCTGCCGCCACTGTCTCCCGCCGTGAGTCACCAGCTTTATTGCCTGGTGCAAGAAGGGCTCACGAATGTGCAAAAGCACGCTCAGGCCACCGTCGTGCATCTGAATGGATATGCCGCGGCAACGGCAATCGTGCTGGAATTACACGATGATGGGGTGGGCTTTGATCCGGATCGGGTTGAGCACGGTTTTGGTTTACGGGGCATGCAGGAGCGGATGCACTTGCTGAACGGTCAGATGACCATCCACAGTGCTAAAAATCAAGGTACCCAGATTCAAGTGAGCCTGCCCCATGATTCGGTTACTGCTGGTCGATGACCAACCGCTCTTTCGGCAAGGACTGGCCGCGTTACTGGCGCTGGAACCAGAAACGGTCGTCGTGGGGCAGGCCGGGAATGGGCGCGAAGCGATCGCCCTCACAGCGCAACTGCAACCCGATGTGATTCTGATGGATGTGCGGATGCCTGTGTGCAGTGGCGTCGTGGCTACGCGTGAAATCCACCAGCGGTTTCCCTGGATTCGCATTCTCATGCTGACCACCTTTGACGAGGATGAAGCGATTTGGGAGTCTCTGCAAGCCGGTGCACTCGGCTATCTGCTAAAAAGTACGCCGTCTGAGCAGTTAGCCGCCGCCATCCGCACCTTGCATCAAGGCTATAGTCAGCTCGGTCCCACGATCGCACCGAAGGTCTTCGCTCAGATCGGGTTGCCAGCCAAACCAAAAGCAGATTACAGCCACCTGCTGAGCGAACGCGAACGCGAAGTGCTGACGCTTTTGGGTGAAGGTAAAAGCAACCGCGAAATTGCGCAAGTGCTGCATCTGACCGAAGGTACAGTGAAAAACCATGTCACCCGCATTTTATGTCAGCTTGGGGTGCGTGACCGGACGCAAGCAGCACTTTGGGTGCAACAGCATTGGCGTTAGCAGGCAGCAGCAAGCTCAAAGGAGGCATGACTAAAGTCATCTCAAGCCATGACTTTAGCCCAGGACTACCAGCGTGTCGCACCCGTATCTTGAGAGAAGCTTGTTTCGTTCTCAAGGTTTCCCATGCAAAAGCGAGTGACGATGATGACTTGGATGATGAGCAGCCTGCTTTGGGGCGTTGCTCTGAGTGATGGCAAAGCGGCACAGGCCGGTATTCGCACTTGTCTCAGTGCCGCCTCGATCGCTGGCATCGATTTCAGCGATGATTGCAAAGCAATGTCTCTTGGTCATGCGCTGCCTGATGCCGAACGCTTCAAGCTGAGTACGGCGCGTCAGGTGGCCGTTGTGATTGCTCAGTACAACACAGGCTTTGCTGTGGCTCATGCTCCACAAACAGTCAATGGACTCCTTGCCGTCCGCTATGACTCGCATCTAACCCCAATGGCCGCATCGACTGTTCGTGTTCAGTGTCCAACAGCCTTTAGTCCAGCGGGCCAGCTTGGTTGCTCGATCGCCACCCTGTCAAAGCCACGCCTTGCCTCTCGGTAAGTCACGTTGATCGTACTGCTCATTGTGGTCACCCCTTCAAGGGGTTTACCTACCGTCATAACCTTTATTTCAAACCGAGGAGAACGGCTATGAATCGACGCCTGTTTCAGCAAACGCTTGGCACGCTGTTTTTAGGGCTACTCTTGGCGCAGACGCAACGTGTCGCGGCCCAACCCCAACCGACGCCAGAAGTGGCGATCGATCAATTTCTGCGTTCCAATGCCCCGCTGCCAGGGGCTGATGCTCAAGCGCAACAACAGTACTTGAGTCTCAGAAGTTGGATAGGCGCTTATCAAGCAACACGTCAAGAGGGCAACCATTACCTGGCGATGTTTGAGCAGGGTGCGCTGCCCGTGTTCGTTGAACTGAATGCCAGTGGGCAAATCAAACGTTACGGGGCTGGGTGTCCCCGCTCTCAGTCACTCTCTTTGAGTCAACTGCCGGACAATCTCAGACAAGTTTGGTCAAAATGTACGACCCTGAATCCTTAGAACCGCTTTGGTCGAATTAGAGATAAATGAGTTGTCAGTGTTCAAGTAATGACTTTGGTGATGTCATGACTTTTGTTGCTTTCGCCTCATTCTCTGTGACCAATCAAGGCGTCTTCGTTTGTGACCTTCAAAACTGGACAGATTCAGAGTCCCTTGTGTGGCAGGTTCTTCGGAGGATACAAGATGAAGTTGACATCAGCCTTGCGGCAATGCTTGATGCTATTGGGTAAGCCGTATGGACGACTTCGGCGGTGTTCGCAAGACGTTGCTTTGTGCTGGCAACGCATACGTTGCGACTCCGCTTCGTACCCAAGGCAGAGCAGCGGTCTTTTCATTGACGCCAAAGAGCCGCATTATAGCTGAAGGCACTGAAATGGCAAAGGGTGTCCAGCGTCTCTGGGTATGCTCTTCTGGGGATTGAACCGGACATAGAGGCAAAAAGTGCCAGATGACCGAGAAGCTTTGGCGGTACTTCTGCGGCGCGGGGCAATGAACCAAGATGGAACCCCAATCGAGATGGCGTGAAGGTCGTACAGCCGACTATCTGAGTCTTATCTATCTCAAAGTGGACAATCCCTTTTTGAGGGATTGTGCAAAGAGCATCAGATCGAGATGGCAGAATTACACCTGATTTAATCCTCGATCCTGAGTAGGCGTTTCTCCTGGTACGATCGCCCTGAGCTACGGGCCGAAAAATCATGCTGCATTTGAGCGTCATTTCGCGCTCAGGTCATTAAGCTGTCGGTATGCTGCCATTCTTCTAAAATCCTATGGCTCGTTTTCTAATTGCGACGATTCCGGTCGTTGGGCATGTCTCTCCGATGCTTCCTATTGCTCAAACCCTCATCAGCCGAGGGCACGAGGTGTGGTGGTATACCGGAGCACTCTTCCAGGAACGGATTACAGCGCTTGGCGCTCGGTTTGTGTCGATGCATGCAGGACTCGACTACTCGATCGCGGAGAATGTGCCGGCTGAATTATCCGCCCAACGACGAAAACTGCGAGGGCTCGCTCAGTTAAAGTTTGATCTCGAGCATTTCTTCATTCAAGCGGCGGTCGGCAATGCCAAAGACTTACTCAGTCTCCTGGAACAGTTCCCGGCGGATGGGATCGTGGCGGATTCTTTCTTTATCGCTGCGGCCTGGGTGCATGAGCAGGCAGGCATCCCGTAGGCACAACTCGGTATTTCTGCTCTCACGCTCCCTAGCCAGGACACGGCACCCTTTGGTCTGGGCTTAAAGCCGGATGCCTCACCTCTGGGACGCTTACGTAATCGTGTCCTCTATCAGCTACTCCAAACTGTGGTTTTTCGATCGCTTTATCCCTGTGTCAATGCGGCGCGATCGCAGGTAGGACTCGGTGCGACGAACACCCTTTTGTTTGATGTCCTGTCACCCTACCTGTATCTGACCGTCACGGTGCCTGGGTTTGAATATCCCCGCAGTGACTTACCGCCGCAAGTCCATTTCATTGGCCCCCTAGTGCCTGAAACGACGCCCACCTTTACACCGCCTTCCTGGTGGCACGATCTTGATCAAGAGCTACCCGTCATCCACGTGACGCAAGGCACCGTAGCCACTGACCCAGAAGACCTGATTATCCCGACCCTGCAAGCTTTAAAGGATGAATCAGTGTTAGTCGTAGTGACCCTGGGCATCTCATCGGCAGCGGCTTTCGGAGCGTTTCCGCTGCCGCAAAACGTCAGAGTGGAGCCTTTTATTCCCTATCAGTTCCTGCTCCCCTATGTTGATGTCATGGTAACGAACGGCGGGTATAACGGTGTTCAAATGGCATTGGCTCACGGTATTCCGTTAGTTGCTGCTGGAAAATCAGAAGATAAGTCCGAAATCTGTGCTCGAATCGCTTGGCGTAGCGTTGGCGTTGATTTGAAAACGAAAACCCCAAAGCCCAACCAAGTGCGGCAAGCGGTACGGCAAGTGTTGTCTGATGCGCTCTATCGTCAACAGGCCAAACAGTTGCAAACAGAGATTGCTCAATATCATGCAGCAGAGCAAGCCAGTACCCTCCTCGAAGCGCTTGTCCAAACAAAACGGCCGATCATCAACAACGCTTCTCGGGGTCAAGAGGCAGTCGAATAGGGGTTGAGCCAACCTACCACCCAAAAAGTGCACCATAGACTGGAAACCTGATTTGGATTGAACTTCAGAAAATTTATCGAAGCAAGTCTCAGGATCGGCCATGCGGCGGTGGGGCAGCAGGGCAAGGCGAGTAGCTATCGCGGCAAGCTGAACTTAAAGGCATCACGCTGATGACCGACTAATCCCACCACATGGCAACAATCGGCGTACAGATTGCCCTCTCTTTCCACTCTTCGAGATGTGGTGCCATTTTCTCTTCACCCAACACCTCAATCAAGGTGGTCAGGTTGCCCAAGATTTTTGCTAGCCGCGTGCGATCGTAGATTTCACACTCATCGGCGTGCCACTGTTGGGCCAGATCCAATAGGGCGGGTACACAAGCGTCATCGGCACTCTGGATATACAACACATCATTTCGACACAGCCGCTCATCTTGTGCGTAAACGAGCATCTCCAACAACCGGGTAATGGGTGCTTCACCCGTTTTCTGATAAAATTTCAGGTCAAAGACCAACCACCCTAACCAAAATTTCCGCCAAAGTTGTGGCTGTGCGTAAAGGGCTTGCACGATCAGCTCTGGCTCAAAGCAGTTGAAGTGTCGCTTGAGCAGTAACGCGGTCCATAAGTCCTGCGTCGTAGCAGTGCGTAGCGGTTGATCAGGGTTATACATTGGCCTCCAGGAAAGACTGGCACATTCGAGCCGGGGCAAGAACAGATGGGCGTTCCCCCTCTCCAAGCTAACTTGCAATGCGAGGCTTCTGATCGCGCCAGCTTAGATCGTGCCAGCGGAAACACTGTGCCTGTCGATGAAGGAGCACAGCGCCTAGCCCCTCGGCAGAGAGGCCGTTTCAGACTATCAGCTGACTCCTCTGAGTCAAGCTTGAGGCATCAGGGGTGAACGGAGAAGTGAATGCTGACTTGAAGGATCGGTGAGAAGACGCGCTCCACACGAAAGTCTGTCGCGGCGAACGCACCTGACAGCAGGCATAACAAGCGATCGCGCACGATTGACCGCAGCGTACCGTCAGCGGTTTGGGCAACCTTAAAACAACCATCACGAACGGTCGGTTGGAGTGTAAGCCCCCGCAAGCGTAAAAGGTCGCTAGCAAAACTCAAGCAAACCACGGCCCAAACAACTGCAGTCAGCCACACCCTTTGAACGTCTATGGAAGTCCAGTGAGGATCAGTCGCATGCCGCACGTCAAGCAACAACCAGTGAAAAAAAGGCTGTTCAAGCCCTGGATCTGGTTATGTCTTCTAGCGCCTCTGGCCGCTGTATCGATCGTGAATATCACAGAAGATCTCACGACCAGAGTGCCACTCTTCCGCTCCCAACAACCGGATCCCTTCAATTTTATTGCCCTTCGGCTCATACCCGAGGAAGCTAGCCCCAAGATAGTCTTAATCTGGGCACCGGCTAATTGCCCAAGAGAGGCAGGACAACGAGCAACGCAACTGACAACCGCGCTCGCCAAAGCGGGGATTCCATATCAACGCACGAATCAACTTCACTATGGGTCGTCTCTTGAGTTGGGTGTGGTGGGTTACTTTCTCGCACGGAACCTCTTCCAAGATCTGGAGCAACCGATTGTCATCATCAATCAACGGTATAGCGCTAACCCCAGTACAGCGACAGTCATTGCTAAATACCGCTCGTTACCCTAAAGTACGCCTCATCGAAGCACCCTCCCAACCCGAACAAGAAATGCTCCTGCTTCCCGACGCTATCAATCTTTGGTCGTCGATCGTGCTCAATGCCACGACCATAGCCCTCAAAGCAGACTACTTCCATCTACCGATCGAGCCCTTCGGGATGAGCCGCCGACAAACTGTTGAGCCCCGCCCGAAAGGTTTCGCCGACTAGCTCCAGTCGATTCAGGGTGCGAATTGCTGCAAAGACATGAGTCACAGCTGTTCGTTGTCAGTGATGAGTCTTGGGTTCCAGCCAAAGTGCCAACACTGGTTCACCGTGCAAGCCGTTGTTTTGACCCCAACGTTTCTTCCCGTCATGTATCGTGATTTGCCCCTTCTTACGCTATAGAGGACTACCAGACTCTACTAGAGATTTATACTCACTACCTTCTTT
>JAJPKC010000145.1 GCA_021323955.1 Oscillatoriales cyanobacterium Centralia_MAG_596 | reverse complement strand
CCCGATCCAGTGGGATCTGAATCTGCACTTCAAGCTGCTGGTTTTGGGTGATTCGCAAGAGTTGGGTCGTGGTGTCTACAAAATCACCCACTTTAACGGGAATATTGCCGACCACCCCCGAAAACGGTGCCGTAATACTGTAGTACTTTAGCTGTGCCTGTCCTTCAGTGACGTTGGCGCGGGCTTGCTGGAGTGCACGCTGGTTCTTGGCTACCGTTGCCTGCGATCGCGCAATGGTGGACTGCTGTGCCCGGATATCGGCTTCTGTCTGGCTCAGGTTGGCCTGCGATGTTTGTAACGCGTTCCGCTTCTGATCAAGGACTTGCTGACTGCTGGCCCCTTGCGCGTAGAGGTCTTGATAGCGCTTGTACTCATTCTGATTAAATTGAACATCAGACAAATTGGCCGCCCGTTTTGCCTGCAAAGACTTCAGCGTGTCTCTAGCATTGGCAACGTCTGATTCAGCGCCAGCAATATCAGCCGCCGCAGACTCAACGGCAGCATCACGACTGGCGACCTGGGCCTGCTGCTGGGCGGCATCAATCTGGATAATGGGTGCACCAGCTTCAACGCGATCGCCCGCCTTGACATAAATCGCGGCAATCTGTCCAGAAACCCGTGGCTGAAGCGTGACCGACTGGCGCGAGTCCAGATTGGCCGCGTAGTCCGAACTGTCAGCGATCGTGGTGGTTTTGGGCGTAGAAACCCCCACTTGCGTTGGCTGAGGTTTCATTTTACTAAATATAATGATCGGAAGAATAATGCGATTAAACCCGATCCATCCCAGTCCTCCCACCACGATCGCCCCGATTACAGCAGGCAACAGCAGACGTTGCCGCCGACTGCGAGGGGGTTGGGGATTCGGCCCTGATGGCCCTGTCCGTTGTGAGTCAGCATGCTCACTGGGCAAGGACTGGGGGTTACGGTTATGGTTCGTCCCTTCAACATTCATGAGCATTGGTGAGTGAGTAGTAGTCAGCACAGCACAGCGGCATTCAATCCTATCAAACCACGCGCTGCTTTACTGTCCTGGCGTTCAATCGCGCCTGAAGATACGTCTAAAAATGTTTATGCCTACAAATTGTTTATGCCTACAAGTATTGATGTCAAAAATGTCAGCCTATTAAAAGCGCCATCTCGAACCCGTCCGAGCGTGATGGTTACGATTTGCCATTCAACAACCCTGCTGTGGTGACAACCTTATATCAGGACTGGTTATAATACTTCGCCCAGTAGAATCATCCGATCGGGGGACTGCAAATTAGCGGTAAACGGCATAAAAAATCGCAAGAATTTAGTTCAAGTGTATCAGCGTTTTAGCGATTCTAATTTTAGTGATTCTAAAATAATTGGTGCAGCCGCGATGCGCTCATTCAATCGCGATCGGTCGATCCTCCTGGCATTTAAACGATCGGCAGCGATGGATCTGGGCGATCGCCGTGTGCAACGAAACTCAACGTTGAGCTGTGTTGACACTGAGATTGACCAGCAACCGAATCCACAAGGCGAAAGTAAATACCTTGATGAGACTAAATTTCAATGGCAAACGTCAAGAAAACCATACATTACTTCCCAAGCCTACGGATAGCCTTCTCGATCTGTCAAGCGGCTAACGCAATCCATCGCGCAACCGTTGTACCTGTCCTACTGGAGCTTGCCACCACCCATCAGGTACAGCAACGCCATCCGAACGGCAACACCGCTGGTAACTTGCTGCGAAATCAAGCTGAAATGAGGGTCATCCATCAAATCGGAGCTAATTTCAACGCCACGATTCACTGGGCCGGGATGGAGTACTTTCACGTCAGGGTTGCAGCACTTGAGGCGATCGCGCGTGATCCCAAACTGCTGGTGATATTCACGCAGGCTTGGCAGCAGATGGCTGGTCATCCGCTCTTTCTGCAAGCGTAGCGTCATCACAAAGTCAGCATTGCGAAGGGCTGGTTCCAGCGTCCAGTGAAGGAAGAGATTACGCGGCATGGACAGTGATGGGGACGACGCCTGAGCCTCGCCGACCGAGGCGGGGGGGATGAGGGGAGTGTCAAGCGAGGGTAGCGGTTTGCGATCGTCGGATGTCTGGATTTTGGCATCCAACTCCTCGTGTACAAAATCAGCAAACAGCGACGGCAGAAGGGTGGGTGGCCCCGCAAGATGCACTTCAGCGCCGCTCGCCGTGAGGCTCCAAATATTTGAACGCGCCACGCGGGAGTGGAGAATGTCACCGACGATCGCAATCTTCTTGCCCTTCAGCAGCGAAAGCTGGGGATGATCCGGGTCGAGCAGGGTGGTAATCGTGAACAAATCCAGCAAGGCCTGGGAAGGATGCTCGTGCTGCCCATCGCCCGCATTCAAAACACCAACCTTAACGCCGAGCCGATCCATTTCGGCTGCGATCGCGTGGGGGACGCCGGCCTCGCGATGACGAATCACCATCATATCGGTGCCCATGGCCAGGTAAGTCTTAGCGGTATCGAGAATCGTTTCGCCTTTCGTCAGTGAAGAGGTTCCGGGCGCAAAATTGAGCGTATCGGCAGACAGCCGTTTGGCCGCCAGCTCGAAGCTGCT
Organism: Oscillatoriales cyanobacterium Centralia_MAG_596; assembly: GCA_021323955.1. Lineage (GTDB taxonomy): Bacteria > Cyanobacteriota > Cyanobacteriia > Leptolyngbyales > Leptolyngbyaceae > Stenomitos. The sequence continues at coordinate 6,617 of JAJPKC010000145.1, read as the reverse complement.
ACGGGTACGAGTAGACGACTCGAAAAACAGGTTAGCAACGACCTGACCTTGCAGGGTTGGCACTTTCTTCGTGCGGCGGGACAGCACTTCGCGAAAGCTGTTGGCGGTTTGCAATACGGTATCGTATTCACTAGCCGTGAAGTCAGCGAGGGAGAGGATGTGGTGCCGATTCCAGGTAACACTCATAGGAGGAGACAGGGGAGAGACCGGCGGCAGGGACGCCGATCGATCAAAAATTTTGAACCCCTGCATCCGTAATTGTGGTACACGCATGGCACATGGGTGAGCAAAGCACCCACATTAAAGTACATCCTTTAGATTTCGCACTGAATAGTCACCATCCGGCTAAATCGTGAGACAGTCTTGGGGTCGATCGGCTATGCGTGGGTTTGACTGACTGATTAAATCGCTCCTAAAAGGATTTTGCAATGAACTGGGGCATTTTTCTGACCGCTTTGGGCAGCGCAGGGGTCGAGTTTTTTGAAACAGCGGCGATCGCTTACGCCATCTTACGCTCTGGTTATCCCAGCGAAGCCATTTTAGGGACGCTCACGGGGTTGATGCTGGTGGGGATTGCTGCCGCTGTTCTGGGCACTGGGCTGCAGTTGATACCACTACGACTGTTGCAGGTCATCATTGGGCTAACCCTCCTGTGGTTTGGTTGGGGTTGGTACAAAAAATCGATTTTGCGACAGGCACGCCATCGACGGGCCGGGTGGTTGACCCATCCCCTGGAGGCAGAAGGCATTGAGCTAGAGGCCAACGTCGCCCAGTTCAGTCGGCTTAACTTCTTCCTCATGACCAAGAGTGCCGCGATCGAAGCGTTGGAGGTTGCCCTGGTGGTAGTGACGCTTGGATTGGCCTCAAAAGCCTGGCACGAAGCAATCGCAGGCGCTGCCGTGGCGCTGATTGCTACCACTGCGATCGTGCTGGTGCTCCACGGATATTTGCTGAAGATTCCGGATGTGTGGCTGAAGCTGAGCGCGGGCATTTTGTTGCTGGCTTACGGCACCTTCTGGTTAGCACAAGGCATCGGGATTGAATCGCCGATCGGTGAGCTTGCTTTGCCGGTTTTGATCGGGGCGTATGGATTGATTAGCCTGCTGGCGATTCAATGGCTGCGAACGAAATAGGCAGCGCAATATGGAACCGAATTTGCAGGATCGCTGGCGGATCAGGCGAAAAAATTAGCTCGCCAAAATCCGTGTTTGCGGATCGGACAGGCCGGATTCACTCGACTGTTAAGGGCTTGAAAAATCTTGGTTCATTGACAGTTCATCACCTGGTCATACGATCGTCACGCGATTTTCAAACCGTGAGCATTTGTGCTGGATACCATCTGGTTTGATCAATACTGAATTCGTCAGATAGCGATTTTATGAACCAGTTGCCCGCTGAAGATGTCAAATATCAATCGGTCATCTGAATGATCAATTGGATGGGTGCAATAGCGAACTTTTGGTCAGACATTCTGCAACCGATCGGTCGTTTCAAATAGTGACCGTTAGCAGTGAACATACATATTTCTGGTCAAATCGTTTCAGATTATGGACGTTGTTTGTTCAGGATCAGTCTACCCGTTGAGAACCAGCGCGATCGCTCAACCGTCTATCGAAATCACTAGGAGTAACTGGAAATAGTAATGAGCAAACTGCCATCGATTACGGTGTTTTTTTGGATCATGAAGATCTGTGCAACCACCCTGGGAGAAACAGCGGGGGATCTTCTATCCATGACTTTGAATGTCGGCTACGCCGCTAGCTCTGTGATTTTGGTTGGCATATTTTTCGCAACGCTCATCGCGCAATTGTGGTCAAAACGCTACAACCCGTTTCTTTATTGGACGGTCATTCTTTCAACTAGCACCGCTGGCACGACCATGTCGGACTACATGGATCGGACGTTGGGGTTGGGCTACACTACAGGTGCGACGATTTTGCTTACCATCCTGCTGGCAATCCTGGTGTTCTGGCGCTTGAGTGTAGGCTCATTATCAGTTAGCAATGTCAAAACGCCAAAAGTTGAGCTGCTGTATTGGACGGCAATCCTGTTTTCAAACACGCTGGGTACAGCGCTGGGTGATTTTCTGTCCGATACGTCTGGCCTTGGATTTGCCGGTGGCGCGCTGTTAATTGCCAGTTTGCTGGCCCTGGTACTGGCCGCCCATTACTTTACCAGGATTTCGGGAGTTGTGCTGTTTTGGGTGGCGTTTGTGCTGACGCGTCCGTTTGGGGCTACGTTGGGGGATGTTCTCACCAAGGCACATGATAGGGGTGGTCTTGATTTTGGGACGATCGGTTCGTCGATCGTGCTGATCTCGATCCTCGGCGTTTGCATCCTGTTTACCACTTTGCGGCAGAGACGGCCAGCCGTGGCGGTGGCTGCTAACGATGAACGGTTATCGGCCACGCCACCGAAGCGCACGCGTTTGTAAGCGCAAAGCCCATGCGTTTATCAAGGGCCGCTTTCACGAGCGTCGCGGATAGATGGCAATCACTTCCGTTAATGTTGGTGGGAATGACATCGTTGCATGCCAACGTTCAAAGGTGGTCAGGCGGCTCGAACTCCACACAAGATGATATAGCCCAGGTCGTATTGATGCTGAACCAGGACTCGCCGCATTTGCAAAATACGATCGCGTAGCACAGGGCGGGTGAGAATGTTCCAACCCATCTGAAGTGTATGGATGATCCCTTCGTCGCGCAGTATTTGGGCTGGATCAAGCAGAGTCATCGTGCCTGTCTGGTACTGCGTGACGGTCAGCCCCGCTTGCTGAAAGGTCGTGATCCAGTCCTGGTCTGATAGCGGCGTCGCGTTCACGCGGGTCACTTCTGCCAGAGCCTGGTGCAGCGAGTCCAAATGGTCACGGGCAAGGAGTTCGTGGCTGAGAAATTTGCCGCCTGGGTTGAGTCGATCGCGCACGCCTGTCAGGATTTTGGCTTTACCAGGAGGTGACTGCATGGTGAGAATGGCCTCTGCCAGCACGTAGTCAAAGGATGCCGCAATCGCTTCTAGCTGAAAAATATTTCCCTGGATAAACTGCACCTGCTGTTCCAGTCCTGTCGATCGCGCGCTGGCTTGAGCGATCGCGACCCGATCGGGATCTTTTTCAATGCCAACCACCTGAACCCCGTAGCGCTTTGCTAACGCGATCGCGCTATTTCCAAGACCAGACGCGAGTTCCAGAACCGTTTCACCAGGCTGGAAATTTGCCCATTGCAAAAGTTGTTCGGTTGCCACACGGCCACCAGGACGGAGCACTGTTTTACCTGCCGCTGCCAGAACAACATGACTCGGTGCCGTGGTGAGATCAGAATCTTGTGTCATCGTTTGCGTCAAGCGTTTCCTTAAGTTAGCAACGCTTTTGCCGCAATTACAACCGTACGAAGACTGTGAGGCGCTATTGCCGCAACCAGCTGAAAGACCGCATCAGTCGGCCATTTTTGATAGAAGACAAGGGCGGACAATGATGGTTAAAAGCTTCCAGCGAATTCACAGCGTTTGATCTGGCTGGACAGTCTTTAATGCCCACAGACTGATCCGGAGTCGGCTAATGGCGATTGACCCTATCCTACACTTGCTGACCAGAGCTATCGTGGCAATGACATACAGGATCACGATCGCCATCCCCTGTGGAACCACCGTCAGACGTTGAATCCACCGTCAGGCGCTGAATCCTCCATCAATCATTAAACTGGCACCCGTGACGAAACCCGCCTCGGGACTCGCCAGATAGGCAACCATTCCCGCAATATCCTCAACATTGCCAAAGTGGGGTATGGCCATCAGCTTTGTAAGCATCTCAGCCGATGCACCATCCGGCGGATTCATGTCGGTTGCGATCGGTCCAGGCTGCACGTTGTTGATGGTAATACCGCGTGAACCGAGGTCACGGGCAATGCCTTTCACCAGACCCTGGAGCGCCGATTTACTCATGGCGTAAGCGCTACCGCCAGCAAAGGGCATTCGTTCGGCATTGGTGCTGCCGATATTGATGATCCGTCCACCCGGTTGCATGTGCTTGACCGCCGCTTGCGTGGCAACAAACACGGCGCGTACGTTCACGGCAAACGTCCGATCAAAGTCTGCCAGCGAGAAATCGTCGATCGCGCCGAGTGCCAGCACGCCCGCATTATTGACGAGGATATCAATACCGCCCAATGTCGCTACCGTTTTTTCGACAGCCGCAACAACAGCAGTGGCATCAGCGCTGTCCGCCTGAATCGCGATCGCCTGCACACCATAGGACTGCGCCAGGTGTACAACGCTGTTCGCTTGATCAGGCGAACTGGTATAAGTCAGCGCGACATTGGCACCTTCACTGGCTAACCGTTTGACGATCGCCGCTCCAATGCCTCGACTGCCGCCGGTAACGAGTGCACGTTTGTTCTTGAATGTATCGCTCATATGGTACTGGATGGATAAGATTGGATAATTCACTGGACAGCTCACTTGATGCACTGGCTTGTAGCATCAGTGGGTTAACGGGTCAGTCGCTATCTGACAGGAGCAAGCCTTTGTTCAGCGCTATGTCTGGCAGCTTTAATCAGGTCAGCGGCTTTCTCACCAATCATAATCGTGGGCGCATTGGTATGTCTTGTAATAATTGCGGGCATGATAGCGGCATCCACGACCCGTAGCCCCTGTAAAGGTATACAGGTCGGCCAATACCCAGTAAGACAGCCCTTGACCAAGTTGTAACACAAGACCGTTTTGATTAATCTGAGTAACCATGACGATCGCGCCATCCTGTGACGTTGACTAAGCTTCGTGAATTAAATAACATCGGCAAATCCAATCGTAAGGGCGATGGGTTGACCCGGCTGTGGGATGTGCAAACGGATCAATGCCTTGGTATCTTGCAAGGACACGCTGAAGCCGTCTTTGCCGTCTGTTTCAGCCCCAATGGTCAAACCCTTGCCAGCGATAGCCACGATGAGACCATTAAGCTCTGAGACATTCGCACAGGCGACTGTACAAAGACCATGCGGCTCGATCGCCTCTATGAAGGGATGAATATACAGGGTGCCGCAGGACTCACCGCGGCCCAACAGTCGATCCTGAGAGCGCTGGGAGCGATCGAAATCTGAGGAACCTCTGACGACTCCCAATGAGCGCCCGCATAGATGGATTGCCTGCGTTCACAAACACTCCGATGAAAACGGTGGGATGTTTAACGATGATCCTGATATTTATCTCTCAAGATGCTGATGGGGCGATCGCTGAATACGCTAGCATACTCAATACTGCGTTTGAAGAGACATTCCTGTAGCGATGCGGCTGATATTGGTAGAAGATGAACCAGACTTAGGGGTTGCTATCAAGCAAGCACTCACCCATCAAGCTCATATAGTGGATTGGTTCTTGGATGGCGATCAGGCATGGAATTATCTGGAAACGAACTGGATGCAATATACGCTCGCGGTCTTCGATTGGATGCTGCCAGGGCTATCCGGCGTTGAGATCTGCAAACGCCTGCGAAGCAAAAATAGCCCTCTGCCCATCCTCATGTTGACGGCAAAAGATCGAATGGAAGAGAAAATTATTGGTTTAGACAGTGGTGCCGATGATTATCTGGTCAAACCTTTTGGTATGCCTGAACTATTGGCAAGACTGCGCGCCTTGCAACGTCGTGCCCCTCACTTTCAACCACGACAGCTACAAGTTGGATCGCTGACGCTCGATTATGCAACCCACACCATAACTTGTGATTTACCGCACACAAAGCACCAAACGATTACGCTTACCGCTAAAGAATTTCAACTGCTGGAATACTTAATGCAACATCCCAATCAGATTCTTACCCGTGATCAAATCTTGAATCAGCTTTGGGAGATTGGGGAAGAACCAATTAGCAACGTTGTAGCGGCACAGGTAAGGCTTTTGCGGCGCAAGCTAGGGGATGACAACAACCCTCCACTAATTGAAAACATTTATGGTGTTGGCTACCGGCTCAATGCTGTTCGTAAATGATGTACCAGAGTCGCTTGTTTCACCAAACGCGCTTACAGCTTGCTGGTTGGTATGCAGGCGTGATGGGTTGCATTTTGGGATTGTGTGGGTTGGGAGTATATCAGATCGTTGCCCACGCCTACCAGGAAACGATTGACCAGGGGTTGGAATCAGTCGCCAATGCCATTCATGAGAGTATTGAACCCGTACTGCAACAACCGGGGCAACTCCATCAACTCGCCCATCAATTGTCATTAGAGTTATGCCAAACTCAGGCCAGTTGCATTACCCAGGCTGGGTTAGCAAAGCCATCAATTGCAGGAGCCGTTGCACCTGTTAGTTACTACCTGCGGCTATCCAGATTACCCAATACACCGATCGCGATCGCCGGTATGCCACTGGATCAATTACCATTAACCGCTGGTACACCTCGGTGGCTGACGCTGACAGATCCCTTGGGAAGACGATTTCGCCAGATTTCTCTGCCACTACAGGCGCAGTTGCAACCCTGGGGTTATTTGCAAATAGGACGATCTCTGACTGATCTGGAACAGCATCTAACCGCTCTACGGCTAACGATGATGCTGGGCTGCCCGATCGCGCTCATTCTTATTGGCGGATCAAGCTGGTGGTTGGCTGGTTTGGCGATGCAGCCCATCTACCAT
>JAJPKC010000474.1 GCA_021323955.1 Oscillatoriales cyanobacterium Centralia_MAG_596 | reverse complement strand
ACGCGCCAAACTGCTTGCCTTTGAGCGTTGGCAGTTGGGCGTGGACACCATTCATCAACGTGGCGGCGCGATCGCTATCTACGCCTTCGTAATCGTGCCGCGAATAGTAGTTGCGACCATATTGCTGCCAGTGCTCCGTGACAATTTGCTCGACTGATTGCTGGCGTACAGCAATGATGTTGAGCCAGAAAAGCACAGCCCACAGCCCGTCTTTCTCGCGGACATGGTTAGAGCCAGTGCCAAAGCTTTCTTCACCACAAAGGGTGGCTTTACCCGCATCCAGCAGATTGCCAAAAAATTTCCAGCCGGTAGGGGTTTCGTAGCACTCAATGCCAAGCTGGGCAGCCACCCGATCCGGGGCCTGACTGGTCGGCATCGATCGCGCGATACCAGCTAACCCATCCCGGTAGCCAGGAACCAGCGTTGCATTGGCGGCGAGAACAGCCAGACTATCGCTGGGCGTGACAAAGAAATGGCGACCTAAAATCATGTTGCGATCGCCATCGCCATCAGACGCCGCGCCAAAATCGGGTGCATTCTCGCCAAAGAGCACCGCAACCAGATCATGAGCATAGACCAGGTTAGGGTCAGGATGCCCACCGCCGAAGTCTTCTAGCGGTGTCCCATTTTGCACGGTGCCAGCCGGTGCGCCCAACCGTCGCTCAAAGATTGAGTGAGCATACGGCCCAGTTACGGCATGCAGCGAATCCATACACATCCGAAACTTTCCGCTGGTCAACAGTTGTTGAATGCGGCCAAAGTCAAACAGCGTCTCCATCAAGGCGGCATAGTCTACCACCGAGTCAATCACCTCAACGGTGAGCGGCCCCAGCGAGAAGCGGCCAATCTTGTCCAGGTCAACATCTGCCGCATCCAAAATCTTGTACTGATCGATGACCTTGCTGCGAGCAAAAATGGCCTCTGTCACCTTTTCGGGTGCGGGGCCACCGTTGCCAATGTTGTACTTGATGCCAAAGTCCTCTTTGGGGCCGCCCGGATTGTGACTGGCGGAGAGCACAATGCCACCAAACGCACCGTTTTTGCGGATGAGGTGGGATGCCGCAGGCGTTGAGAGAATGCCTCCCTGCCCAACCAGGACTCGACCAAACCCATTGGCGGCAGCCATCTTTAAGATGATTTGAATGGCCTCCCGGTTGTAGTAGCGACCATCGCCACCCACCACCAACGTTTCTCCCTGAAAGCCTACCAGACTGTCAAAAATGGATTGAACAAAGTTCTCCAGGTAGTGGGGTTGCTGAAACGTTGGAACTTTCTTGCGCAGCCCAGATGTGCCGGGCTTTTGATCCGCGAAGGGAGTCGTTGAAACTGTTTGGATGCTCATGAAAATATCCTTCTCAAGCCGATGGTTAATGGCCGTGCTGTTAACTGTTTTACATAATGGATAGCGATATCACCGGCAATATTGGGTAACGTTGCTGGCGAGCCATTCTCACTCTACGACCACGGTGGTAAAAATCCCAGCCGTATAATCGTGCACAAGATCGTGAGTCCCGCACACGATTATACGCGCGATTTTTGGGTTGCTCAGTGGGGCGCATCATCATGAGACGGGGCTGAGCCTGCTGGCGCACCGGGCCATTTCCAGTCGAGAATGCTGGGTCGATCCATGCCTTCCTCGTGTGCGTAGGCGATGCACTCAATCTGCTCATTCTTAAACTGTTCTTTGGCGTGAGCACCTGCCACGCTGAGTTTAGGTACGCGATCGATCACATCCATCGCAATGCTAAAGCGGTCAATCTGGTTTTCGATCGCCAGTTCCAGCGGCGTGTTGATGTTGCCCTTCTCTTTATAGCCACGCACATGCAGGTTGGCGTGGTTACGGCGGCGATAGGTCAACCGATGGATGACCGAGGGATACCCGTGGAAATTGAAGATCACTGGCTTGTCAATAGTGAATAAACTATCGAAATCGCGATCGGACAGTCCGTGGGGATGCTCTGTGTCTGGCTGGAGCTTGAACAAATCCACCACGTTGATGAACCGAAGCTTGAGATCAGGGAAGTGATCGCGCAACATAATGCTGGCGGCCAGCGCTTCCAGCGTGGGAATATCGCCCGCACAGGCCAGGACCACATCCGGTTCCACTCCATCATCAGTGCTGGCCCAGTCCCAGATGCCAAGCCCTTTTGTGCAGTGTTTAATCGCTGCACCCATATCCAGGTACTGCAAGTGGAGCTGCTTGTCCGACACGATGACATTGACGTAGTTAGTACTCCGCAAGCAGTGATCGACCACCGATAGGGAGGTGTTCACATCGGGGGGCAAGTAGATGCGCGTGACTTCTGGACTTTTGTTGAGCACGATGTCCAGAAACCCAGGATCTTGATGCGTAAAGCCATTGTGGTCCTGCCGCCAGACGGTTGACGTGATGAGCAGGTTTAGAGATGAGATGTTTGCTCGCCAGGGAATGTGATTGCAGATTTCCAGCCATTTGCAGTGCTGGTTGACCATCGAATCAATCACATGGACAAAGGATTCATAGGTAGAGAAAAAGCCGTGCCGTCCGGTGAGTAGATACCCCTCCAGCCAACCTTCAAGGGTGTGCTCACTCAACAACTCCATCACGCGTCCATCAACCGCCAGTTCACTGCCATCAGCATCTTCAGGCAGGTATTCTTCCAGCCAGACCTTCTTGCTGGCTTCATAAACGGCTGTGAGCTTGTTGGAGGTGGTTTCATCGGGGCCAAACACCCGGAAATTGGTTGGGTTTTGCCGGATGACATCGCGGAGAAATACCCCGATCGGTCGTGTATTTTCAACCTGGGTAAATCCTGGTTGAGTCACTTCGGCAGCATATTTGCGGAAGTCGGGAAGCCGTAGCTCTTTTCGCAGCAGTCCACCGTTCGCGTGAGGATTCGCACTAATGCGACGGTTACCCACGGGAGCCAGCGCTTTCAGTTCTGGGATCAGCCGCCCACTCTCGTCAAATAGCTCTTCTGGCTTATAGCTGCGTAGCCACTGTTCCAGGAGTCGGAAGTGTTCTTCATTTTTGATCACATCGGAGATTGGTACCTGGTGCGCCCGCCAGAATCCTTCAACTTTGTGCCCATCCACCTCGCCGGGTCCCGTCCAGCCTTTGGGCGATCGCAGCACAATCATCGGAAACCGAACTCGACTGACCACTCCAGTACTGCGGGCTTCGGCTTGAATTTGTTTAATTTCGGCAATGCAGTGATCCAGGGTAGCCGCGATCGCCTGGTGCATCGTTTCAGGATCAGATCCCTCGACAAAGTAGGGCTTGTAGCCATAGCCCCTGAATAGATCCGTCAGCTCTTCGTGGCTGATGCGCGATAGGACGGTCGGGTTGTTGATCTTGTAGCCATTCAAATGCAGGATGGGCAGCACGGCACCATCACGAATGGGATTAATAAACTTATTGGAGTGCCATGCGGTCGCCTGGGGGCCAGTTTCAGCTTCGCCGTCACCCGATAGGGCCACCACAATCAAGTCAGGATTGTCGTAGGCAGCGCCATAGGCATGAGACAGACTATACCCAAGCTCGCCGCCTTCATGAATCGAACCCGGTGTTTCGGGGGTGCAATGGCTGCCAATGCCACCAGGGAAGGAAAACTCTTTGAAGAACCGTTGCAGCCCTTCCACGTCTTCGCTCTTGCCGGGGTAGATCTCGGAATAGGTACCTTCCAGGTAGCACGGGCCAAGAAATCCCGGTGCGCCATGCCCCGGCCCGACAATATAGATCATGTTCAGGTCTTGATTGCGGATGACCCGGTTTAGATGCGTGTAGAGAAAGCTAATCCCAGGGCTAGATCCCCAATGTCCCAATAGACGGCGCTTGAGGTGCTCACGCTTGAGGGGTTCGCGCAGCAGCGGATTGTCGCGTAGGTAAATCATCCCCACAGCAAGATAGTTGGCCGCCCGCCAGTAGGCATGGATCTTGTGGAGTTCTTCGGCGCTCAGGGGCGCTCCTTCAATCGTCGATCGCGCGGTGCCAAAGGCACTAATTGAGGGGTCAACGGTCAGTTTTTGGGGTGTTGCTACCATGATGTTTGATCCGGTTGCTCAAGGTTTGCGTGAATCGATTTACCGCGACACGGACGCTGATGAAGTAAGGCCGATTTGAATTGAGGCCGAGCGGAATTGATTGCCGCACGGCGATCGAGTAGAACCGCATCTGACAGCAAATCAGTAAGGCGGACAGACGCGATCAACGACCTCAAGCACTCAAATTTCACCAGCATTCCATGATTTCTATCAGGAGACTGTTGATTGGCCCAAAAAACCTCTAGCGATCGGACGATTTTGCCAACCACAAGGCCTGTCGCCCCGCGACCATTGAAAGGTTGTCTGCCATCCTACCAGGCGATCTCATCAAGCAGATGTCTTCTGGCTGACGCTGCCGGTTCTACTTCACAACCGTTACGACCGTCCCGATCGTGACCGCTTTAAACAGTTCTTCCACATCTTTGTTGTACATGCGGATACAGCCGTGCGACGAAGCTCTGCCGACCGATCGCGGGGTTGGCGTACCGTGAAATCCAATCCAATTCTTGCCATCCGTCCAGAACCCAATCCAATAGCGACCGAGGGGATTCTCGGGATCGCCACCTGGGATGACAACGCCTTTCTCCAATGGATGCACCCAGGTTGGGTTCTTAATCATCTGCCTGACTTCGTATTTACCGACGGGCGTTTCCCAACCGGGACGTCCGATCGCGATCGCGTAACTTTTGACCGGTACATCACCCCGGTACATGACGACCTGGCGACGGCTGAGATGAATTTCCAGGCGCACCGCTTGTGAATCCGTATCTGTCGGCACTGGCCCCGGGTCAAAGCGCAGATCGGGATGAACGCCAGGATCAAGATAGGGCGCTAATGCCGCTGGAATTGTGAGTGGTGCCGATTGATTGGTCTTGGGCTGTACCGATTGGTTAGCGCCTGACGGGGTTGATGGTTGACTGCGATCGTGCTGATTTGCCTGCGATTCGGGCACAGGTTTCACAGGCGACTCACTGGCCCGTACAGTCACAGGGCTGGTAAGCAGTCCAACCGTCAACAGCGCACCAACAAATTGGATCGAACGTTGCAGCATTACAAAAAAACCAGTTCAGGAACTTGACTCAAACAGACAACAAAAGCGTTTCAGAAACCATCGTACCCAGCGAAATGAACGGGTCGCTTAACCCAATTCCGATAAAAGCCCAATTCCGATAAAAGCAAGAGAATGTAACGCCTGGCAATATACCGCTAGTGAGAGAAACCAGAAACATCCAGTGGGCCACTTAGCCGATTGCACATTGGCAACAGCAGCGCACCACCGATCGCCTGGGCGATCAGACTAAATTTTGGCAGGGCTTAGCATTGCCAAGCCCCTACAGTAACGAAATTATTCAGGTTATTTAATTTGCAATCCCTGGTTGCCGCCTGACTTTTTGTCTGACTCCCGATACCTCACCTGGACTGCGGCAAATCATATGCCATTCTTCAGACCGATGCTAACCAGGCCTTGACGGTAGACGATGACTAAACAACGGATGGGTAGAGGACACAGGGCATGAAGCCGAAGGATATTTGGAAGCTGTTGAAAGATACAGTAACGGAATGGAATGAGGATAAAGTGCCGTTATGGGCAGCGGCATTGGCGTATTACACAATATTTTCGCTGGCCCCACTATTGCTAATTGCCATTGCGATCGCAGGCGTGATTTTTGGCGAAGACGCCGCGCGCGGCGAAATCGTGGGCCAGATCCAGGGACTTGTTGGTAAAGAGGGCGCAACCGCGATTCAGGCAATGATCCAAAATGCCCACCGACCGGGATCAGGTGGCACGATCGCAACTGTAGTTGGGGTCATAACGCTCCTGTTTGGTGCATCTGGCGTTTTTGGGCAGCTCCAGGATGCGTTAAACACCATCTGGGGCGTCAAGCCCAGACCCGGTCAGGGGCTTCAAAGCTTTCTGCAAGCACGCTTCTTGTCATTCGCGATGGTGCTGGTGATCGGCTTCTTGCTGCTGGTATCACTGGTACTCTCCGCGGCGCTGGCCGCGATCGGAACTGTTTTTAGCCACCTGCTGCCAGACTATGTCATCGTCGGTCAAATTCTCAACTTCGTAGTGTCGTTCGGCTTCATCACGCTATTGTTTGCCGCCATCTACAAATTTTTGCCCGATGTCAGTGTGAACTGGAAAGATCTCTGGGTTGGTGCGGCGACCACCGCCCTGCTGTTTAACATTGGTAAGTTTCTCATTGGATTTTATCTGGGCAGCAGTAGTGCGAGTTCAACCTATGGGGCCGCCGGATCGCTGGTAGTCATCCTGCTCTGGGTGTTTTACTCAGCCCAAATTATTCTATTCGGGGCTGAATTCACCCAGGTCTTTGCCAAAAGCCGAGGCTCTGAAATTATACCCAGCGCTCACGCGGTCAAGATTTCGCCAGATGCACCGGTCCGGTCAGCCACCATGCGCCGGGGCGAGGTCAATAGTCAGGATGCGGCAACCGAGGCAGAGTCCGGCCAACTGTCCCCACAACCCAAACAATCTCACAACGGTCGATCGGTTGCCGCAATTTTAGGGTCTGTCATCATGCTGGCTGGGGCCGCGCGGCGATCGTCCCAGCGCCCGCAAAGTCGTCGAAGACGCAGAGGTGACAGAAGGAGACGCTAGAAATGTTAGCGACGTTAGAAAAGCGGGTCACGCGGCGGGCCAACTGGCCACTGGCTTACTTCGCACCGTAGTAAAAGGCAATCTCCTTTTCTTTTAGCGGCGCAAAATCGGCCTCAATCAGTCGTTGATTTAACTCATCCTGAGCAATATGCTTGGCACCAATGCGAATAATGCGCGATCGCATCGTATTTGACACGCCACTGCGCTGCCGTCCGGCTTCCAGACCCATAACCGTGTGATAGAGGTCTAACTTGGCAGATGGGATCGGGGAACCATCAAAGTCAACGCCCCGCGCGATCGCCAGATCGATGGCGTCCGCACCCGTTGTGTTTTCGATCCCGTTAGCATCAGTCGTCATAGTCAAGCCCCAGCGAGCGTCAGTTCAAAGGCATCTTATCAGACAGTGATCCCGGATGGGCAGGGTGATCAGAGGACAGGGAGAAGCAATGGAGGATGGACGGGGTGAGTTAAGGTACTCATTCGCCGAGAATGGCGTTGGTCGTCCTTGGCAGTGGCCGCTCATGCCGGTATCGCTTTGTCTGGCGCATTACTTTCGCCCCTTCTCGCGCTCCCATCACCCAATGCACCACTCCTGACGGTAAAATCAAAACTGTGCGTTTCGGCGTTGGGAGTCACCAGATTGCCTACACTTGGTGTCAATATTGATCACATAGCGACGATTCGGCAGGCGCGGCGGACTGTAGAACCAGACCCGGTAGCAGCAGCGGTGCTGGCCGAGTTGGCGGGTGCTGACGGCATCACGGTTCATTTACGTGAAGACCGTCGCCATATCCAGGATCGGGATGTGCGCTTACTGCGCCAGACGGTGCGATCGCACCTGAATCTGGAGATGGCCGCGACCGACGAAATGGTGGCGATCGCGATCGACATTAAGCCCGACTATGTGACCCTGGTTCCCGAGAAACGGGAGGAAGTGACCACTGAAGGAGGGCTTGACGTTGCCGGGCAGACGGATCGCATGACTGACGTGGTGGCAAAACTCCAAGCAGCCGGGATTCCTGTCAGTCTATTTATCGATGCCGAACCGGGCCAGATCAACGCGGCAGCGCAAAGTCAGGCTAAATTCATTGAACTGCACACAGGGCAGTATGCCGAGGCCACCGATGAATCTAGTCGAGCGAAGGAACTGGACATCCTGGCAAAAGGCTGCGAACAGGCACTTGCAGCGGGTCTACGGGTCAATGCTGGACACGGGCTGACCTACTGGAACGTTCATCCGATCGCCCGACTGCCGGGCATGGAAGAACTCAACATCGGGCACACCATCATCAGCCGCGCTGCCCTTGTCGGCATGGAACGGGCCGTGCGCGAGATGAAACAAGCGATTCAGGGAGCGCTTTGACCCGTGACCAGCGACGACAAGTACGCCCTGTAAACTGGACACGGTTCTCTGCCCGCCCACCCCTCACACCTCATACCCCACACCCTTACAATGCAAACCTACTATTACGTTCTCGCCAGCCAACGCTTTCTCACGGAAGAAGAACCAATGGAGGAAGTTTTGAGCGAGCGATCGCGCAACTATCACGAGCAGGAAAAGGAGATTGACTTCTGGTTGGTCAATCAGCCCGCTTTTTTAGACGCACCCGAGATGGCCGCCATCAAAGCCAAGTGCCCTCAGCCTGCAAGTGCTATCATTTCAACCAATCCTCAGTTCATTACCTGGCTGAAGCTACGACTGGAGTTTGTGATCACGGGAGAATTTCAGGCTCCCTCCAACACAATTCCACAGCCCTTAGCTTCTTTGGCGTCTATTTCTTAATCTTCCGCTGACGTGAAGAGTGCTAAATTGGCTTTCCAGCAGTAAGAGGGGGTCGTTACCCATTCAAACCCTCTAAGTGAAGTTCATGTCTCCAATTGCCCAACGGTTCCGATGGCTGTCGAGTCCAGTGCTATTTGTTGGCGTGATCGCGATCGCGGCCACGGTGTCGGCGCAAATTCCGCCCGCACCACCAACGTTGGACAGCGCTCCTGCCGGTCAGCCCAATTACGCCGCCTGCCAGCCTCCCAACCCCGGTGAATATCTGCTGCTGGTCGTCAGTAAAACGCCCGAAAGTCAGGATCAGGTGCGCCGGTTGCTGCCCCCCAGCACAACGGTGAGCGTGTGCAACTATCTCAATGATGTTGTCACACGGGTGGGTGGCTTTACATCAGCAGACACAGCGAACGCCTGGGCAAAATATATCCGGGAGTCGGCGGGGTTAGCAGCCGTTGTCGCTCGACCATCGGAAACGGCTCCGCCCACAGCAGTGGCCCCCCAGCCCTCGACACTGCCGTCCTCGCAACCAGCGACGTCAGCCCCGGTTGCACCATCGACCCCGGCTCCGATTCGCAATGCGCGAGGCTACAATCCGCAGGCATTGGGCGCAGGATACGCTGTGCTGGTGGATTACTTTAGTCAACCCGAGTTGGCAACCAGGGTGCATCAGCTAATCGGTAAAGATATTGGACTGGCAGCCTATCGCCAACGCCCCTACCTGCTAGCAATCTACACCAGCGATCAGCGCCTTGCGAATTCAACCTTACAATCGCTGACTGATCGCGGCTTCTGGGCAATGGTTGTGGATAGCCGTCGCGTCACGCTGCTGCGCCGAGTCATCGACGTATCTTCAGCCACCGTACGCAATTAGGATGGATGGGGTCTGCAGTCGGATTCATTGATCCCCCCTACCACCAATCCCCAAACTCATCGGACGGTAGCCGATCGCCCATCACCCAGTTCAAGCGGCATCAAACCGTGTCAACCCGCTTTAGCGATCGCTATCCGATTTGATCGCATGGGTCACGCTGACCTGGCTCCGCACTTGCACCACTGGCTGGTCAGAAGGGTTATAGGGTGGGGTTGCGTCGTCGATCATGATGGGGACAACACTATTGGGCACGCCGACTTTAGAGCCGCAGCCCACTGAATTGGGCGCACCTTCCAGCGGCAACACTGTGACCGAGAGCAACTCTCCCAGTTGCACGCCCACATCCTGTGCCAGCGTCTTAAGCTGACCCTGAGCATCGCGGAGCGCGATCCGGCGCGCCGATCGCTGCAAGGCTTCACAACTGTTCACGGCATATCCAGCACCAATACTTTGGAGAAACAGGGGTTGCCCTTTGAGCGCTTGATCAACCGTCTGTACAACCTGCTGCAATCGTTCCTGGATCGGCTTGTCAATCCGAACCAATACCTTGGGGCTTTGGACGGAGTTCGTCTGAATGGTGATATTGCGTGCGTCAACCCCGATCGCGGTCAGTGCTTTCACCACGGGTTGGAGCGCGGCTTCGGTAGCTTTACGAGCCGTCTGGATCGACAGGCCCGGTACGGTACTTTCGCTCCCCATCTGCCCACCAAAGCGAAATTCTAGCAGCGCGACATCAGCCGGTGCTGTGGCCTGCCCCAGCCCAATCACCGTGAGCGATCGTTGGCTGGTCATCCATTCGGCACAACGTTGCAGCCTGTCACCCACAACGGCGTCTTTACCGACCGGATGGCAAACGGGCGCGGGACGTTGGGCCAGCCAGTTCGTTTCAGCGTGTGCCGTGAGTGGTTGCCCAGTCCAAACGCCGCACCATGTCAGCGTCGCAAACAAAGACGGTGCAATTTTTCTTCCCATGCCAAAAGAACCCTCTGAAGCCAGGTTACAGACAGCCGCCGACAAACAACACGCCGTTTGCAACCGTACAAATCACCTTAAATAAGGGGCGCAGGAAGCTTCACAAAAGTTCCCCACACCCCCAATCAGTTTATGTTGTTTGAGCGAATTGGTCGCCCGGAGTTAAAGCTCTTTCACGGAGGCTACCAGTTGCGCCACCATGTCCTTAGCACCACCAAACAGCATCATGGTTTTGTCTTTGTAGAATAGTTCGTTCTCGACGCCAGCAAAGCCATTGCTCATGCCGCGCTTGATGACGATCGTGTGATGGGCGCGATCGACCTCTAAAATCGGCATCCCGTAAATGGGACTGCCCGCATCGCTCCGAGCCGCCGGATTGACTACATCGTTCGCGCCAATGACCAGCGCCACATCCGTGCGATCGAACTCAGGGTTAATATCGTCCATATCGTAAAGCTGGGGATAGGGCACATTGGCCTCCGCCAGCAGCACATTCATGTGTCCCGGCATCCGTCCGGCGACAGGGTGAATGGCGTATTTCACATCCACACCCAGACGCTCTAGCTGGTCTGCCAGTTCCCGAACAGCGTGTTGCGCCTGAGCGACGGCCATCCCATAACCGGGCACAATGACCACCGATTTGGCATAGCCCAGCATCATTGCGCCCTCTTCAGGATCAATGGTTTTCAGCACCTTGTCCTGGGTACTGCCTGCCGCACTACCGGCCACCTTTTTGCCCGACCCAAACGCGCTGAACAGGACATTTGCCAGCGATCGGTTCATGGCCTTGCACATAATCTCGGTCAAGATAATGCCCGATGCGCCAACCAGTGCCCCGGAAATGATCAGCATGTTGTTCATCAGCACAAAACCAGCTGCACTCGCTGCCAGTCCCGAAAACGAGTTCAACAGCGAAATGACCACCGGGGTATCGGCACCCCCGATCGGCAGCACAAACAGCACACCCAACACCAGGGAAATACCGGCCAGCGCCAGAAAGACGGTTGTGTCTTGAGGGTGCACAATCAGGTATGCACTGCCTGCCAGAAATCCCGCTAACAGCGTGATGTTAAATGGCTGCTGAAACGGAAATGTGATCGGCGCGCCCGTGATCAGCCCTTGCAGTTTGACAAACGCCAGCAAGCTGCCAGTGAACGTAATGCCACCAATCAACACGCTGAGGATGATGGTGATCGTTTCGTCCACCGGAATCGCCGTCGTCCCGTGAATCACCTTCCAGAACTCGCCCACTGCGACGAGTGCCGAAGCCGCGCCGCCAAAACCGTTCAGCAGACCAACCATCTGCGGCATCGCGGTCATCTCAACTCGCTGAGCCATCAGTGCACCGATCGCCGAGCCAATCGCAATCCCAATCAGCACCATTTCGTAATTGAGGACATTCTGATCAAGCAGCGTTGCCACAATCGCAATCAACATGCCGATCGCGGCCAGCAGATTACCCTGCCTTGCAGTAGCAGGCGATCCCAGCTTCTTAAGACCAACAATAAATAGAGCTGATGCTGTCAGGTAGCCGAGTTGAATGCCCGTTGGTAGAAATTCACTCATGCTTTCACCTCTTTCTTCTTAAACATTTGCAGCATGCGATCGGTCACGAGAAAGCCACCCACCACGTTGATGGTCGCTAACACCACCGCGATCAGTCCCAGAATGACGGTCAAACTCCAGTTGCGATCGCCCGCGACTAGCAATGCCCCGACGATCGCAATACCCGAGATCGCATTGGAACCCGACATCAACGGCGTATGCAGCGTCGGCGGAATTTTGTTAATGACTTCAAAGCCGATAAACGATGCCAGCACAAACACAACCAGTCCGGCAATTAATCCTTCTGCCATTGTTCTAAACTCCATAAATGAGGAAGTTGGGAGTCGGGAATCGGGAGTCGGACAAACCGGAGATCGTTCAGAACTCGGTTCGATTGACTCACCGGCAGCCAGAACTCAAAACTCAAAACGGTCTACTTGGCGGCCACAGGTTCACCCAGTAGATCTCGCACACGCTGATTTCGCACATCACCGGCATGGGTGACGCAAGCGCTGCTAATAATGTCATCATCAAAATTCAGGTTGAGTGCGCCATCTTTGACCAGATACTGCACCAGCGTCAGGATATTTTTGGCGTACATCTGGCTGGCGTGCACGGGCATGGATGACGGCAGGTTCGTCGGCCCAATAATCGTCACACCATCGCGAACGACATCTTTGCCCGCTTCGGAACCTTCACAGTTGCCGCCCTGATCAGCAGCCAGATCGACCACGACTGACCCAGGCTTCATCTGGGCGATCATTTCTGCCGTCACCAGGCGTGGGGCCTTGCGTCCGGGAACCTGAGCCGTTGTGATCACCACATCCGACAGTTTGACGTGTTCCGCGATCGCCGCCTGGGTCTTTTGCTTGGCAGCCTCCGAAACCTCTTTGGCGTAACCACCTGCCGCTACGGTTTCTTCTTCTAGCTTGACTTCGACAAACTTAGCGCCCAGACTTTGGACTTCTTCCTTGACGGCAGGGCGAATGTCAAACGCTTCCACGACCGCACCGAGGAGACGGGCCGTGGCGATCGCCTGCAGTCCAGCTACCCCCGCCCCAATCACAAACACTTTGGCTGGCGGAATGGTGCCAGCAGCAGTCGTCAGCATAGGGAAGAACTTCGGCAGGGCCGCCGCGGCAATGAGCGTCGCTTTGTAGCCCGCCACCCCCGCCTGAGACGACAGCGCATCCATACTTTGCGCCCGACTGGTGCGCGGAATTAGCTCCATGCTGAAAGCCGTCACCTTGCGATCGGCTAAGCGTTTGCTCAACGTTGGTGTTCCTAACGGATCAAGGAACCCAATCAGGGTTGCGCCTTCTCGCAGTAAATCAACTTCATGCTGGCCATTTTCCCGCTCTTGCGGTGGGCCAACTTTCAGTAGTACGTCCGCTTCGCCCCAGAGTTTGGCGGTATCGGTCACAATGGTAGCGCCTGCGGCCTCATAGGCTGCATCCGCAAAGAATGCCCGTTCACCGGCCCCTGCCTCCACCCAGACTTCCAGCCCTTGCTTGATCAATCGACTGACCGTGTCTGGAATTAGCGCCACTCGGCGCTCACCCACTTCTACTTCTTTAGCAACCGATAGTTTCATGAACCCTCCCTCGCGGACAATAATTTTTTAGCCAGTAGTTTTGCCAGTGCTTTTAGTACTCGCGTTGGTTAAGACGTTGACAGGCAGTCCGCTCCTAAAGTTCTCAGAATCGACCAGACGCAATCACGGCAAATCCGCTCGCCTGATGGCCCACCGCACTATCATGCGGTCGATTGGCACGGATGCCGGGACAAACAGAGCCAGCAATGCCGACGATCGCGCTAATCCCAAATCCTATTGCCGATCGTCAGGAATCAGCGGCGTTCTTTAACTTGTTTTATGATTTTGTCTTATAGCTTAACCTTCGATAGATAAGAATATTCTTATAGAACAGTTTTCTTTTACAACCTTTCGTTGCAAACGCTTAACCAAAAGGCGACCCGGCTCAGGATCAGACGACGCTTGCAGGCGTCAGTTTGAAAAGGTGCTGACTGGAGAAATGCCTTTGATCGGTGGGGCACTTTTCTAACTGTTTACGCGTCAGTCCCCCAGTACTCGCGACTCGACGACTGTTTCAGACGAGACTTTAGGCTCTAGCCGATTCGGGTTGAACCCGATCAAGCTGTTTTGGAGGGTGAGTGATATCCCCATCAATCCTGATAGAGTCTATGTAGCGCGAAGATTAGCAAACATTTAACCAATCTCTGCCAATTGAGTGAGCCGACTATGTTTTCCAGATCCTTGATTAGACGTGTTTTCCCTGGGCTTGCGATCGCAGGGTTGTTGGTAGCGGGGCTACCCCTTCTGAGTGTGGCCCAGGGATTGCCTGGACTCACCATCTTTGGTGGCGTTAAAGGAGACGACAATCTTAACTACCGCCTGGACTTCGGTGGCAGAGCCGGAGCTACGGGTGAGCGCTATCGGCTGAGAATCCCGGCCAAAAAAATGAAGCTGGCCGTGGCTCAGTTTTCGATCGCCTATCCCGACTATTACAAAGGCGAATTTGACCCAAAGGATGTCGAGTTAATCGTTAAAGATAAGTCAGTTCCCATCCAGGAAGTCAACTGGAACAAAGAGAATAACTTCATTGAGATCTTTCCCGTTGATCCCGTGCCCGCTGGCAGCAGCGTTGAAATCCAACTGTCCAACGTGCGAAATCCGAGTTCGGGCGGGATCTACTACTTCAACCTGCAGGTGCTTTCGCCGGGAGATACCCCCCTTCTACGCTATCTGGGCACCTGGGTCATCAGTATTTCCTAACCCGAGCCATGGCGAAGCAGGTTGAAGGCACCATTGCTAACGTCGCCGCGATCGCCCACTCTTTCATGCTTCGCCCCGCGACGAATCGCCAGTTGGTTCATACGATGATATAATCGTGAGCTGTGGCTTTTTAGACTGACGTAATCCGGAAATATTAGCGATGACAAAACGAACTCTAGGCGGCACCAGCCGCAAGCGTAAGCGGACATCTGGCTTTCGTGCTCGGATGCGTACCAAAAATGGTCAAAAGGTCATCAAAGCACGTCGCAGCAAGGGGCGGGTTCGTCTCGCAGTGGCTTAACCCTGACTCGACTCAGGCAGGTTGCTGTGGCGCTCTCTAAACCTAATCGCCTCAGATCCAACCAGGACTTTACTGCGGTCTACCGTAAAGGTATTCGAAGGAAGTCAACCCACTTAACCTTGCTTGCCATACGGCAAGCATCTCTCAGGGCACGCAAACAGCCTATTTTTAAGGCTGCTGCGGATGCTGTGGCTACTGCTCCGGGATCACCGACTCGCATCGGCATTTCAATCAGCCAAAAAGTGAGTAAGCGTGCGGTCGTCCGAAACCGGATCAAGCGTCAATTGCGCGCTGCAGCGCGACAGTTGCTACCGCGCTTTTCGCAGGGGTGGGATGTGGTGGTTGTAGTACAGCCTCAGGCAACGCAGTGCGATTATCACCAATTTCTGCAAGAATTAGAGCAGTTGCTGATGGACGCAGAGGTGTGCGATGGGCATTAAAGAAGATGTTTATTATGAAGGTGGCCCACATGTGGGTGATCTCATTGTCAACTTACTTTTAGGGTTTACGGTAATTTGTCTGCCCCTGACGGTTGGTGCCATTGTGAGAATGCTGTGGTTGCGCTATCGCATTACCAGTCGGCGAATCTCGGTCATCGGCGGATGGATGGGGCGCGATCGCGCCGACATCATCTACTCTGAGATTGCCAAAGTTGTGACCGTTCCACGAGGACTGGGTCTTTGGGGCGATATGGTAATTACCCTCAAAGACGGTAGTCGCATTGAGTTGCGGGCGCTACCAAAGTTTCGCGAAACCTACGATTACATCGACAGCAAGCTTTCACCAAAGGCACAGGCTGCCAGCGGTTCACTGGGTAGCCAGAACTAGTACTGCACGATCGTTCATTGGTGGGGTATCCCTACTTGTTTAACGTCCGATGCGTGTGTGTATGCTTAGTCAGTATTGGATACACTTAGGTTCGAATAGCACAACGTAACAAGAGGCGACATTCGGCGCATGGACTTCGGTATTGGGTTTATCTCCAACAATATAATGCTGCCGATCCTGGACTTTTTCTATGGGATCGTGCCTAGCTATGGATTAGCCATTGTGGCTCTCACGTTGGTCATTCGCTTTGCACTTTATCCGTTAAGTGCAGGTTCGATTCGGAGCATGCGCCGCATGAAAGTTGTGCAGCCCGTCATGCAGAAGCGGCAGCAGGAGATCCGCGAGCGCTACAAAGACGATCCGGCCAAGCAGCAGGAGGAAATGGGCAAGGTGATGCAGGAGTTTGGCAACCCACTGGCTGGTTGTCTGCCGCTGTTGCTCCAGATGCCAATTCTGTTTGCGCTGTTCGCGACGCTGCGTGGGTCGCCTTTTTCTGATGTGCCCTACTCTATTAATCTGCAAGTCCTACCCAAGGAGCAGATTGAGCAAATTCAGCCGCAGGCATTCACTACGTCGCCTCAAAATATTTATGTCTCAGAAGGGGTGCATGCGCCCGTCTCTGCCGTCATCCCGGGCGGGAATAAGTTAGCGGTTGGCGAAACAGCCAAGATTGACTTTCAAACCGCTGAAGGAAAGACCCTACAGGCGCTTCTGAGCGAATATCCTGAGACGAAGCTCGCGCCTCGCTTTGAGATCACAAGCGGCGCTGAACGGGTCAAGATCAACGAAGACGGCACGATCGAAGCGCTGCAACCCGGCGATGTCACGGTCAAGAGTGTCCTTCCTGGTCTGGCAGCCGATAAGGGATTCCTCTTTATTGACAAGTTGGGACGAGTGGGCGCGATCGATCCCGATGGAGTGATCCACTGGGATATCGTCGGCATGATTGTCTTTTTTGGTCTTAGCTTATATGTCAACCAGCTGCTGTCTGGACAGGGAAGCAAGGGCGCTAACACCAATCCACAGCAGGATACGGTCAACAAGATCACGCCGGTTCTGTTTTCGGGGATGTTTTTTTGGTTCCCACTGCCGGCTGGTGTATTGATGTACATGACGATCGCCAACGTCTTCCAGACACTGCAGACATTTATTCTGTCTCGTGAGCCACTGCCTGAAGAGATCCAGAAGCTCGTTGAAGCTGAAGCCAAAGCGGCTGAAAGCAAGGCGACGGTTTTACCCTTTGAGCCAGGGCAGGCCAAGAAAGAGGCTGATGCAAAGCCATCGGCGAAGAAAGGCACCACTGCAAAAGTCGCGAAACCGAAAGAAACTAAGCCCAAGGACACGCGGGCAAAAGAGTCAAAGTCTAAAGACTCTAAAACCGGGAAAGAGGTCAAGCTAAAGGATACTCGCCCTGAGAAAGAGCCAGCAACTCAGGTACAGCCGAGCCACGCCAAGACGAAGAGTGAGCATGACACCATTGACGTTGAGGTTGTAGAGGCGGAAGTGGTCACGCTTACAGGACAGACGCCAGCAGCAAGTGAGCCAGTGGCGGCAGGCTCCACGTCAGTCCCGGTGGACGCATCGGACGCGATCGCTGAACCGATAAGCCCGGATGCAGACACGGTTGATGAGGGCGAAACACCCGCACCCAGTACGCCGTAGTCATTGGAAAGCAAAGCTTGAGGGATGTGTATGGATACCAGTCAAATGCAGCGTGGGCAGCAGTGGCTAGAGGAACTGCTGCATTTATCAGGGTTGCCATCTGACGTCGCCGCCGAGATGAACTCAAGCTTTGCTGAAGAAAGCTGTTGGTTGACGATCAACAGCACCAGTCTCACCCCTGAGCAAATCCAAATTCTCACGGGCAATGGTGGGGCTGTATTAGACTCTATCCAGTACCTGACCAATGCGATTCTGAATTTGAGTCAGGATCGTGAGCAGCAGGGAGCGTTTACCATCGAGCTAGATGGCTATCGGTTGCGGCGCTATGCCGAACTGAAGGACATGGCCGAACAGGCCGCGGCTCAGGTCAGGCAGACGGGTGAAGAATATGAGCTACAATCCTTGTCTTCGGCTGAGCGCCGCCAGGTGCACACCATGCTCAAAGAACATGAAGACCTGGAAACCTTTAGCCGTGGGCAGGAACCCGATCGTCGCTTAGTGATCCGTCCATTGCAAGCAGACTGAGGGTATACCCAGTCCTAGCGATCGAGCGCACGAAGCCGCTCTGGTTATGATTGTGACTGTCCGCCACGCACAGTAGCGTAATGATCTGGGACAGTCGTAGTTGAGTCAAGGGTACAGGACGCGATGGAACCCATTTACATTCCCCAGTTGACGAGGGCACCCCAACAAACTGAGGTCATCGTCTTTAATGAAGCAATTCCAGGGTTAGAAACCCTTACTCCCGTTCAGGGACGTTTGCAGGTCACCCACCAAGGGAATTACCTTGAGGTTGCCGCAAAAGCTGAAACCATCGTCACCCTGACCTGCCATCGCTGCTTGCAGCAGTATAACCATCGGCTATCGATCGCGCCGTCTGAACTCATCTGGCTCGATGAATCGATCGATCACGTTGACCCAATCCTGTTAGATCGCGACCTGGCACCGGAAGACCTGGTCGAAACATTATCACCCAAGGGCTACTTTGACCCTGCAAGTTGGTTGTATGAGCAGTTGAGTCTTGAGCTACCCCAACGTCAGTTGTGTGACCAGGCCTGTCAGGGTATTGAGCTGACGGAATCAGCCACGGTACGGCCCGTCCTCGACCAGCGCTGGGCGTCCTTAGAAGCGTTGAAAAATCAGCTCCGCAACTAAATCCGGCAAATAAATCCAGCGGACGTCAAAATTAAAAATGAAACAGGCTACATTAGGACATGTCTGGAAACGGTTCAACGGCAAGACCGTTTGCAAGCCTGAAATTTTAATTTGACTTTATTGATTGGTTCGTCATGGATTTCAGCGACGAGTTTGAGTTACTGCTGCGGGCGCGCTATCCGCTGATCTACATCCCTACACGTGAAGAGGAGCGCATTGAAGCCGCGATCGCGCAGTCAGCCAGGCAACAGGGCAACCGCGCCGTCTACACATGGGACTTTGTAGATGGCTACCACGGCAACCCCAACGATGCGGGCTTCGGTAAACGCAATCCATTACAGGCCCTGGAGTTTGTCGAGAAACTGCCCGCGTCAGCACCAGCCGTCTTCGTGCTGCGGGATTTTCAACGATTTTTAGAGGATGTTGCCATTTCACGGAAGCTGCGCAATCTATCGCGCTTGCTCAAAGCGCAGCCCAAGAATATCGTGATCGTGTCGTCGCATATCGCTATCCCCGATGAATTGAGTGAAGCGATGACCGTACTGGAGTTTCCGCTGCCTGCGGCGGCCGAAATCAGAATAGAGGTCGAACGGCTCTTCAAATCGACCGGGAAATCCCTTGAAAATCGTGTCCTGGATGATCTGGTACGCTCCTGCCAGGGTCTCTCGCTAGAGCGGATCCGGCGAGTGCTGGCACGGGCGATCGCCACCCACGGTGAACTTCGCCCTGAAGACGTTGACCTCATCCTGGAGGAAAAACGGCAAACAATCCGCCAGACCCAAATTCTCGACTTTTACCCTACAACCGCCAACATTTCCGACATTGGTGGACTGGACAATCTCAAAGACTGGCTGCTCCGTCGCGGCGGTGCCTTTTCGGAGCGAGCTCGGCAGTATGGTCTGCCGCACCCACGGGGGCTACTGCTGGTTGGGATTCAGGGCACCGGCAAATCGTTAACAGCCAAGGCGATCGCCCACCATTGGCACCTGCCGCTCTTACGTCTTGACGTTGGCCGACTGTTTGCCGGATTGGTGGGGGAGTCGGAGTCGCGCACGCGTCAGATGATTCAACTGGCAGAAGCGCTGGCTCCGTGCATTCTGTGGATTGACGAGATTGATAAAGCCTTTGCAGGCGTGGACGGTCGCGGCGATGCCGGCACAACGAGCCGCGTTTTTGGCACCTTTATCACCTGGCTAGCCGAGAAAGCGACTCCCGTATTTGTCGTTGCTACCGCCAACAACATTCAGTCTTTACCGCCAGAAATGCTGCGGAAAGGGCGATTCGACGAAATCTTCTTCGTCGGTCTGCCCAGCCAGGAAGAGCGTCAGGAAATCTTTTCGGTGCACCTGTTACGGCTACGGCCTCACAATATCAAACAGTATGACCTGGAGCGGTTGGCGTACGAGACGCCTGACTTTTCGGGTGCTGAAATTGAGCAGACGTTGATTGAAGCCATGCACCTCGGGTTCAGCCAGAACCGAGACTTCACCACGGACGATATCCTGGAAGCCGCCAGTCAGATTGTGCCCCTCGCTCGAACGGCACAGGAACAGATCCAGTTTTTGCAAGAGTGGGCAGCCGCTGGCAAGGCGCGCCTCGCTTCCAGGCACAGCAGCCTGAGCAACCGAATTCAGCGACAGATGCACCAATCTGATTAACAGACGATACAATGCTGCCAGCGTTACAGTTTTAAGAAACGCCATGAGTTGGTCGGATTTGACAAAAGTGCTGGGTGGGGTTTTGATCGCGATCGCCCTCCTCATTGGCGGTAGCTTTCTTGCCGCCCAGTACCTGATTGCACAATTTACAGCCCTCCCGCCTAAACCGATCTTCCCAAACGACAGCCCCGGCGCAAAGGCAAGACTACAGTCCGCAGCTGCCACAAAGCCTGTGGCTATCAGTCCTTCGCCGCAGCCCAGCGCTAGCGTGCCCAGTCCTGGTGCCAGCCCCACCCCTTCACCAAAACCGAGCGATGCGGCTGGCTATCGCGCTCGCATTACCCTTTCCCAGGGCTTGAATCTGCGTGAAAGCCCCAGCCGTGACGCCGCGCGTGTGGGTGGCGTCGATCGCAACTCAAGCATCACCGTACTGGAAGAAAGCCCCGATCACCAGTGGCAGCGCATTCGGTTAGAGAGCAGTGGACAAGAGGGCTGGGTAAAGGCAGGATATACGGAGCGGGTCAATCAATAGCCGTCCATTTAGCACTGGCCGCACTGAACACTCGCGGCATGTTACCGCTTCGGGCAGACTGGTTTGCTCACAGGGCCGCAGTAAGATGATTCAAAGTGCTTTCAGAGGTGCGAATGGAAGTTGATTACATTACCACGCTGGGGCTAATTGCGGGAGTACTGACCACGATCGCCTACCTGCCACAGGTGATTAAAACCTGGCAGTCCAAATCAGCAAGCGATCTGTCCTGGAGTATGCTGATTATTCTTTGCGTAGGGATTATTTTGTGGCTCTGGTATGGGTTCATT
>JAJPKC010000071.1 GCA_021323955.1 Oscillatoriales cyanobacterium Centralia_MAG_596 | reverse complement strand
CCATTCATGGTTGGCATCATTACATCTAAAATTACTAATTGAATGTCTGCTTGATGTTTCGCGTACAGTTCGATCGCCTCGATTCCATCATTTGTGGATAGCACGGTGTAGTGATGGCTTTCCAGCAGCGATTGTGTGCTGCACTGGACGGTAATATCATCATCGACGAGCAACACGAGTTCTCCATTCCCACTTAACTGCGCTTGCAGATCCTCAGAGTCAGTCAGCGCGCCGGTAATGATGGGTAGGTAGACCTTGACCTGGGTTCCACGCCCCAGGTCACTATTGACCTGCAAGAAACCGCCATAATTTTTGACGATTCCCAGCGCTGTGGAAAGTCCCAGCCCTGTACCTTGACCGGGCGCTTTGGTAGTAAAAAATGGTTCAAAGATATGGTCACGCACATCTGAAGGAATGCCAGTGCCCGTATCCGCAATAGTGACGACGACGTAGTTGCCAACCTGCGCATCCAGATTGGTCTGCGTGAAGGCTTGATCAACGTAACATTGTTCGATCGCAAAGGAAAGCGTGCCACCGTTGGGCATGGCATCACGAGCATTGACGCAAAGGTTCATAAACACCTGATGCAGATAGGTTGAATCTGCAGAAACCCGCCAGGGCTGCTGGTTGGGAATTGTTTGACGGATGCGAATCGATTGCGGAAATGTTTTTTGGACAATGTTGATCACCTCTTGCAGGAGCGGTGCGATCGCTACCGGACTGCACTCGCCGCCGGTGCCACGGGTAAAGGTCAAAATTTGTTTAATCATGTTCGCACCCCGGCGGGCACTATCTTCCAGCATCTGCAGCATCTCCAGCGATCGCTCATCCAATTTGGACTGATCGAGACGCAAGAGCTGAGAGATCGTCAGAATTGGGGTCAAGACATTGTTGAGGTCATGGGCAATGCCGCTGGCAAGAGTCCCTAAACTTTCCAGGCGTTGAGCACGATAAAACTGCGTCTCCAGGCGCTTTTTATCCGTGATGTCGGTGGCAATGCCAACAACACGATAGGGCGTACCGGATGCGTCTTGAATGGGAAACCCGCGATCGTGAATCCAACGCACGGAGCCATCGGGACGAATAATCCGGTACTCTTCGTTGTAGTAACCGGCTAACGCCTGCTTAAAGAAGTTGGTTTGGATACGCTGTCGATCCTCAGAATGAATTGATTCCAGCCATTCCTCCAGGGTGGTGTATAAGCGTTCGCCCGGGCGTTCCCAGATATATTCGTAGGCTGGGCTGACGTATATAAACTTGGCGGCGATCGGATCAGCAATCCAGAACACACTTTCAATCACGTTTTCGGCTAGCTGACGGAACCGTTCTTCACTTTCCCGCAGTGCCCGTTCGGCCTCGTGTCGCTTTTGTCGTTCTTCCGCTTCGCGCAACTCCCGTTCAACGGCTGGTAGCAGGCGAGCGAGATTGCTCTTTGTAATGAAGTCATGCGCCCCCGCTTTCATCGCTGACACCGCCGTTTCTTCGTCGATCGTGCCAGACACGATGATGAACGGCAAATCAAGCTGCTGCTCTTGTAGCAGCTTGAGCGCCGCAGGAGCGCTAAATTCTGGCAAGGTGTAATCGGCAATCACAATGTCCCACGTCTGTTGGTCGAGGGCCAGCCGCATCTCTGCGTGCGTCTGCACCTGCAGAGAGTCAAGCGTATAGCCGCCGCGCCGCAGTTCCCGCAGCAGCAGCAGCATATCGTCTTCCGAGTCCTCGACAACTAGAACATGCAAGTGAGAATTCACGGCGATCGTCCCTCTAGGTTGGTGGGGGCTCATTCATCAGCAGCCAGTACATTCCCAGTTGACGAATAGCTTCAGAAAACTGGAGAAAATCGACGGGTTTGCGAATGTAGCTATTGCACCCCGAACTGTAGCTATCCAGCAGATCGCGTTCTTCATTGGAAGTGGTTAACACTACCACGGGCAGTAATTTAGTAGACTCGTTTTCGCGAATGCGACGTAAGACTTCAATGCCATCGATACGCGGCAGCTTGAGATCGAGCAGAACCACGGTGGGTTTGAGGCTGGTATCACGTCCGGCATAGGTGCCTGTGCCAAACAAATAGTCCAGTGCTTCGACGCCATCCTGGGCAACGACAATATCATTGCCAATGTGGTGGCGTTTGAGCGCACGAATGGCCAGTGCTTCGTCATCGGGATTGTCCTCCACTAAGAGAATCACTCTATGATTCGCATCACCATTCATGCTCTAACTTCCTCCGCCGCTAGCGTGAAATAAAACGTTGCCCCTTCATTTAAAGTTCCTTCGGCCCACACCCGACCGCCATGACGATGGATGATGCGTTGCACAGTCGCCAGCCCAATTCCATTGCCGGGAAATTCTTGCATGCCATGCAGTCGCTGAAATGGTTTGAACAATTTATCGACAAAGGCCATTTCGAACCCGACCCCGTTATCACGCACGAAATAAAGTGGGATGCCGTCCTCTTGCTCAATCACCCCAAACTCGATGTGGGCATGTGCTTGCCGAGCCGTGAATTTCCAGGCGTTATTCAGCAAATTTTCCAACACGACTTGAAGCAGCCGGCCATCGCCGCGAGTGGTTAGGCCGGGATGGATGACGAAATCCACCAGTCGATCGACCTGAGACTGCTGGAGCTGCGTGCAGAGACGACTGGCCAACAGGCTGAGATCAACTGGTTCCTCGCGCATGTCGCTGCGCGTTACCCGTGCCAGGGTGAGGAGGTCGTCGATCAACTGGCCCATCCGCTGGCTGGCGGAACGAATGCGGCGTAAGTAATCCTGCCCCGCAGTATCAAGTTGCTCCAGGCAATCCTCCAGCAGCGCTTGACTGAAGCCATCGATACTGCGTAATGGTGCACGCAGATCGTGGGACACGGAATAGCTGAAGGCTTCTAGCTCTTTGTTCACGGCCTTCAGTTCGACGATCGCCTGCCGCAGCCCGTGGTTGAGTTCCTGGGCGCGTTGCTCTGCTTGCTGCCGTTCGATGACTTCTGCCTGCAGTTCTGCCAGCAATTCGGCATGGTGCAGCGCCACCGCCAGGTGATTGGCAATCTGCTGGACAAACTCAATTTCGGTGGGTTGCCACTGGCGTGGGGCACTGCACTGATGGATGCAGAGCAGCCCCCAGAGATGGCGACCCTGTAGCAGGGGCACCACCAGATTTGCCCGTACCTGAAACTGAGCGAGGATCTGGATGTGGCAGTCACTCAATCCGGCGTTGAAGATGTCGGCTACATTTTGCACCCGTCCTTCCTGGTAGTGGACGGCAAACTGATCGCCAAAGCAGTGGTCGTGAATTTTGTGAGCGATCGCCGCCGGAAATGCCGGGTCTACGTCCTCAGAGACAAACTCACCATCATCCCAGCCCGAATCGGGGTAGAAACGAAACATGCCCACGCGATCGGCTCCTAAGAGCTGCCGAACCTCAGCCGCCGTCGCTTGAAAAATCGATTCTAGCTCGATGGGTTCTCGCAAGCGAGTGACGACGCGAAACAGGGCCTTCTGTTGCTCGACCTGAAAATGGGCATGACGGATCTCTTGCTCCAGAGGATGAATTTCGGCGAGTAACATTTGTTGAATTTGCTCAAAGGTCGCATCATCCTGACAGAGGGTACGAATGTGGGCCAATAACGCTTGGTTCATCAAATAATTCTCCTTGCCCCCCAAGAGTCAGGTATACGAATTCTGCCAGCAGAAGGTTAGAGCGTAAAGCGATAATATCAAGAATCGGTACGCTGTTGCGTTGAAATGCTTTGCAGAAGTTCCACGGTCGTAAAGGGTTTGGCTAATAGGGTCGTGACCCCGATCGCCTGTAAACGCTGGCGATAGTTTCCCGCCAGCCCGCTAGCAGCAATCACTTTGACACGGGGATTGATGGTTTGCAGGGCTTGAATCACCGTTAGTCCATCCATTTCGGGCATCATCATGTCTATGACGACCGTATCGATGTGCTGCTGGTGCTGGATGTAGTAAGCGATCGCCGCTGCGCCATTACTAGCCGTCATGACCCGGTAGTTGTGCGCTTCCAGGGTGGCCTGGGTTGTCTGGAGGATCATCGCCTCATCATCGACCACCAGAACCAATTGTCCTTGTCCCAAGGGCGGCTCCACAGCAGGCTCGATCGACAACGGTGGTGCATCTAGCGTCGGCAGGTACACTCTGAACTGGCTACCGGCTCCAGGCTGGCTCTCCACCGCTACAAACCCGTCATAGCTTTTGACAATGCCCAACACGGTCGAAAGCCCCAGTCCTGTGCCATGGCCCTGTGCCTTGGTGGTGAAGAATGGTTCAAACATGCGATCGTACACGTCGGGAGTAATCCCCATCCCCGTATCGGTAACGGTAATGACGACGTAATCGCCGACTTTAGCATCTAGCTTCATCTGGGCAAGGCACTCATCCACGACCGTCTTGCCAACCGTCAGCGTCAGCGTCCCGCCATTGGGCATCGCGTCGCGGGCATTGACACACAAATTCATCAACACCTGATGCAGATGCGTTGGATCAACCGAAACAATCAGAAGCGGTTGTTTGGCGATATTGTCGTGCACCTGAATTGATTTCGGAAAGGTCTGCCGGACGATATTCACCACTTCCTGCAGTAATGTGGGTACGGCAACGGGAACTTGCTTGCCCTCCGTACCGCGGGTAAAGGTAAGAATTTGCTTGACCATGCTGGCACCGCGTTTGGCACTGCTTTCCAGAATCCGGAACATCTCCTGTTGGGCCTCTGGTTTAGGCTGGTACGATCGCAACAGCTGCGCCACGGCCACGATGGGCGTAAAAACATTGTTCAGGTCATGGGCAATGCCGTTGGCCAGAGTGCCCAAACTTTCTAGTCGCTGGGCACGATAAAACTGCGTCTCCAGCCGTTTCTTTTCGGTAATGTCAGTATCGACGGTGAGAATACTGCGCGGTTGACCAGCATCATCGCGTACCAGTGTCCACCGGGCTTCAACTGTGACGGGTTGACCAGATTTGGTGATATTCTGCACTTCTCCCCGCCACTCGCCTGTTTTCAGTAACCGCTGCATCACCACGTCAATGGTGCTGTTAGGGTCTTGTAAGAGTACATCGACGATCTGCCCGACGGCCTCTGAGGTGTGCCAGCCATAGAGCCGTTCAGCGCCCCGATTCCAATAAAGAATGCAGTTGTTTAAGTCCCGCACGAAGATCGCATCGGAGCTGATCTCCAGTAGCGCGGCCTGTTCCCGAATCGTCTGTTCGGCCAGGACGCGATCGCTGATATCGACCAGCAGACCGTCCCAGGCGGCCCCTTCGGGTGCATGCTGAGCCTGAGAATTCCCCTGAATCCACTTCAACTGGCCCGAGGGTGTGATAACGCGTCCCTGCCAGTGCCAGGGTAAAAAGTGTGCGACCGCGTGGGCAACAGACTCGACAAAGGAGGGCAAATCGTCTGGATGAATCAGATTGACGAAGGCATTCGCATCTTGAACGATGGTTTCGGGGGCTAATTCCAGCAACTTGTGGGCATGTTGGCTGACAAAGGTAAAGTGGTGCGGTCTGTCGGGCGTTGCCGGAAAGTAGCGATACACCATTCCCGGCATATTGGTGACCAGGGCCTCAAATTTCGTCTGGCTGGACTGGAGCTGTGCTTCGACGTGTTTGCGATCGCTAATGTCTTTGTAGATTGCGGCAACTCGTTGGGGGTGAGCTTCGTCGGGTCGAAAAATATAAAACTCATACCAGGCGTTGACCGGCGAAGCACGGACTTCTGTGTGAATCGCTTTCCCCGTAAGCGCTACGCGACCACACAGCTCAAGCCACTCCGGTTCAAAATCGGGACTAATCGCGCGCGTCCACTGGCCGTTGAGCGGCTGTCCAGTGAGTGCCTGTCCGGCAAATGGCTGTCCGGTGAGTGGTTGTCCGACCATCCACGTTGCAGCGGCGTTTACCTCTACATACTCAATATCAACTGGGCGATCGTGGGCGTCGAAGATCACATCACAAAGAATGAACCCTTCGTCCATAGCATTGAACAGGGTGTGGTATGTGGCTTCGGACTCGCGCAAAGCCGCTTCAGTCTGTTTTTGTTCTCTGAGATCGTGAAAGAGCCAGTAGAGCCACACGATCGCGCCCTGATCGTCGTATTCGCCAGACAGGGAGAGTGCAACGGGTACGCATTCTCGCCCGCGCAACTGCATCCACACTTCGCGATTCTGAAACAGCGGCGTGGCCTGACGCATCGCGCCTGAGGGCGTGAGGGGAGGACGTTTGATGGTGTGTTGCGAGGAAAGGGGCGAGGCAATCTGCTCTAGCAGCGTATAGATCGAGAAATGCTCAGATTCAGCGATGAAGAGAACCAGCGGTTTGTTTTCGGCGTAGCTACGGTGGATGTTGAGCAGGGACTCGGCGGCTCCGTTGATGGCCTGGATGATGCCTTTACCGTCGGTGACCAGGTAAGCATCGGGCGCAAAGTCAAACAGGTTCTGGTAGTGCAGGCGTTCTGCGGCTAACGTCTGCTGGGTACTGCGGAGTTGGGTGTTTTGTTGCTGGAGTTCAGCGATCGTGGCCTGGATCGCTTCCAGACTGACGGAGAGTTCAGCGATCGCGGCTGCCAGCAACGGGTCTGGCGCTCGATCAGCAGCCGACTGTTGTTGGATCTGGTGTAACTGCGCCTGAGCCGCCTGTACCTTCTGGTCAAAATTCAGCGGTTCGCTCATCCGTCTTTCGCCTCCACATCGCCGCCAAATCTCCTTCAGACTCTAGCAATCATCCCGCTGTGTCTCACACTCTTTTCATGATTTGACGTGTAAAGTCTTCACCCGATTTATAGCAGTCGTGAATCATTTGTGAGATGGAGGGCTTTGTGAATTTGGCTCCAGATGTTTTCTCAGCGTTGAACATCCATTCAGCGGCCTGAATCATCCGGCAGGAAGGGAGGGTTGGTGATTGACCGCTTGCAAACTGATCAGGTGTCGCCCAGGCGCAAAACTCGCGATCGCCCGACATTCCACTGCCCTAACGGTGCGATCGTGCGGGCACGGTGCCTCTTCTGGCAGGATTTGAACGGGCTGCCAACCCGGATGCGTTGTCCAGTCGGGCAAGACAAACTCGACAAGCCTGGAGTATAACAGACCGTCCTTTGATTGTCCCAGAAGGTGGCAGGTCGCTGAATTGACATTCAAAAAATGACCATCATCAGCCACGAGAGCGATTGCCTCTGGGGACTGCTCTAACAAGGTCTGCCATTCCTGCTGATCTGGCTGCGGCCACGATTGCGTTGCCACGACCAGTTCCGCTGTGCGTTCGGTAACGCGCAGTTCCAGTTCACCGCGATCGACCTGCAACTGCTGGTGGTCTTGAACGATGGTATGATAGGCCGTTTTCAACTCCTGATACTGCTGCTGCAATGCCGCATACATCGATTGCCAGTGCTCGATCGCGGTTCGCAATTCCGCATTCACCGCATTTAGCTCGGCAAACTGCGGCACCGTGAGCGGCTCTGTTGGTGGGGGCAGGGAGGCAGACGAATAGAGGAGATTTAACTGGTAGCCTACCCGATGCTGGGTTTTAATGAAATCCTTGGGGGCACCCACAGCGGTTAGCTTTTGCCGCAGTTCCTTGATATGAACCCGAACCGTTTCTTCTCCCGAAGATTCTAACGATGTCCAGACATGTTCCAAAATCGATCGAGTGCTTAGAGCACGCTGGGGATTGCGCAATAGCAGTTCCAGAATGGCATACTCCTTGGGCGTCACGGAAAGCAGATGGGTGCCATAGGCCACTTTACGATTACCGGGATCAACCGATAAATTGCCCCATGTGAGGATTGGTTGGGTAGTGGGGCCACCGCGCCGCAGCAGCGCCTGCACCCGCGCGATCAGTTCATCGGTATCAAAGGGCTTGACAACATAATCGTCCGCTCCAGCATTCAGCGCGATTGCCTTTTGCTGTCCACCCCCCTGTCCAGTGAGCAGCAGAATTGGGCATTTGAGCCCCTTTGTCCGTAACTGTCGGCAGACATCAATCCCATTTTGCCCGGGCAGCATCACATCCAGCAAAATCAAGTCATATTGAAACGCTTCTGCCATCGCCAACCCGGTTTCGCCATCCTCAGCAACGTCCACGGCGTAACTGTAGCCTGACAGCAGTAATTGCAGGGTTTGGGCAACTGGGCGATCATCCTCAACAACCAGGATTTTCATAAGCATCTCCGGAGCCAGCGTTATGAACTTGAAGCGATTAGTTGATGGTTTCAGCGATCGTAGAGACAGATGCCAGACACACCGTTCTTAAATAATCTTGTCGCGCTTTGACCTCTGCATACTCTGGTTATATATGGATTTGAAGCGATATGCCAGTTTTACTACCATTTTAAAATATTGGTTAAAACGAGTGTGCAAATGGATTGCCGCCTCAAACAGGCTACAAGGCATGCTCGATCGCCAAGACAGATGGCAATGACACGGCAACTGCATGGGGAGCCAGAATCCAGAAATCAGAATCCAGTCATTGGACATCGCCTGACCGCTGACGCCTGCGTTCCGCTCCAACCGACTGTCCCGGCTTAAGCTGGTCGCCGACAGGTGAATCAATCAGTCTTGACGTTGTAATCGTTGTTTAAGGCCATTCCTGGCTGGACTGAGGCCATTGCTCTACATTATTGGTGCGGCGGGCCGTCGATCGCCGTGTCCTCAGTATGGCTTTTCGGAACGGTCATCAGTTAAAGTGCATCAGCCATGCCACTTGATATAACATCTGTCACCGGATTGATTGCCAAATGAATCGCGGCTGTTTTGCTCTATACCACTGCTCTATACCAGCCTCCAGTAACGGCAGCGACAGGTTTTAATCGTAGCTGCTTTTGCTGCAATACGTTTGGATGTATTCCGATATGTTTGGAATTTGTCGTGAAGTTTCGACTAATTGCCTATTCTTCACGGTTTCCTTACAACTAATCCCGAAACTACAAATAAAGAGTTGAAGCATTCCTTTGCCGTCGATCGCGGTCAAAGCGCAGGCTCTTGCAGCCCCCTTCTATAGCCTGCTTTGCTCAAAAAGGTTTTGAGCAGGACAGAGAGGCGTCTGCTGAGTCCCACAGGGATGTCTATTTGCTCAGGCCAGATCGTAAGACAGTATCAAGGAGTGCAACAGTGAATATTTGCCGTATACCTGGTTCAGACAATACTTCGGTGTCATTGCCACAACACCTGATTGGTGCTTTGGGGCGGCTCCAATCGCGGCCCCCTGGCGCGATCGCAGGGAGTGTTTACATTTATGATCTGGTGGATCAATGTACGCTGAGTGCCAGTTGTTCGGTGGCAGCAATGTTAGGTTACACGACCGAGGCCATCCATGATATGGGTTTGATTGGGTTAGCCAGTTTAATCCATCCTGATGACCTGACCCTGGTTTCTGAACACTATCAGCGATTTACCACGCTGCGATTCGGAGAAGTGATCACGATCGCCTACCGTATGAAGCGAGCCAACGATACATGGTGCCATCTCCGATCGCGAGAAACGCCGCTGGTCATTGCGAGCGATGGATTTCCACTCCAAATATTGGGGATAATTCAAACGATTCCGCACCTCTCGCTGGCTAAAACGCGAAACTTTACATTGGTCAACCGCAGTTCCAATCGCCGAAAACCAGCTCACGTCAACGCGGCGCTCATCGTACAATAACGGCGTCGATCGCGCCCAGCACGTTAACAATTGCCCCTGACCATTACCAATCCACTGAAGCTTGCAGCCTTTAAGGCTGACGGAATGAGGTTTTTATGATCAGTTGCCCCTGCTGTTCGAGTCAAATGCTGCGCCACATTCGGGATCGCCAGATTGAGTGGTTTTGTCGTCACTGTTGGTCAGCGATGCCCAATTGTGAAATACCCAGTTGTGAAGTACCCAATCTTGAAGTACCCAATCGGGAAATGCAGTTGCGAGGGTCAAACCGCCAACGGCCAGCAGTGCTGCTCGATCGTAATAGCGGTGTGATTCCGGGGTAACCGACGCTGATCAATTGGGCAATTGATCAATTCACAACC
Source organism: Oscillatoriales cyanobacterium Centralia_MAG_596 (assembly GCA_021323955.1). Taxonomy (GTDB): domain Bacteria; phylum Cyanobacteriota; class Cyanobacteriia; order Leptolyngbyales; family Leptolyngbyaceae; genus Stenomitos. Next base: position 9,649 of record JAJPKC010000071.1, on the reverse strand, counting down.
CCACCACGATTCTCCAATACTGGTCTGCTGTAGCTGTTATCATACTGATGTCGCCAAAACGAGTCGGAAAGCCCATCAAAGCTAAACCCATCAACCGTTTGCGTTGTTCAAACTTTCTTTTCAACGCCATAAATGGAAACCCACAGTGTCCTGCAAACGCCATTTATCTCTGATTTAGCATAAGGCAATGAAAACAATTCTCGTGATTGATGACAATGAAACGTTTCGGTTTATTTTGGCAGAATGGCTCAGGGATGAAGGGTTTTATCCCATTACTGCGGCAGGCGGGTTTGAGGGAGTGCGACTGGCGCAATCACACCATCCTGACGTGATTTTATGCGATGTCAATATGCCGTCCATGAATGGAATTGAAGTGCTACAACAGCTATATGCTGATATGAGTACATCCCATATTCCCTTTTTCTTTCTCACATCCGAAGACCGCTTTCAGTCATATATTCTCCAGCAGCCAGGAGCAAGCGGCGTTATCTCCAAAGGATCAGAAATCAGCGAATTGCGCCGCATACTAACCGCGATCGCAGCGTAAGCTGATTATCCATCTAACCGCCAGATTTCATCCTCGAACGCCATTGCTGACAAAGGATTAGTCAAAAAAATGAAATGCATAACAGCATAATCCACACAGAATTCTTGTGGAGACAGCGTTTGGGAAGACTGAATTTGCGAAGACTAAATTTGCGAAGACTGGATTGGCGAGCCAGCCCAATTCACCAACGTCAGGTGTGGCGAGGGATAGATTGTCCATTGTGCAACGATGCACTGGTGACACGGTTGAATAGTTTCTCATCAAGTGTTTCGCCAGTGCGTAGCCATGCGTTGAGGGTGGCCGGAGACTGGACACGATCGAGGAATGACTGTAGCTCTGCGCCCTCCAAAACTTCTTTTTCCAGCAGCATTTGGGCGGTTTCATCCAGCAACGCCTGATTTTGCTCCAGAACTTTCAGCGCCATCCCATGCGCGCCGTCGATGATTTGTTTCACTTCATGGTCGATCGCCTCAGCAACTTGAGGACTGATGGTGCGCCGGGGATTGCTAAACCCTTCGAGAAAGGGCTGCGGCGTTCTGTCAAAGACGACCAGACCCAGCTTTTCACTCATCCCGTATAGGGTGACAAATCGCTCTGCCAGGTCGGTGGCTTTTTGCAGATCGTCACTCGCTCCGGTAGACGTGCGGCCAAAGACCAGTTCTTCTGCCGATCGCCCACCCAGTAAGGTCGCAATGCGTCCTCGGATCTCATCTTCGGTCATTAAGAAGCGGTCTTCTTCAGGGAGTTGCAGCGTATAGCCCAGCGCACCCATGCCGCGCGGCACCACCGAGATTTTCTCCACGCTTCCGGCTCCAGGCATCAGGACAGCGACCAGGGCGTGACCCACTTCGTGGTGCGCCACAATCGTTTTTTCAAGCTCATTGAGCACACGTGATTTCTTGGTCAGTCCGGCAACGAGCCGTTCGATCGCCTCATTGAAATCGGCCATCGTGACAGCGCTGTGGTTTTCACGTGCCGCCAGAAGGGCCGCTTCATTCACCAGGTTTGCCAGATCTGCACCCGCTGAACCCGGCGTCCGGGCAGCTAACTTCGACAATTCCACATCGCCTGCTAATTTCACATGTTTAACATGTAGTTTGAGTATCGCCTCGCGCCCAATTTTGTCTGGCCGATCGACCATGATCTGGCGATCGAAGCGTCCCGGACGGCGCAACGCGGGGTCGAGCACTTCGGGGCGGTTGGTCGCGGCCAGCAAAATCACGCCCGTGTTGGGGTCAAACCCATCCATTTCAGAGAGCAACTGATTTAAGGTTTGTTCCCGTTCATCATTGCCGCCCTGGAGCGGACTGGCGCTGGCCCGCGATTTGCCCAATGCGTCTAATTCGTCAATAAACACAATGCAGGGGGCTTGTTGCTTCGCCTGATCAAACAAGTCCCGCACGCGGGCCGCGCCAACGCCAACAAACAGCTCGATGAACTCAGAGCCAGAAATACTGAAAAATGGGACACCCGCTTCCCCCGCGATCGCTTTTGCCAGCAGCGTTTTTCCCGTGCCCGGTGGCCCCACCAGCAGCACCCCTTTGGGAATTTTGGCTCCCAGCCGTGTGTACTTGTCCGCATGCTTCAGAAAATCGACAATCTCTTGCAGTTCGGCCCTGGCTTCATCGACCCCGGCCACGTCTTCAAAGGTAATGCCAACGCTGCCCTGGGAGTAGATCCGGGCTTTACTCTTGCCGATCGTCAGTGCAGCGCCACCAAACTGCCCCCGACCAAACAGCCAGCCCCAGAGACTCAGAAACAACAGTGGTGGTAGTATCCAACCCAGAAGATTGCCTAACCAGCCAGAGCCGGGTGGTGCCGAAAATTCAACGTTGTGCGATCGGAGAATTTTTGGCAGATCCAGATCGGTTGCCACCGGCGTGGTCACAAGGGTCTTGCCGGTTTGGGAGCCTGCCTGATCCGATTTCAGCTCGTATTCAATGCGGTCTATCGCCACTACCGCCCGCGACACCTTTCCCGCTTCGACCTGATTGACAAATTCGCTGTAAGGAACCCGGGGTGTAGACGGTGCGCGAAACAAAAATAGATTCAAGAAAATGAAGAAGATCAGCCACGTCAGCACTGTACCGCCAACGTTTTTGGGTTCGGGGGACTTCACCGGGCGGTTTGACTCAACTGGCATAGACGATCGCTCCTGCCGGAACGCTACCCGGTCAGATGTGGCCTAGAGCCGCTCTCGCCCGATGGGTGAGCAGAATTCCATCCAAACGCGAGCCGCGATCGACCCTTTTCCACTGGCTGATCGCAAAGCGCTAAAGACCAGAATTCCGCGACCACTTCAGGTAGAGTGGCTGCATGCTTTGAGCATAGATCTTGAGTTTGAGGAATTTGTGAGGATGCCGCGCTGGCTGGTAACGCACTCATGGGCAGGGCGCGATCGCAGCCAACCGCTAGCAGTCGGCAGGCGCTCTGGACGGATGTTCTACCCCTGTGCTAGCTAGAGATGCCTGAAATGAGCGGATCAGGAACGGGAAATGAGCGCTGCTTCAACAGCGTAAACTGCCGCAGTCCAGCATCATACGCAAACACTTTACCCGTCTCAATCTCATACATCCAGGCGTGCAGACTCACTTGCCCGCTGTGCAGTTTGGAGCGGATCACGGGATAGGTTTCTAAATTCTCAATCTGCGTCAACACGTTTTGCTCGATCGCAATCTTGAGTAACCGCTCCGGCTCAACATTCGCGTAGTTGTCCAGCACCAAGCGCCGGGTTGCTTCCCCGTGGCGCTTCAGCCAGTCGTAGACCAGCGGCATTTTTTCCGTCAGACTACCAATCTGTAGCAACCCCTTCATGGCACCACAGTGCGAATGGCCACAAACGATAATGTCTCGTACCCCGACGGCGGCTACCGCGTATTCTACCCCGGCGGCTTCAGCGCTACTGGCAGCGCCATAGGACGGAATGATGTTGCCGACATTACGCATCACGAACAGTTCACCTGGCTGGGATTGCGTGATCAAACAGGGATCGATCCGTGAATCGGAACAGGTAATGAATAAAACCTCTGGCGTCTGCCCATTCGAAAGCCGTTCAAAGAGTTCTCGGTTAGTGGCGAAATAGTCGCTGTGAAACGCATTTAAGCCCTGGATCAGACCCGTGACTGACATAGTTGATTTCCCAATATTGGCCAAGCTAGATAGTGATCTCGCGCCGCAGGTGCACTGAAGGATGACAGCCCTATCTTTCCCTTACTACAGCGCATCGTAACACTTTCCGTACTTTTGTAAAGAAGCGCCGACTACCAGCGGTTATGTTCACCTGAAGCAAGCAACGATCGGCCGAACGCCGCGCACGGCGGCTGAATCGAATTCAATTTTGCGAGTCTCGCTGCCATTGGGTCGTGGGCAACAATACGGGAGCGGTGTTGATCCGGTCAGTCCTAATGGCGTCAGCGCTGTAATTTTGCCTGCCCAAAACGGCAAAGATCGAGGACAGCACAGCGCTCGCAGGCCGGATTCTGGTAATAGCAACAGCGTTGGCCATGCAGCATCATGACCTCGTGGTTGTCATATACTTGTTGGGCTGTCCAGTCGTCTGGTAGCTGGGCTTCTAGCAGGGCATGAGCCGGGCCAACAGCGATCGTGGGCGGAATGAGATCGAGACGAATGGCCACGCGATGATGGTGGCTATCAACCGGCAGCGCCCGTCGCCGCAGTTGGCTAAAGGAGAGCACGGCGGCGCTCGTTTTGGGGCCAACCCCCGGAAGAGATTCCAGCCAGGCTCTTGCTGCCGGTACAGGCAGATCGACCAGAAAATCCAGCGTTAGATCACCCTTTTGGCGATCGCTGATCAACCGCAGCACCTGCTGAATGCGGGGTGCCTTTTGTTCTGGCCAGGTTACAGCCGCGATCGCGTGCATCACGTCCGCTACGGGCGCATCTCGCACCGCTTCCCAGTTGGCGAACTGACGGCGAAGTGCCTTAAACGCCCGTCCTGAGTCGGCGTTACGCGTCCGGTGCGATAGCAGCGATGAGATTAGTTCGCTCAGAGGATCAAGATTATGGAAATAGGCGATCGGACAACCATAGACCGCACAAAGGCGTTCGTGGATGAGAACTGCTCGCTGCTGCAACGCCGCTAAAGCGGATGAGGTGGAGGGGTTGTGGGCACTCACAATGACTGAGAAAAGACGCGACGAATTGAGTGTAGGCCGATCCCCAACCGGATTTCCTCCTTCTATAGCTAGCTATAGTTAGCAACCGAGCCAACGAACGAGGGAAATCAGGCGTTAAACATCAGATCTAAAAGGCAAACGGCATCTCCTACGCAGGCACCAGTTTGACTATGGTCACGCGATCGGGCACGGTGAGTTCAAGCTGATTGTTGGTCAGGCGAACGGGGGTTGTCGTCCAGTGACCGTCATCCCCCAGCGAATAGATCGCAACGGTGCGGATGGGCTGGTTGAGCTTGAGGGTTGCGGGCATGGCGGGCGGTTGAATTTCGCGGGGGGGATTCACACTGGTATCATTAGCGGAAACTTCGTGCCAGAGCGCCAGATAGAAGGTGCGATCGCGCTTTTGCAGCAGGACGTGATGGACATACTGGGTGCGATCATAGGTCACAACCCGCCTGGAAAAGGGTTCACGGTAGTTTCGCACGGGGCGCACATCCAGCGAGTAGGCCAGCCCACCCGGGGTAAACCGGTTGCCGGGATCACGCAGGAGCGCAATCAGGTTTTGAATCGCCGTATAGGCCGGTTTTGGCGTCAAGTCGTGACGCAGCAGCCCAAAGTTGGCTTCTCGTTTTGACCTACTGGCGTCTTCGAACTCGTCCACAAATTCATACGAACAGGTTCGCTGCACATTTTTGCGGAAGAACTCCAAAAACAGGCGCGGCATGTACTTCGCGTGGACCTTCTCTGAAACCGATTGTTTAAACGTCGAGTAGCCCGTCTCCGTCGTTGCCATCGGTTTGGGGGCAAAGGGTGGACTGTAGGTGTCAAAGTTGTAGGGAAATTCATCGATGTTGACGGACGGAAAATTGCTATTCCAGTAGTACTTGGATGTGGTGTTGTAATCGAACGGGAAGCTAAACGGATTGCCACCCGGATAGGGGTGAAAGTTGCCCCAATCGACCGCGTTTGCGAGACTGCCTTTTGGCAGGGGGTTGGGACGCCCCCCACCGGGATCATAGGTGACACCCAGCGAGGGGCCAATGACCTGGAGATGGGCCGTGGCGGGGTTGCGCTTCACGGCGTCGTACAGGTCTTTTTGAAACGCCATTACCCCTTTTGGAAAGCCCTGTCCTTTATAGGTTTTATTGAACCGGGAGGGAATCCAGAACAGATCCGGCTCATTCGGGCCTTCAACCGCGTCAATTTTGGCTCCAGCCGCGTTGGCCGCCTGAATCTGCTGGACGATCGCCTGGATCGTTTTCTCATCGCCATTCGAGCGATCAGGCACATCAGCCACGATCGTCATCCGAATGCCGCTTTTGCCCAGATCTTGCGGACGGTTCTGATAAAACCCGTCCCTCACGTTGCGAATGCCGGCTGCCATCAGCTTTTGCTTGACCACGCCGTAGCGCTGACCGTAAGGAGTATCGGTATAGCTCCAGTGAGTGCCGACACAGATACTATCCACAAAGCGATCGGCACTGCGAGCGGTTTCGATCGCGATGGTTGGCCGCACAGCATAGATCAACGCCATCGCGCCGATCGCACCCAGAAATAAGACGACTCGTTGCAGCAAACCATAGCGCAGTCGCGTCATAGATCATCTCCTCAAGTAAGCGCGATCATTGGGACTGGTACACTCAGATCACGAAAGATAACGAACGGCCTTTTTCTTTTACCGCTTGCTGCTGCTGATCGCATCCCCCAAACGGCACGAAACGGCGGGACTGATTAAACTTTAAGTAGCAATTTGGCTGCGATCAACGCTACCCACCGAGCAGATTGAGTAACCCTATGGCAGTTCGTAAAGATACCATTTTCAATCAATTTCTGGCCCCGATCATCAACACCTTTTTCATTGATCAGGACTCGCTCCGGCGGTTTTACGAAAGCATCGACTGGCAGGCAGCCAGCACTCGGCTCAGCAATCCGACACTGGTGTATCCCGACTATTACAGTAGCCAGAACTTTCACGGCATCGAAAACGGCTACCTCAACACCAGCGCGGCTGTTTCGTACGACCCGATCACGCAGTATGCGCTACCGCCCAATGAAACGCTGGTGCGCCAGAGCCTGGTCGATGCGATCCAGACCAAACCACGGCGAATTTTGGATCTGGGTTGTGGGACAGGCTCGACAACCCTGTTGCTGAAGCGAACCTTTCCCCAGGCCGAAGTGATTGGGCTGGATTTGTCCCCTTATATGCTGGTTGTCGCTGAGCATAAAGCGCAGCAAGCCGGACTCGATATCGCGTGGCAGCACGGCAATGCAGAGCAGACTGGATTCCCCGATGCATCGTTTGACCTGGTCACCGCATCACTGCTGTTTCATGAGACGCCACCCTCCGTATCGCAAACCATTCTTCAGGAGAGCTATCGTCTGCTAACCGTTGGGGGAGAAGTTGCCATCCTGGACGGTAATCAGAAGACGCTCCGACACACCGAATGGTTGACCCAAATTTTTGAAGAGCCTTACATTCTCGCCTACGCCAATGGCAGTGTGGATGCGTGGATGGGAGCAGCGCGCTTTCAGGCCGTACAAAGTCAAGATCTGTGGTGGATTCATCAAATCACACGCGGTGTAAAAGCGCTTCCCTACCAATCGGTCAAATTCGCAGCCGACGCCAACCTTGAAGGCAGCGACGATCGCCAGTGGGCGCTGGGCTAGGAACAGTAATTTGCCAATGCTGGTTCGTGATTCGAAGATGGATTCTCTAGCGTTAAAAAACTGGTACTGCTGTCACCCTACAATGTGTGATAAAGGCGAGTCAGAACGCTGTTCTCGATGCGATCGTTGACCGATCGACGTTGACCGTAGCTGTCTGAATCAATGCGATCCCATAAAGCCCACCACGCGTATCTCGATGCTCAAAGCGGTTCTGTTTGACTTTAACGGTGTCATCATCAACGATGAACCACTCCACGAGAAATTGATCAATCAACTTCTGGTCGAAGAGAACCTGCGGCCAAAACCGGGAGAATTTCGGCAATTTTGCCTGGGACGCAGCGATCGTGCCTGTCTCACCGATCTGTTCACCCTCCGGGGCCGTGTGGTTACCGAGGAATCTCTCAACAAGCTCATTGCCCGCAAAGCCCAGTATTACCAGAGCACGCTGGAAAGTTTAGACACACTGCCGATCTATCCGGGACTGCACGATTTGCTCTTTAAGCTCCGCGCCGCCAACCTGAAGTTGGCCGTTGTCAGCGGTGCGCATCAGGGCGAGATTGAGCTGGTGTTGAAACGTGCTCAATTGCGCGACTATTTTTCTGTGATCATCCCAGCCGATCAGCGAATTCCCAGCAAGCCTGAGCCAAACGGATACTTGCTAGCGGTCGATCGCCTCAATCAACACTTTCGCGATCTCAACCTTAAACCAGCCAATTGTCTGGCGATCGAAGATACCTTTGCAGGCATTGAAGCCGCCAAACGAGCCGGAATTCCCGTCGTCGGCGTGGCCAACAGCTACCCGTTTCATATGCTGCAGCGTCGTGCTAACTGGACAGTTGACTATCTGTCGGACCTGGAACTCGATCGCGTACAGCAACTTTATCAACAGACAGCCGGAACACCGAAAGTCCAGTAGAACTGGTGAATGGTAAAATAGCGAAGCGATTGAGATCGCGATTTGGGGAGTTAGCTCAGTTGGTAGAGCGCTGCGATCGCACCGCAGAGGTCAGGGGTTCGAATCCCCTACTCTCCATAAGTCTTGTCCTGTGTGAAGATCGCTGGCAAGATTAGTACACGGACTCATTGCTGCGGATCAGGCAGCGTGAAGTGTACTGTTTCGCTGGTGATGACTTTATGGGTGGGATCGGCAAGTTCGATCAGCACCTTATGCCGTCCCGGTTCCAGACCGACCAGAATGATCGTTTCGCCGCTGGCATCGACAAAGTGCCACGGTGCATCATCGACGGTGATGTGGATATGACCAATGCGTGGCGATACGTCGAGGGCACCGTTGCCAAACACTGGCAACACGCGCAGATTCTCCGTCCGGTACTGGATGAAAACGCGTCCCTGAGCCAATGGTTCGGGCAGCGGTGGATCAACAATTAGCCTGGGTGGTGGTTCGTTGGCGATCGCGATCAACGGTGATGGGCCGCGAATATCCCTGGCGGTTGGGGTGTAGTCCGTCATAGCAAGTACCTGAATGAGTCGATTAAGGGTTGCTTAGAGAAGTGCTTGATGGATAAGCGGCGCAATGACATCAATATGCTTCACCAATTCATCCGCAAGCGAGAACCGTTGTTGTAGGTAATGGGAATCGTTATAGCTCAGCCAGACCTTGCCGTCCGCCGCTTCCCATGCCAGTATTTTCAGGGGTAAATCCAGAGCGATCGTGGGTTCTGCAACCATTAGTGGCGTTCCGGCTTTCGGATTGCCAAACAATAACAACTGTGTGGGACGCAAGCTGAGTCCAGCTTTCTCAGCTTCCACTTGCTGATCAATGCGGGCAAAAATGGTGATGCCTTTTGCTTGAAGAATGGTGACTAAGCGATCGATGGTTTCAGTCACCGAATAGGGGCTAGATTGGCTGACAACGCCGTTCGTTGTATTCATAGCAATGAATTCTTGAGTGACTTTGGTGATGGGATTTTTAGGATACTTCAAATCTGTGCCATACCGCCATCAACAAATAGCTCAATGCCATTTACGAAGCTGCTGTCGTCTGACGCGAGGAAGACAACGGCTTTGGCAATCTCATCCGGTGTGCCGACTCGTCCCAAAGGAATTGTGCGGGCTTGACTATCTACAAATTCCTGCAACTGCTCATCGCTCAGCCCCAGGTGATCGTAACCAGGAGTCGGCACCACACCAGGACTGATGGCGTTTACCCGAATTTTACGTTCTTTAAGGTCGAGTATCCAATTACGGGCGAACGATCGCACAGCAGCTTTAGTGGCACTGTACACACTGAAGGCCGGAGTACCCTTGATGGACGTAATCGAAGCGTTCAGAATGATGG
>JAJPKC010000347.1 GCA_021323955.1 Oscillatoriales cyanobacterium Centralia_MAG_596 | reverse complement strand
AGTGAGTTATACATCAGCGAAGCTACCATCAAGTTTCACATCACAAATATTCTGAGCAAATTGCAGGTGAGCGATCGTACCCAAGCCGTGCTGGTCGCCCTCAAACGCGGTATCGCCAATCTCTGAGCTGGACTTATCGATCAGGTGGTGTCGTTCTACAAAGCACTTTCAGCCGTGAGTCAGGCACCACAAATTCAGCTAATTGATGCAGAGCATGATAACGTTGGTCAGCAAGATTAGGACAGGGCCAACCGCTGGATTGTCGATTCTGGGTAAGCTGGCTGACCACCGCTGCCATCCTGAATGTCGATTCTGGGTAAGCTGGCTGACCACCGCTGCCATCCTGAATATGGCTACAGGTTATTTGCTTAACATACTCATCTGTTGGGGTTATTCGAATCAGCCGTTACCTCTGCTGGCGTTGCTTGTGGAGCAAATTCATCAATGAGCGTCACGAAGACAGCCGCCGCAGGCACCGCTAACAGAATACCAATAAATCCCAACAGCTTACCCATTACCAGAAACGTCAGAATCACGACAACGGGATGAAGATTGACCTGCTGACCCATCACTAGCGGTTGCACAATGTGAGCATCAATCTGGTTAAGCACCAGAAAGAGAATGAGCACTGAGAAAAACTTGAAGGGTGACAGCGTGAGGGCGACCAGGGCCGGGAGAAATGTGCCCGCGATCGAGCCAAAGTAGGGCACAACTTCCAGCAATCCGGCAATGACACCAAATGATAGCGCCAGAGGAATGCCTAATGCCCAAAGGCCGATCGTGGTACCGGCACCCAAAAACAGCATGGCAATGCCTGTGCCGAAAATCCAACCCCGTAATCTTACTCCAGTGGCTTTAAGCAAGCGATTAAAGCGGCGATGGTATTGACGTGGCACCAATCGCAAAACACCTTCAATCAATGTGGAAGGATCATACGCCATGTAAAGCGCCAGGATGAGGGTTGCGACTAACTCGATCGTCGCACCAAAAGTTTGCCGAAGCAGCAGTGGGAATGAGCCCAGCAATTGATTGGCAAAGTTCCGAAACTGCGTCAACCCTTGTGATAAATCAGGTAAAAAGCTGAAACTATTGTGAAGTCTCAAAGAGAGAGCTGTTAGCGCATTGAGATAGCTTGGAATGGCAACAAGGAGTTGCTGCGTTTCATCAAGCAGGCTGGGAAAGATAACAGCGACTAGAAAAACACCAAAGCCGACAATCAGACTAACCAGGATGAGAACGGCTAACCAGGGTGCTTTGACTAATTTCTGCAACCATCGGAGCAACGTTCTCAAAACTACTGCAAGCAGGACGGCAACGGCAATCAGTTTTAGAACAGGCAGCAGCTCATACAGAATATATAGAGCAGCTGCAAGCATGACTGCCAGCGGTGCACCACGGGTGAGTTGATGCCATAGCGAATCCTGCTTTTTGGGCGGTTGGTCTTCTTTTGTGTCCTCATGCATACAGTCGTGATGCCGTCACGGCACATTTAAGTTAAATGTTTTGATAACAGGATAGACCTGCTTTTCGTTAAACTAACTGCAATCAATCACCATTATTTCTCATACGGATGTTTCTCATACGGAAAGGCGTTTTTACGCCTTTGGCTAGACTTTATCGATCGAGCTGAGGAATTGCGTCTACCAAATGAAGGGCTTAGCCTTTTCACGTTATCGAGTGTTCACGCTTTATCTCTAAAGTCAGAAGCATGGACGAGCTTGCTTTAGTCACAATACAACAAACCTGGATCGTAATTTTGTTCTTAACCCTTCAGTAGACGTTTGATGAATCAACAAGAGGCGATCGTTGCAACCGTAGATGAGTTGCAGGACGGTGATATGCGGCAGGTATCCATCGGTGAGACGGATGTCTTGTTGGTCAACGTTGATGGAACGTTTCATGCGGTGGGTGCTTACTGTAGCCATTACCAGGCACCCCTGGCTGAGGGTGTGTTGAGTGGGCATCACGTGGTTTGTCCCTGGCACAATGCCTGCTTTGATGTAGTAACGGGCGACCAGCAAGAGCCGCCTGGTTTGGATTCGTTGTGCCACTACCCAGTGCGGGTTGACGGCGATCGAGTGATTGTAAGTGTCCCCGAACCTTTGTCGGAGCATAGAACGCAGGCGATGGTTCAGGGTGATCCAGCAGCGGATGGGCGCACGTTTGTAATTTTGGGTGCTGGTGCCGCCGGAGCCCACGCAGCAGAGACGTTGAGAGTAGCAGGATATCAAGGGCGGCTTGTGATGGTCACTCAGGACGATCGTCTGCCGTATGATCGCACCTGGTTGAGCAAAGATTACTTTACGGGCAAGGTTTCTCAAGAGCAAATGCCGCTGCGATCGCCCACGTTTTATCAGGATCATCAGATTGAAACACTGCTACAGAAGCAGGCTGTGAACGTCGATGCGATCGCCAAGTGTATTACCTTTGCGGATGGCGATCGCTTAAATTACGATGCGCTTTTGGTGGCTACTGGTGGTAAACCGCGCCAACTCGATGTTCCTGGTAAGGAGTTGCAAAACGTCTTCACCCTCCGCAGCTTTGCCGACACGGAGAAAATTCTCTCAGCCGCTCAGAAGGGAGCACGCGCCGTTGTGGTAGGGTCGAGCTTTATTGGGATGGAAGTCGCTTCAGGTCTAACGCAGCGTGGCGTTTCTGTAACCGTCGTTTCGCCCGCGTCACTGCCGTTTAAGAAGATTCTGGGTGAAGCGATTGGACGCATCTTCCAGCAGGTGCATGAAGAAAATGGGGTGTCCTTTCAATTGGGTAGAAAAATTGCTTGCATGGAAGGTAATGGCAAGGTTGAAACGATCATGTTGGATAATGGCGATCGCTTAACGGCGGATCTCGTTGTCGTTGGCATTGGCGTGCAGCCTGCAACTGACTATTTAGAAGGGGTTGCATTCCATCCCCAGGATCACAGTGTGATGGTGGATGAGTACCTTAAAGCCGCTGATGGTCTCTATGCAGCTGGAGATATTGCTCGGTATCCTGATTGGCGTACAGATGCTTCTGTGAGGGTGGAACACTGGCGAGTTGCCGCTCAGCAAGGTCGAATTGCCGCTTACAACATGGTAGGGCAACTCACTCCCTTTAGAGGTGTACCTGTTTTCTGGACGATGCAGTTTCAGTTTCCACTGCGTTATGTAGGGCACGCGGAAGAGTGGGATGAAATTATTTTCAATGGGGATTTGCAGCAGCGTGAGTTCATCGCGTTTTATGTGAAAAACAATCAAGTGCTAGCCGCCGCGAGCAGCCAGCGAGACACCGAAACGGCTGCTATTTTTGAATTGATGCGGTTAAACCAGATGCCAGCACCCGATGCTTTACGCCAGGAAGCCTTGAATTTAGTAGAACGCTTACATTCATAGACTGTTGTATGAGCTTCTATGAAGTTTGCGTCTATGTATAAAGATGCCATTCCATCTAACAGCAATGTTGAAGAGAGTCAGGCTCCGCTTCAATCTCCCTGGATTTTCGTCTCGACGCTCTACTTTGCGGCGGGGATTCCCTACATCCTGGTCAACAGTGTTGCGATCGTTCTCTATAAGAAATTAGGGATCGACAACGCACAGGCGGCTTTTTGGACCAGTCTTCTATATCTGCCCTGGGTACTCAAAATGGTTTGGGGTCCTCTGGTCGATCGCTACGCGACCCGACGCCGTTGGATACTCTACACCCAGTTTGCCATGATGCTTTGCCTGGGAGGTGTGGCAATTTCGCTTCAGTTGCCCAGCTTCTTTGTGGTGTCTTTGCTGGCTCTGACGATCGTGGCGTTTATCTCTGCCACTCAAGACATCGCTACCGATGGATTTTATATGCTGGCGCTGCCCCCGCCAGCACAGGCATTCTTCGTCGGTGTTCGCTCCACGTTTTACCGCATTGCCATGATTTTTGGTTCGGGACTGCTGGTGTTCCTGGCGGGACAGCTTGAAGTCTCGCTTCACGATATTCCCTTAAGCTGGACGATCGCGTTTAGCCTTTCTGCCGCTGTGTTTGCTTTACTACTGATCTTCCACTGGCGCTTCCTACCGTTTCCAGACAGTGATGGGGCACGGTCTGAATCGATGCCGCTCATGGAATTTTACCGTAACGTCATCACCACCTATTTCAAACAGGAGCGGATTTGGGCCATCTTAGCCTTTATTTTTCTCTATCGTATTGGCGAAGCAATGCTGGTCAAACTAGCGCCGCCGTTTCTGCTGGATGCAACAGAGGTCGGTGGATTAGGGCTGGCGACTACACAAGTGGGCCTTGCATATGGAACGCTGGGTGCCCTCGCCCTTACCTTAGGCGGGTTACTGGGCGGCTGGTTGGTGTCTCGTTACGGGGTTAAACGTAGCCTGTTGCCAATGGCGCTCGCCCTAAATCTGCCACACGTGTTCTATATCTATCTGGCCTACGCCCAACCATCAGTTGCCTGGATTTATCCTCTGGTGGCGATCGAGCAATTTGGGTACGGGTTAGGGACATCCGCCTATAGCGTTTATTTCATGTATATTGCGGATGAGCACTACAAAACCTCCCATTTTGCCATTTCAACGGGAATTATGGCTTTGGGCATGATGCTGCCTGGGTTAGTGAGTGGTTACCTTCAGCAATTGTTGGGCTACCAGTTGTTCTTTATCGTTGTCTTTTTACTCACCATTCCGGGGATGCTCACCCTGCTGTTCATTCCATTGCATGAGGACGTGTCTACTTAGGATTGTGGATTCAATAACTTCCAGTTTTGCTGATTCCTAGGTTGCCCTCACCCCAACCCTCTCCCAAACTTGGGAGAGGGAGTTTGAATCTGGTTCCCCTTCTCTTAGTTTTGGGAGAAGGGGCTAGGGGATGAGGGCAAAAAGTGGACGTTAATGAATCTGTATACCTTAGGATTGTGGATTCAATAAAACCAATAAATTGTTTATGGGTAGGGGCGAACGGCCGTTCGCCCCTACTCTTTCCCATCTGGTCTTGCTTTCGTTTCTGGCACCGTTAACCAAAGCCAAAGCATCCCCATCGCCGCAATGGTTGAGAGCGTGAAAAACCCAACGCCAAAGCCTGTCACCTTTACAAGCAACCCGATCGCGAGATTGCTGAGAGCAGCACCAATCCCAATCATGGTGTAAAGTCCACCCTGCGCTAAATTGAACCGTCCCGTTCCTTTCGTTAAATCAGCCACAACGACGACCAGCAGCACTGCAAAAATACCCGATGCAATTCCATCCAGGGTTTGCACCCCCACAATAAACCACGGATTTGCACTCATGCCGTACAAAAAAGCT
>JAJPKC010000699.1 GCA_021323955.1 Oscillatoriales cyanobacterium Centralia_MAG_596 | reverse complement strand
CGATCGGGTCAAGGCCAGCGGTTGGTTCGTCGTATAGCAACACTTCTGGGCGATCGCGGGGGTCGTCTGGATTTGCCATGACGGCACGGGCAAAGCTCACGCGCTTCCGCATCCCGCCGGATAGTTGGGCCGGATAGCGATCGCCCACACCGGGCAGCCCAACCATCTCCAGCTTTTCGGCGACAAGATCGTGAATGCGTTGGCGCGGTAGTTTGGAGTGTCGCAGCAGCGAAAATCCAACATTTTCCTCAACCGTCAGCGAGTCAAACAGTGCCGACTGTTGAAAGACCAGACCAATATTGATGGGGTCGGGCGAATCGTCGATCGACCCCTGCCGTTTCTGGCCCTGCACAAAAATTTCACCGGAATCCGGCACGTCTAGTCCAGCAATAATGCGCAGAATCGTTGATTTGCCGGTGCCTGAAGGACCAATAATGCCGAGAGCGTCGCCACGGTGGATCGTCAGGTCAACGTTGTCTAAAATGACTCTGCTGCCAAACGACTTAGACACTCCCTTAAGTTCAATTAACGGCTCACCCATTAGCGTGTCAGAGAGAACGATGAATGCGGAGGCGGATTGGTACTGGCTTTAATCGAATTCAGCCAACCATAGGATTAATGCTTGAACCTTATTCCCAAATTTAGCACTCCCGGCCTCGATTCAGGCGAAAGCCAGAGATGCATTGGTTAGCGGAGCGTGCTCCAGCGATCGCCCGACTGATGTGGCTGGGTTATGGCTACCTGCCAGGGCTGATTTTCCACGCTATACGTCTGCTGCGATCGCCTGGATCGAAATATCCGTCGCCAGGTTGCCAGATCACCGAAAGTCTCACAGCTCCTTAACTGAACGATAAAGATCTACCAAAGTGCTGGCATGGGCGGCAGGAGCGGGTTAGAACCAGCATGGTACGGTCTTCCACTTGGCAGATCGATACTCTAGAACTCGGAGGGCTGAAACAATCGTCCAGCCTGAACAGTCCTAGTGACTTCAAAACGTACGTGCTACCGTGTCTTTCTTTTGAGAATTCGCGGTAGCTTTTCTCGTGGCGGCGCGGTACAGGGAGTCTGGTTATGAACCAGAACGCTTTCAATGTTGGTTACGTTCGGCGGCGGAGGGGCTATTATGTCAGCGTAGAATTGCTGAACCGCTGGGCCATTAGCGTTCTGCTACCGCGGTCTGATGTTGCCAGGAAGTAGACATGAACAATCGATTTGCCAGTCGCGATCGTCAGAAGCGAATGGTGGCGCTGATCAAAGTGGGTTTAGCTGGCATTGCGTGTGCGGTCATGATCTCAAGCTGCGGTAAGTCGGGGCCGACGCTCAATCCCGACCCACTGGCACCATTTATCCAGGCCCGTTATGGCGTTGAAGGTGCAGCGGCCACATTCAAGCAAGAGTTTCAACCAACGAGCAACACCGATAGTCTAACGGACGCTGACTGGATGTCCTATCGGAAGGGTCGGCAGCTCTATAACCAGGCGGCAGCTTCCATCAATGCGGTGATTGTGCAGGTCATGCTGGCAAACCAAACGCGCACTGAGCTAACAGAAGCCCCGTTTAAGCAACAGCTTGATGTGGCGATCCGACAGGCGATCGCGTTTCGTGACTATGCTGAAATGGTGCGCCGTTCGAATCCGGGCGATCGCGAACGATCCGCTCAGTCCCAGCCTTTTTATTTCTCGGTGCCTGTTAACCCGATCGGAGTGCCGGATCTGCTCAACTCGATCTTTGGTCAAATCAATACGGCACTGGGACAGGCAAGGAACGCGGAGCAGGACAAGCGAGACAAGATTGAAGGTATCTTGAGAAGCCTGCTGTTGCCCCCCTTCGATGAGGTGGGCAAAAAACCACAGGACACGTTTAACCCGCCGAGTTTCCGTTCTAAGTAGCCCTCTTCCTGAGGCCCATCATCCCTCCATGTCACCCGCATTAAGACGCCAGGTACTGGGCTAACTTTGCATTCGGTCGCATCGATTTCAGCACGTACTCCAGGTTCTCACTGGGACGAGCAATCACGTGGGATGAGAGATAAAGCTGCTTGTCACCAGGGACGCCTTTGGCCGCTTCGACCCCGGCCTGGACGGAGATATTCACCTCAGACACGTCACCCCGTACGATGACCGTATAGCGTGCTCCACTGACTTTTTCCATTCCGACTAATGTGACGCTAGCAGCCTTGCACATTGTATCTGCCACTGCCAATGCCGGCGGAAGCCCCAAAACTTCAACCATTCCAACCGCAGCTGCCATTATGATCTCCAGATTGCTTCAAGCTGATTTGATGAGTGCCATTGTGAGGGTGCGATCGCACCCGTCTTAGAATAACTCATCGATCGCTTCATCTTTGGTGTTTGTCTGCCGGTGTGGGGTTTCACGCTTGAACCGGAGATGGATAGCGCGGGTTTGTTCGCCATCGGCAGCAACCGCAACAATTGGAAAATTGAGGACGCCATCCTGGAAAGAGAGTTGGAATCGGAACGTGCCATCGGGATTGAGCTGAATGGGACGGCCATCGATGGTCACGGTTGCGTCGGGTTCGGTGGCACCATACACGATCAGCTCGGCATCGGCTACCAGCCAGAATTTCCGTGCCCGCAGCGGTGGCATTGAGGCACCAAAGCCAATGCCCGACATGCCAATGCCCGACATGCCAATGCCGGATGCTGTGAGGCCAGGTATACCTGGAGCGGCCCACATGCCTGCACCCGATGGAAAGACAAATGAACTAACGGCCTGTTGCGGGATCTGTTGCCCGGATCCAACCACATGCTGCATGGAGCCAAACAATGAGCCTGCGACGCGCAGTGCTTCCGTGGACTGGGCCAGCCCAAACACCTGGTCATAGATCGGGCTATCGCCAACACCCCGTTTGTTCGGCGGAATGAGTTCAAGAACGGTCTTCCCGCGGAGGTCTTCGTCCCAGGCAACGGAGACGAAGTGGTCTTCAAACCAGTCAGAGGGATAGACGGGTGGAATCCGAACGGGATTCGATCGCGCCAGCAAGAGCCAGCGACCATCGCCGGTGAGATAGCCGATTTCGGCAACATAGTCGCGATCGCTAACGGGAATCGGCACGTACCAGTCGCGGGTCAGTTCATCCACGTCATACTGCTGCAGGCTGTGCGGGCTGTGATCATTGATGTCAAGGTCAGTCACGTCGTATAGACGCAGCGCTAGACGTTGTCCTCCCTGCCGCCGCAGCTCTTCCTTGTGGTCACCGGGGGTGTCCCAATAGGTATAGCCCCACTGTGGGTCACGCGGCATGAGCACAATGCGGCTTTCGCCATAGCCATCGGGCAGGCTAGGCAGCCCTTCATCGACTGACGCAAGCGCTTCGCTGCTCAGGTCGGACTGCCCCACGTCATATTTGCTGGCTTCCACATCCGATTGGGCTTTGTCTCCTGACAGAGAAGCCAGGGCGGCGAGTCCGGCTCCGGCGGCCAGGGTGGCTCCACCTGCCGTGGCACCTTCAGTCGCCGATGGGGGAGCTGACAGCGATGGCACTCGAATGCTGTTTGAGCGTGCCAGCGGTAACCAGTAACGATCGCCCGTGAGATAGCCGATTTCGGCGATGTAGTCGCGATCGGGGCGAACTGGCCCGGTGTAGTTCGATGTGTCTTCTGTGACTCTGAACTCCTGAAAGCTTTGGGGGCGCTGTTGACTTAGATCCAGCCCTGTAACGTCATACAGTCTCAGCATGATGTCACGGCCACCCCGGTGACGCAGCTCTGCACGATGGGCTTCGGGTGCATCCCATTCGGCCAAGGCCTGATTGCCTTGATGGGGCGTCAGGGTAATTTTGCTGCGATCGCCTGCTTCACCGTTGCCAGACTGCCCCGCAAAGGCAGCCGCGCCTGCTCCAGCAGCCAGTGCAGCGGCTCCAGCCAGGGCAGCTCCACCCAGAGCGGGATCGGCGGGAATTGGGTCGGCGGGCGGTGGTTCTAAAGTTCCGGCAGCGGGAATACCTTCAACGGGGGCAACAGGACGGTCTGGAATTGGGTCAGCGGGTGGCGGTTCTGCAATTCCGGCGGCGGGAATGCTGTCAACGGGGGCAACAGGAAGGTCTGGAATTGGGTCAGCGGGCGGTGGCTCGGGGACACTATCATTTGATTCGGGCGCTGAACCTGCCAGACCGGCGGCTCCAGCCGCTAGCGCTGCGCCACCGACAACCGCAGCATCTCCAGTGGATACAGCAGCGGCGGGTGGGGGCGTGACTGCCTCGGTATCGGGCAAGCTGACTGCGGGGGGTGAGGTTTGCGGTGCGACAGTGGGTGGTGGGGTCGGCGGTGCGGCAGCGGGTGGGGGCGTGATTGGTTCTACGGCTCCACGACGACCTCGGAGCCACAGCCACAGGGGAATCCCTAACAGTGGGATCAGCAACAACCACCAGGGTGACAGCCCGTGGGTTTCAGCAGCACCAGCCGTGGATGGCACCGCTGCTGTTTCGGGGTTGGGCGTCATGCTGGGAGACGCGGCGGGACTGGCTGCGGCTGATGGGCTGGCCTCAGGACTGGCGATCGCGGCGGCTTTGGCGTCTGTTTCGCGGGCGGCTTCAATAATCGGCTTACTGGTCGCAGCGGTGGCAACGCTCAGGAATGACAGTACGGCTGGACTGGGGGTGCCTTTATAAACGCAGGCCAGTGGTTGTGAAAATGGATAGCGCGGGTCATCCGGCAATGTCTTATGCATTGGCACGATTTTAACGTCTTTGCGATCAATGACCTGGTCGGCGATCGCGTAGCCAATGCCGTCTTTACCCAGCGCTTGAATGACATCATCGGTACTATCTTTACTGACGGTTTGAGCGCTATCGCCAGCCTTGAATGGTGCCTGCTGAAATACAGGATAGGAGCGAAATGCCTGACGGGTATCACTGAACTCTGGGCGATCGATGAATCGAATGGGGCCAGGTGCGCCGCCCAGTTCTGACCAGTCCTTAATTTCACCCCGAAAAATCTTGGCAAATTGCTCGAAGGTAATATTGCCGGTGAAGGGATTGTCAGGGCCGACCATGATCGCGATCTTGTGTCGCGCGATGGGGACAAATGATAGCCCTTGCTGCTTCTCGGCAGCGGTTAAGGGTCGCCCGATCGCGGCCAGGTTTACTGACCCATCGAGGAGTGCTTTGATGGCCGCATCACTTCCGGCTTCTGCCAGGGTAACGCTAGTACCGGCATACTTTGCTTCGTAGGCTTTTTTGAGTGACTGATTGATTGTCGCGAGGCTGCTCGATCCGTCGATCTTGATGGTTGTGCCTTTGGGCACTACATCGGGCGGTGAAAATGAGGGCGCAGGTGATTGCGCCAGCACCGGCTGCAGCACCAGGAACGCTGCTAGTGGCTCAGACACCACAGCCAGGGCCAGAAGCAGTGCTAAACCGACGACGGGAGCGCCTTTCTTGTGCGACATTCTTTGCGACATTGGTAATAAAAGCTTTTGGAACACTCTATAAAAAGTCCTGACGAAAAAGCGACCCTAACAGTCCGAACTGAGGTTAACTTTTGCAAAGACGAGCCAATTATACCGTCACTGTGTCTGAGGTAAAGATAGGCAGCAATACGAATTTTGCGGGTATGGACACAATGGGACACAATCGCCTGTCTGTAAGGGAGCCAGGATCGGTTTCCATACAATGGATCGCGTCTCACCTGATGAGCCAGATGGCACGGAACGGCTTAAGTGTCGGTGTGTGTAGACGATCGCGAACCAACGGGGGGCACTAACGCTCCAGGGCGGTGCCCATACAAGCTAAATATGAAAGATGGACGTTCGCATTAAGCGAAGTTATATATGGCTGTCCGAAATCATGTGTGGAATGAGGGGCTTTGTGAAAAGAATACCGAAGAAACCCCTCTCACACTCCAGATTGGATCGCGACAGATTGGCTGACGCGACCTCATAGCGAACGATCGCCATCGCACTCGGCGGCAAAGCTGGGTTTGATGATGAGGGCTTCTGTCATCATCCCGCGCCAGCTTTCTTTCGACCCGACATGATAAAAATGTTGACAAACACGCAGTTCGAGACCGAACCAGCAGTCTTGAATATGGTTGTTTTGGCGATGCTGGTTGGCCAGCCACATGGATACCGCAAACCCACAGGGCAACTGCCGGGTTGCCGTGGCTAAGTTTTCGGCTTCTGCCTGGTTCCAGGCGTTGTAATAATCGGTATGACGACCAATGTAGGGCGGATCAATATAGACAAAATCATCGGGCTGGGCTTCCGGCAGAACCTCGTCCCAGGCCGCAACGCGAAATTCCCAGTCTTTGCCTGCCATTTGTCTCGCGACCCAGTCTACCTGGTTGGCAATTTTGGTGATGTAGCTTTGGGAAAATCGCTGGGGTTTCTGACAGAAGGGGACGTTGAAGTGTCCTTTGCGGTTGAACCGCATGACGCCGTTGAAGCAAGCGCGATTGAGAAATAGAAAGTCTAGAGATGAGGCTGACTGATTGAAGCGATCGCGCACTTCATAGTAGTAGTCTGCTCCGATATTCAGCAACCGCTGGCCGTGGCTGTGCAAAAAGCGACGCACGGTTTCCCGATTGATGGTGCCGTTCTGAATGTTTTGATAAAGCGCGATAATGTGTCGGTTGGTATCTGCCAACAAGGCACGATTGGGTAGGCGATTAAATGCGACGACGCCTGACCCCACGAAGGGTTCAATCCAGCGGGACTGCTCTGATTCAGCCCAGCGGATCTGGTTCAGAATAAACGGTACGAGCCTGGTTTTAATTCCCTGACACTTAATGGGTGGCACTTTAACCTGAACCATTGGGCTGTTTGGCCTGCCAGACGGGACTGCAAAACGTTCTAAGAGCGCATTTTACTGTAGGAACAGGGTTTGCCGAACGTTGATGGATTAACATCTGGTTGACTGGCAGCGGTCGGACAAGGCTGACCGTTTGCGACTCACCGCAGTTCCACCAGGCAATTGGCAATGCGTTTAGCGGCTCCCGGAGGGCCGAGGCGACGGCGACCGTTTTCGGCAATAATCTGGAGGGCGTCGGGGTTTTGGAGCAGGGACTGGATGGCAGCCGCGACGCGATCGTGTGTTTTGACTAAGGTGACTGATGGCCCCAGCAGACGGGTTTGTGCTTCGGCAAAGGCGGGGGTAAACTGGGGGCCTTTGCCTGGAATAATCATGGCGGGTTTGCCCAGTCCGACAAACTGTTCAGTAGCGGTACCTGACATCGAGATGGCGACATCGGCTCGATGCAGGCATTCTGCAAATCGATGGTGGGGTGCCAGTATCAGTGTTGAGCGCTGCTCACCCAGGCCAACGGTGTAGGTATCGGCAGTGGTCTGCTGCCAGCGAAATGCGATTAAGGTCTGGTGGAGCATTTCGGGTTCCAGTTGGGGAGCGATCGCGGCCAGCAGGGTCAACGGTTGACGCATTTGAGCGATCATTCCATTCACGGCTTGCAGGATTGTTTCCCAGTTTGCATAGGCTTCCGGGGGACGGGAACCAGGGAGTAGGGCGATCGTTAGGGCCGCTGGCTTAACGCTAAAGGCTAAATCACGGTTTTTTGCCTCTGTTCCTAATCCGTCATCTGTCTGATCGCTCCAGCCCAGACCATCCATCATGGGATTGCCCAGGTCAAAGGCGGGAATATGGCGACGCTTAAGGTTAGCGGCGGTGATGCTGTCGCGCGGAAAGACGGCTTTGCAGTTGGGATGGCTCATGAGCCACCGCTCCCAGGGAAGGTAGATGCACTCTGTCCAGCGTTCGAGGCGATCGTCAAACCAGGATTTTCGGGGTAGCCAACCGGCTTCATCGCGCAGGTAATACTCTGATTTGGCGGTGCCGACGAAGGCGTAGGGGACACCACTCAATCGGGCAAAGAGGAGGGGGACGATGTCGCCAACGGCGAGGATGAGGGGTGTAGGGGTAGCTGCTTCCTTTGCCCAGGCTTTGATGGCGCGGAGTTGGGTGAGGGTGAGTTGGAGCAAGCCACCCCGGATGTCACGGGCAAGCTGTCGTCCGTCCTGGTAGATAAAACCGCCAGAGGGCATGGTTTTGACGGAGCCGATGAGAGGGATGCCATTGTCGATGTAGGCATGTCCTTCACCGACGATCGGGAGGGCGGCGAGTTCTGGTGGTGTTGGGTGCTGCTGTAGTTCACGCAGGATGCGGAGGGCGATCGCATCTTCACCGTGACCGTTGCTGAGGCAGAGTACGCGCATGAGGAGCAGGAGACTGAGGACTGATGGCTAGAATAGGGCAGATAGACGATCAATAGACAAATTAAGTGCCTTCATCGACGACTTGTTATATCAGCCAAACTGCTCAGGCAGACATTTTTGAAGCCATTTGGTTAGACAATCAGCATTCAACAAGATCAGCAAAGATAATAGGGTGAATTTGCTCGAAGCAATTGCATGACGAGATTATACTTAGACACCAGTGCATACAACCGTCCGTTTGACGATCAAACCCAACCTAAAATTTTTCTCGAATCGCAAGCCGTTGTCATCATTCTGCAAATGGTGGAGACGCAGACGGTTAAGTTGGTCAGCTCTTCAGTATTGGCATACGAAAACAGCCGTAACCCTGATGCGATTAAACGGGAAGCCATGCATCGCTACCTTCAGATGGCTGTCTTGAACCAAACCGTTGATGAATCGATTCGCCAGAGAGCTGAACAATTGGAACATAATGGAGTCAAGGCGATCGATGCGTTGCATGTTGCTTGTGCTGAAGCTGTTAAGAGTGACTAAGCTGTTCAGCATTTAGATAGGGTATAATGCAAAATTAAACTCGTCAAAAAAGCGCAAGATGCCAGCAAAGAATCATCTTACTCCAGAGCAGGTAGAGAAGCT
>JAJPKC010000108.1 GCA_021323955.1 Oscillatoriales cyanobacterium Centralia_MAG_596 | reverse complement strand
GGCATGGAAGTGATGCATGAGCGGAATGCGCACAACTTCCCCCTCGACCTGGCGGCTGGCGAAGTGGCTCCTGTTGCCATCGCGGCTCCCAGCATCAACGGTTAATTGCTGCTCCTTTGAGCACAGCGATGATCGAACAGTTGATCTGTTAAATGGTTAAGCTAAAGTGCGTCCTCAATTGAGGGCGCACTTTGTAGTTTCGAAGCGAACCGAGTTGAACCGACACAAACCGACCGTTTTACACCAAGCATCAATCCAAAACCTTTAAGGGTTTCAAGGCTATTTTGGTCACGCGGAACGGGTGTGAAGTGGCAGACCAACAGTGGATAGGCTGTTGATTCTTCGGCGATCGTCTGGACATCGGGGAAATGCTGATAGACAGCTTCATTCAAACGACTATGAGTCAGCCCTGACGCCCGCACGATCGCAGTTCCAGGCATCGCACTACACCATTTGCCGTAGCACGATGATCGATCGCGCGACGACAGGCACCAGCTGTGCACCAGTAAAGATATGCGGTTCCTGCACAAATCGCGGTTCTTTGGTATCGATGACTATTGCCCACTGGTCGTCTTGCAGTTCATCTGGGAGCGCAAACTCGATCGTTTCCCAATGGGCATTAAAGAACAGCAGAAAGCTATCATCGCTAATTTTTTGGCCCTGGGGGCCAGGGCTGGGAATGAGATTGCCATTGAGGAACAGGGCGATCGATTTAGCATAGGCAACATCCCATTCTTCCTGGGTCATCCCGCTGCCATCAGGGTTATACCAGTTAATATCGGGCACCCCCCGAATGGCCTGTCCCTGAAACCATTTGCGGCGACGAAATACAGGATGCTGCCGCCGGAAGTAGATGAGTTCACGGCAGAAATTGACAAAGTCTTCGGTTCCACTCGCCAAATCCCAGTGAAACCAGGACACCTCGCTATCCTGACAATACCCATTGTTGTTGCCTTGCTGCGTCCGTCCCAATTCATCGCCACCGAGCAGCATAGGGATTCCCTGCGACAGCATCAGCGTGGTGAGAAAGTTGCGGCGCTGGCGTTCTCGCAGCCGTAGAATTTCGGGGTCATCCGTTTCACCTTCAGCACCACAGTTCCACGATCGGTTATGGCTTTCGCCATCCTGACTATTCTCACCGTTCGCTTCGTTGTGCTTTTCGTTGTAGCTCACCAGATCGTTAAGCGTGAAGCCATCGTGTGCAGTAATGAAGTTGATGCTAGCGTTGGGCCGTCGTCCATTTTGCTGAAAGTAAAGATCGGGGCTACCCGTGAGGCGATATGCAAACTCACCGAGCGTTTCGTCTTCACCCCGCCAGAAGTCACGTACGGTATCGCGGTATTTGCCATTCCACTCAGACCACAGCACCGGGAAGTTGCCCACCTGATAGCCACCATCACCCACATCCCACGGTTCGGCGATCAGCTTTACGTCTGCCAGGATTGGATCTTGGTGGATAATATCGAAGAACGCAGACAGGCTGTTGACTTCATACAGCTCACGCGCCAGGGCTGATGCCAGATCAAACCGGAACCCATCGACGTGCATTTCGGTCACCCAGTAGCGCAAGCTATCGGTGATTAGCTTCAGCACTTGAGGATGGCGGACATACAGAGAGTTGCCGCAGCCAGTGAAGTCCATGTAGTAGCGCTCATTGCCTTCTACCGTGCGGTAGTAGTTGCTGTTGTCGATGCCACGGAGTGTGAGCGTTGGGCCAAGATGGTTTCCTTCGCCGGTATGGTTGTAAACCACATCCAGGATGACTTCAATACCGGCCCGATGCATGGCCTTAACCATCGCTTTGAATTCATTCACTTGCTGCCCCAACGTGCCGCTGGCGCTGTAACCAGCGTAGGGCGCGAAATAGTTGATGGAATCATAGCCCCAGTAATTCTTTAGTCCTTTATCCATCAGGTGCCCTGGATAGGCCAGAAAATGATGGATAGGCATGAGTTCAATGGCCGTGATGCCAAGGCGCTGGAGGTGTTCGATCGCCGCCTGATGGGCTAATCCAGCGTAGGTACCCCGGAGTTCCTCTGGAATATCAGGATGAAGTTTGGTGAAACCCTTGACATGGACTTCGTAGATGATGGTTTCGTGCCAGGGCGTGCGCAGCAGTGAATCAGCATCCCAATCGAAGGATTGGTCAACCACGACCGACTTCGGCATCAGATGAGCGCTATCAAGCTCGGAGAAAGACAGATCTTCATCAGGGCTGTTCCAGTCATAGCCAAACAGCTCACGGCCGTTGCGCACATCGCCATCGATCGCTTTTGCATAGGGGTCAATCAGCAGCTTATTGGGGTTGAAGCGAAAGCCTTTCTCTGGTTCGTAAGGGCCGTGCACGCGGAATCCATAGCGTTGTCCGGGTCCGACTCCCGGCAAATAGCCATGCCAAACGAAGTTACTGACTTCCGTAAGAGCGATGCGGGTCTCCTGGTCGTCGCGATCGAAGAGACACAGTTCAACACCTGTAGCGTGTTCGGAAAACAGCGCAAAATTAGTTCCTTTGCCATCCCAACAAGAGCCCAGGGGATAGACATTGCCAGGCCAGAGAGGAACAAACATTAGCAACGCTCCTAAGACTTATGATCGTGGATGGTAGTATGACGATGAAATACCAGACAGGCAAAATCGCCCATCATGACTAGACCAGCCTGACGACAAGGTAATGTCAATTAGTTCTGACTGTAGCGATCCCAATCTGGTTTGACTATCTATCCACAGCGGGAATCAATATTATCGCCAAGACAGTAACGATTTCACCCCACCCACTAGCGGCTGTAGAGTTGGGTCAATTCACGCAGCCGATCGCTCAGTGCCGGTGTTAACAACGCCGAACTGGTGTAGCGCCAGCGCCAGTTACCCGCGTTTCGACTGGGGTCATTCATGCGCGATCGACCATCCAGACCCAGCACAACCTGTAAGGGAATGATTGCCAGGTCAGCAACCGATGCCAGAGCAACGCGAATCAAGAACCAGTTAATGTCATGTATGGCATCTGGACTGGAGTAGCCAAAATAGTGCGCTAAAAATTGTTTTTCAGCCTCACTAGCTTGCTGCCACCAGCCGATCGTCGTGTCATTGTCGTGAGTACCGGAATAGACCACTGTATTGCGAACGTAATTGTGAGGCAAATGCGTATTGTTTGAATCATCGCCAAACGCAAACATGAGGATCCGCATACCAGGGAAATTAAAGCGATCGCGGAGCGCTTCCACTGGCGGTGTGATAATCCCCAGGTCTTCCGCCAGCACTGGCAATGTACCCAACGCCTCACCAAGCGCTTCGAAGAACTGCTCGCCCGGTGCTTTAATCCATTCCCCATTAATGGCCGTTGCTTCCCCCGCCGGTACTTGCCAGTAAGCCTCAAAGCCACGGAAGTGATCGACACGGACAATATCCACATATTGCAATGTGGTTTGAAAGCGTTTAATCCACCAGACAAAGTTAGTTTTCTGTGATTGTTCCCAGTTGTAGACCGGGTTGCCCCATAATTGCCCGGTGGCGCTAAAGTAATCAGGCGGCACCCCCGCAATAAAGGCAGGTTCCATCGTCACTGGATTGAGTTTAAAGAGATCGGGAGCCGCCCACACATCAGCGCTGTTGTGACACACATAGATGGAAATATCGCCAATGATCTTGATATTGCGATCGTTGGCGTATTGCCGTAACTTTTGCCACTGGTCAAAGAAGATGAACTGGAGAAATTGATGGAATTGCACTTTATCCTGCAGTGCCCGTCGTTGGGCTTCTAGAGCCGCCGGTTCCCGTCGAGCGATCGCGGGTTCCCACTGATGCCAGCCTTTGCCATCATTCGCTTCCAGGAGCGCCATAAACAAGACAAAATCATCCAGCCAGGACGCCTGCTCATGACAGAACCGTTCCAACGGTGCCCGCTGTGGCGACGACGGTACCTTTTGAAAGCGATCGTACGCCAATTGCAGCAGCCGTATTTTGTGGGGAATCACCGTTGCAAAATCAACCCGCTCCGGATTATCCACCGGCAACGGCATTAATTCATCGGCATTCAGCCAACCATCCGCAGCCAGCGGCTCCAGATCGATCAGCAATGGATTACCCGCAAACGTACTGAAATTCATGATATAAGGCGAATGCTCATATCCCGTCGGCCCCAGCGGCAATACCTGCCAGAGCGTTTGGCCACTTCTTGCCAAAAAATCAATAAACTCATACGCCGATCGTCCCAGATCACCGATACCAAAGTGACCCGGCAAAGACGTTGGATGCAGCAAAATTCCACTCGCACGTTGAAAAGTCATATTGATTCATTCGAAGTGAACAACTTGATATTTATATCGACACTTATCTGGTGAATGCCTAGGGACTCTCTACAAAAACGGCTCTCTACAAAAACGGCTCTCTACAAAAACGACTGCTGCAATTACTGAACGAAAAGCGCTCAAACCCGCTCATTAACCTTTCCCCTTCAGCTTCAATACTCTGATTCGGGGGGTTTGGGGGAGTTAGGCCCCCAAGCAGCGGGGGGCCGGGGGGAAGTCCCCCGGTCAGCCTTTCGCAACCAGACCAACATCGACCGCATGGACAGGCATGTGATCGCGGACCATTCGATACGGGCCAGCTTAACCGCCGCACAACAGCACAGCTAAAGACCCGCCATCTAAGCGCTTGCAGCCAAGCTACGGGAAAGACTCTACCCAGTCACCTATCTTGAGGCTTGAATTATCCAGCCCCCGTCCTGCCAAAGGCAGATCTTTGCGGCCACTTTCTGCTGAAGACAGTTCTGCATCGAGATAGAACGAAACCTACCCCGACCCTCTCACCGCGATCGCGCGATCGCAGATCACAGCGTCATGACTCCTACCTCGGCATGATGGCAGCCATAAGCATTGCCACTAAGCTGGCTACGGAGTTACGTGCGATGGACAGTCTGATCTTGAAAAATGATCCTTTGTGGTTTAAGAACGCCATCATCTACGAAGTGCCCGTTCGCGCCTTCGCAGACAGTAACAGCGACGGCATCGGCGACTTTCGCGGACTCACCGAAAAGCTAGATTATCTCCAAGACCTCGGCGTCACCGCGATCTGGCTCCTACCGTTCTTTCCCTCGCCCCTCCGAGACGACGGCTACGACATTGCCGACTACACCAACGTCAACCCCATCTACGGCACCCTGGACGACTTCAAAGAACTCCTGCAGGCCGCTCACCAGCGGGACATTCGCGTCATCATCGAGCTGATTGTCAACCACACCTCCGACCAACATCCCTGGTTTCAACGGGCACGCAAAGCGTCCAAAGACAGTCCAGAGCGCAATTTTTATGTCTGGAGTGACACCCCCGAAAAATACCAGGAAGCCCGCATCATCTTTCAGGACTTTGAATCCTCCAATTGGGCATGGGATCCGATCGCCAAAGCGTACTACTGGCACCGCTTCTACTCCCATCAGCCCGACCTGAACTACGACAACCCGGCCGTGCAGCAGGCCGTTTTTGACGTCCTCGACTTCTGGCTGGCGATGGGCGTTGACGGGCTACGGATGGATGCGGTGCCCTACCTCTACGAACGCGACGGCACCAACTGTGAAAATCTACCCGAAACCCACGCATTTTTGAAGCGGCTTCGCAAGCACGTTGACGAAAAATTTCCCAACCGGATGCTGTTAGCCGAAGCCAACCAATGGCCAGAAGACGCCGCCGCCTACTATGGGAACGGGGACGAGTGCCATATGAACTTCCACTTTCCCCTCATGCCACGATTATTTATGGCACTGCGGATGGAAGACAGCTTTCCGATCGCCGATATTCTACAGCAAACCCCGATTATCCCCGACAACTGCCAGTGGGGGTTATTTCTGCGCAACCACGATGAGCTGACGCTGGAGATGGTGACGGACGAAGACCGTGACTTCATGTACCGGGTGTATGCCCAAGACCCAGAAATGCGCGTGAATCTAGGCATTCGGCGGCGCTTAGCACCCCTGTTGGGCAACGATCGCCGTCAGATTGAACTCCTCAACAGCCTGTTGCTGTCCCTACCGGGAACACCCGTTCTGTATTATGGCGATGAAATTGGCATGGGCGACAACGTGTACGTGGGCGATCGCAACGGCGTTCGCACCCCCATGCAGTGGAGCTTTGACCGCAATGCAGGCTTTAGCCACGCCAGTCCCCAGCGCCTATATCTACCCCTCATCGTCGAAGCCGAATACCACTACGCCACCGTCAACGTCGAGGCACAACGGGCCAACCCCAACTCCCTCCTGAATGCAACCAAACGGCTCATCGCCATGCGCAAGCGCTTTCAGGCTTTAGGCAGCGGTGATTTTCAGCTTTTGCATCCCGACAACCGTAAAGTGCTGGCCTTTACCCGCACCTACGAAGACGAACAAATTCTGGTAGTAGCCAATTTATCCCGCTTTGTCCAAACGGTAGAACTGGACTTATCGGCATTTCAGAGCCACGTCCCCGTTGAGATTTTTGGCCGCACTGAATTTCCCGCCATCACCGACTCGCCGTATTTTCTCAGCGTTGGCCCCTATGCCGTCTACTGGTTCACCTTGAAACCACAACCCAACGTTTTACAGAGTCCCAAGCCGACATCAGACTTGCAAACCCTCGTCCTGAGCGACGTCTGGCAAACTGCATTCACATCCTTGCAATCCGCTGCAACGCGCCGCTTTACCGCCGCACTGGAATCGCTACTGCCCGAATATTTAGTGGACCATCGCTGGTTTGATGGCAGAACACGAACCGTACAGGCAGCTCGCATTACCGCCGCGATCGCGGTTCCTTACCAAGACCGTTGTGCCCAGATAGTGACGCTACAGGTGGACTACATCCAGGGCAATCCTCAAACCTATCTGCTCTTCCTGGCGGTAGCCGAAGACGAACAGGCCATGCAACTGCTGAGTGACACACCCCAATCAGTCATAGCACGAGTGCAACTGCCGGGTAGCGATCACACAGCCGTACTGTTTGACGCGATCGCCGACAAACAGTTTCTCCATACCCTGTTAGACCAGATCGCCCAGAACCAGACCATTCGGAACCCAACTGGGGCACTCCTAGCCACCCCCACTCCCCGATTTAGCCATCTCAGCGCCGGTAATCTTCACTTTGATGCCACACGCTTGAAAGGGATCCACAACAACACCTCAATCGTCTACAGCGATACCAGCAGCAGTGGCGTTGTGGCGCAAAGTCGCCTGATCCTCAAGCTCTTTCAAAAAGTGGAAGAAGGTATTCATCCCGACTTAGAAATGCGGCGTTACTTAGACGAGCAGCAGTTTGAATTCATTCCCTCGATCGCTGGCAGCCTCGAGTATCAGCGACCGGGAGCCAACTCTATGACCGTCGGCATTTTGCAAGAATTCATTCCCGATGCCCGTAGTGCCTGGGAATATACCCTTGATCATTTGCGTGACTTCTTTGAGCTAGTGGTCATGCATCAGTCAGATATTGCCGATGCCGCAATGCCGTCTGGTTCACCACTGGAACCGGAGACGGCGTTCAGCACCGAGATAACCAGCGATACGATAGCACCCACAATCGGCTTCCCACCCGCGACCGGCCTACCCACGCTAACGTCCTCCCAAATTCCTGCGTGCAAAGCGATCAACCCATACCTGGCGAATGTTCATCTCCTGGGACAGCGCACCGCTGAACTCCACATCGCTTTAGCGGCCGACCGGGACAATCCCGCCTTTGCACCGGAACCATTTACCTCGCTTTATCAGCGATCGATCTACCAGTACAGCCGCAACCTGACAGGGCAGGTATTTCTGCTCCTAAAGAATCGATTAAGCGCTTTAGCACCCGACACGCAACCGTTAGCCAAGGCTGTACTGAGCCAGCATGACGAATGCTTAAACCGGTTTCAATCCGTTTTGAACCACAAAATCACAGCGCTGCGGACGCGGTATCACGGCGATTACCACCTAGCGCAAGTCCTCTACACAGGCAAAGACTTCTACATCATTGATTTTGAAGGCGACCCAACCCGGACATTGAATGAACGACGCATGAAGCGATCGCCCCTCCGCGACGTTGCGGGAATGCTGCAATCCTTCTACTACGCAGCACACATCGCCTTCGCCAAAGAAGTCGAAAATGGCATGATACCGCACGACCAGCCGCAAATTCAGCAATGGACAGTATTTTGGCATCGCTGGGTGAGCACCGCTTTCCTCAAGGCCTATCTCACGACAGCCAACACCAGTCAATTCTTGCCCAAAACGCAGCAAGAATTGCAGGTGCTGTTGGACAACTATCTCATTGAGCAAGCGATCTATGACCTGGGACGCGAATTGCTTTATCCCTCCGAGTCGATTAAGATTCCGCTCCAGCGGATCCTCCAACTACTTATGGATTAGCTGTGCTGTTTGCCAGCCGCGATCGAGCGTCAACCAATCACACAGTCAACAAGCCGTGATCAGACGGCGAGTGTTCACTACAAGAAACATGTATAAACTAAAACTCTTGTATTGATGCGTAACGTCGTGGCAAGAGCAACGGGCCATCGGGAACGATTAGTCATACCTGACTCAAACGTTGCTTGAAGCTATGGCTAGTTACTCTTCTACTCTGATCCCTGAAGGCTGTGAACTATTCTACGAGGAAGTCATTGCGCTCCGAAAGCGCGTGACAGAACTGGAGCATACAGAAGCATCCCTGGCGCGATCGCTCAAAGATCTAGCCGATGTTAAATTTGCACTCGACCAGTCTTCTATCGTGGCAATTACGGATCGCGCTGGTGTGATTACATACGTCAACAGTAAGTTCTGCGAGATTTCGCAGTATTCTGCCTGGGAGTTGATTGGCCAGACCCATCAAATTGTCAACTCAGGCTATCACTCCAAAGCGTTCTTCAAAGAAATGTGGATGACCATCACCCAGGGATCCGTGTGGCGCGGCGAGGTCAAAAATCGTGCGAAAGATGGGTCTTATTACTGGGTTGACACCACGATCGTTCCATTCCTGGACAACCGGGGCAGACCCTATCAATACGTCGCAATCCGTAACGACATTACCCTGTGTAAACAAACGAAAGAAGCGCTGCAACAGCTCAACGAACAACTCGAAGCCAGAGTGGAGCAGCGCACTGCTGAATTACAAGCTTCGAAACACACGTTAACGCAGCAGGCTGAAGATTTATCGCAGGCTCTTCAAGATCTGCAGCGCACGCAAACGCAACTCATCCAGCATGAAAAAATGTCGAGTCTGGGTCAATTGGTTGCAGGCGTAGCCCATGAAATTAACAATCCAGTCAATTTCATCTACGGCAACCTCATGCATGCCGATGAGTACACACAGGATTTACTGCGGCTAGTGCAGCTTTACCAACAACACTATCCCCAACCGCACCGCGACATTCAAGCAGAACTAGAGACGGTGGACTTGTCATTTTTGATTGACGATTTGCCCAAGCTCCTCAGCTCAATGCGCGTGGGAGCCGATCGCATTCAAAAAATCGTGCTATCGCTGCGAAACTTCTCCCGCATGGATGAAGCCGAGATGAAAGAAGTCAACCTGCACGATGGCATTGATAGCACATTAATGATTCTGCAAAATCGACTCAGTGCCAAAGGGTCACATCCAGGCATCCGGGTCGTCAAGCAGTATGGTGATCTCCCTGGCGTTGAATGTTATCCAGGCCAGCTCAATCAGGTATTCATGAACATTTTGAGTAACGCGATCGATGCTGTGGAAGAATGCCTGCAAACGCTTCAAGCCGCAACAGACACCCCTCAGGACTATGTTCCCACCATTACCATTCGTACAGCCATTCTCGGCCCGCAGCGAGTCGAAATTGCGATCGCCGATAACGGGCTGGGAATGTCTCCGTCGGTGCAGCAGCGGTTGTTCAATCCATTTTTCACCACGAAGCCAATTGGGAAGGGAACCGGAATGGGTCTATCCATCAGCTATCAAATCGTGACTGAGAAGCATCATGGCACCCTGGTATGTCAATCCATGCTTCATCAGGGCACTCAGTTTATCGTCACCATTCCAATTAGTCAAACCACCATATCAATGAGCGACGGCCACAGCCAGGAGGGCGTTGGATAGGGACAAAATGGATGCTGACCACTCCATCCGTTTGCTAAGTAGGTGGGTCTAATTAAATATAAAACCTGCGTAGGTTGGGCTGAGGCACGAAACCGAACCTACGCATGGGTTACGCTATCGCTTTTCTGGTATGCCGGAACGGCTTTATCCATCCTACTGATGCGTCTAATTTAACTTGCTGGGTTGACTGAGAAAGCAAAAATTCCCTAGCGGCATGGGTTATGCTACGCTAACCCATCCTACGAGAACCCAGCATTCTAGGCTTGCCGCGCTACTACACTTGATTCCACGTCCCTACTTACTGCAAAACATCCTTCCGTTTTTGCACCCAAAAGGTGATGAACAGATAGACGATCGCGTGGATACATAACATCCCCCAATTAAGCGAGAGGTTATGCCAGGTCGGGTCGTAGACTGCCGTTTTCTCGAAGGGCAGCGGCACTGTACTACCGTCGGGCAACTTGGTGGGGTCAGGCACCATCGCGTTAACGTTCACCAGAGTGCCGTAAGCACCGACTGACCAGCGACTCAGCATCAGCCATGAGAGCTTACTCGTCAGTCCATCCATCCGGAACAACACCCCCGAGAAGATAATTTGGGGCAGCAGCAGAAGCGGTAAAGCGCTATTGGCCTGACTACTGTTACGCACGATCGCCGAGATCATCAGCCCCATACTCAGACAGGCCAGCAAGGTCAAAAATGTGGTGGTGCCAACGCCCAAATCCCAGGACATTAGAGCCGGATTGGGGTCGTCAAATCCCGTTAAAACAACCAGCACAATCAACAGGGTTTGCAGCAGCGCCAGACTCGACAGAATCAGTACTTTAGAGCCGAGATAGGCAAACAGCCCCAGGTTCACCAGCCGTTCGCGCAGGTAGATGGCCGACTCTTTGACAATTTCTTGCAGTGAGCTAGACAGCCCGACCCAAAGGGCCGCACAGGTGAAGACAAACAAAACGCGTAGGGCCAGCGGTGCCAACGTCGGATCGGGCTGATCTGGCAAAACTAGGGGCTGTTTGCTGCCCACAGCCAGGATGATCAAACCAATGCCGATCGGTGCGGTGACAAGCGACAGTCCCAAATTTACGGGATCCCGACACACCAACTGAAAGTAGCGTTGCGTCAGCAGCGAGAGTTGGGCAAAAAATGAAGTGCCTTTACCGGGAGACGGCCGCGATCGCGGTGACTGTGGGTTGCCGGGGCTGAGATGGCCGGTCACGTAGTGCCAGTAATCGTCAGAGTGGCGAAATCGTTCAGCCCAGTGGCGTACGGCTGCTTCGCCTTTCTCCAGTTCGTTATAGATGTCAGCAAAGTCATCCGACTCGATCTGAAAGAACGCCAGCGCTTTGGCAGGCGGCCCGAAGTAGCAGAGCCGACCACCCCGACCGACAAACACGATGCGATCGCACAGCTTGATGTTGGCGGTAGCATGCGTCACCAAAATAACTGTACGGCCCTGGTCTGACAGTTTTCGCAGTAGCTGCATCATCTTTTTGTCCAAACCAGGATCAAGTCCTGACGTGGGTTCATCAAGAAAGAACAGCTTTGGATCGGCCAACAGTTCGACCCCGATACTCACACGCTTACGCTGCCCACCGCTGAGCTGACGTACCAGAATATCCCGGCGATCGCTCATTTCGATCTGTTCCAGCGTTTTTTGCACGACCGCTTCAACGTCGGTATCCGCAGGCAGGCGAAGCTTGGCGGCGTAGGTTAGCACTTCCCCCACAGTCAATT
>JAJPKC010000497.1 GCA_021323955.1 Oscillatoriales cyanobacterium Centralia_MAG_596 | reverse complement strand
GGATGTGCTTCATCAAGCCACCGTGGGAGTTACTTTACTGCCGTATTGCTCAAAGCTCATCGAGTCGCACTGGTAGAACCAGTGGCTTACCCCAAAGATTCAGTTACCTGGGTTTCAGATTCGATCGCTCATCAGGCATGGCAGGTATTTGAGCAATTCAACGTCGATAAACTCTGGTCATTCACAGATTGTGTGTCCTACGTTGTCATGCAAAGCCAGGGCATCACAGAGGTTTTCAGCTTCGATCGCCACTTTTCTCAAATGGGCTTCATCCGTCACCCATAACATTCAGATGCGGGGGATGCAGGAAAGACGTGAAGATTAGGGTAAGCCGTCTTTCTGCTGAGCTAGCTTGCTTCAATCGCCGCACCGTCCGCTTGTCCCCAAACCTCAGGTAACAGCGTCACCCACGAAGACGGCACAGAGACCACATCCAGCGTTTCTCCCTGCTCAAACACTTCCAGCACATAACCCGGTTCTGGTTGTTTCGCCGTCGCAGGCAGGCGATCGACAATCACTGCGCGATCGCCCGCTTTGACAACAGTGTCAAGAACATCCTGGTTCAAAACAACCCAATGAAACAAAGCGTCCGTTGGCATTTTGTCCTAGCCCTCCTTCATCGTCTTGTTAGACCGTGACTTGTCTGGATACAACGTGACAAAGCGAATGATGTCTGAACCTTCGTCTTGCTGCCAGATGACAATAACCTTGAGTCTTTGACCATTAGCCCCATTCCACTGGGCTTTGACTTTAAAACGAGTGCCCCAGTCAGTAGACATCACCTCTACGACTTCGGCGACTGCCATTGCACTGAGTCTATCTCGCTTGAGTAGTTGCCAATTTTGTAGCGTGTATCCAGCACTCGCTAAAAACTCAGACTTATCATCCTCAGCCTGGTAAATCAGAAGATAATGCGTCAACTTCCGATCTTGAATCACCAAGCCTGATGGCACTTTCATCAGTAATACAATCCATCTTGATCAAGTACTTCATCATACAAACGATTTGGGTGGGACAAACTGGGCAACTTTCCGACCATCCAGCAACTCAAGACCTGTTGCGACAGTTGCAGGAGGGGAGAGGGGAGTCGGGAGTCGGGAATAGAGAAAGGTGCTCAGAGAGTAGTGGCAACAAAGAATGTAGCGATAAGGCAGGCAGTTTATTGATAGAAGTAGGGTAATAGCTCTGCTTCAGGAATGTACTTAGAGGCTTGTCGCAAAATTGCCTTACAGGTTCCTGTATCGAGCGAGGCATGGTTTGGGACTGTCAGCGTCTCCTTCCCTGCAACGCTCTCACGGCGAAGCCTTGACGTGGCTTCCTCGTTGACTATGCACCTCAAACCCAAATCGCCCCAAAATCTGAATAACTTCGGCACCCGATAATCGCCGCAGCTTAGGCATACGCAGGCAGCAGTTCAAACGTGACAATCAGAGAAGGCTTTTCTACCAAGCCAAACTCAGCGGGATCTTCCCCTTCTAGATGCAGCGCCACTGCCTCGCGCAAATTTTGCACAACCTCATCCAAACTGCTCGCTTGAGACACAACAGAAATCTCCTCACACTCGGCAACATAACCGTTTTGTTCACCGAAGTAGATTGTTGCTGTGATATGGTCTCGCAAAGCCATCAGCTATTTCTTCATCATAATGTCTCTTACAGCCTATCATGCCCATCTCGCCGACCATCCAATGACGCAAGCCTGTTGCGACAGTTGGGGGAAGGGAGTGGGGAGTAGGGAGTGGGCTTCGACGTAGGCGCTCAGCCGAACAGCGCTCAGTCGATCGGAAGTAGAGAGTGGGGTTAAGCAGGGGGCATCCGGCGTAAAAAAGATTGACGAGAGAATTCCGTCCCTTTAGGAAAAATTTAGAATCACTGCTTATAATTTGTACAGAGATCTTTGTAACTCTTGAACGGTTGTAATATATTCAGCACCTTTATTCTCTTTGAACGATGCCCCGGATACTCGTCATCGACGATGACCCTGCAATCTCAGAACTCGTCGCCGTAAACCTCGAAATGGCTGGTTATGATGTCAGCCAAGCTGCTGACGGCGTTAAGGGGCAGGCTATGGCTCTGCAACTGCAACCAGATCTGGTCATGCTGGACTTGATGCTTCCCAAAGTTGACGGATTTACGGTCTGTCAACGGTTGCGCCGTGATGAACGCACAGCCGATATCCCCGTACTGATGCTGACGGCCCTGGGCCAGACGCAGAATAAGGTCGAAGGCTTCAATGCGGGTGCGGATGATTACCTCACAAAGCCCTTTGAAATTGAGGAAATGCTGGCGCGGGTGCGTGCCCTGCTGCGGCGCACCGATCGCATCCCCCAGGCCGCTAAACACGGTGAGATTCTGTGCTTTGGGCCGCTAACGCTGGTTCCAGAACGCCACGAGATCATCTGGTTCGACGAAACCGTGAAGCTGACCAATCTGGAGTTTGAGCTACTGCATTGCCTGCTGCAACGTCACGGCCAAACCGTGTCCCCCAGTGAAATCCTCAAAGAAGTCTGGGGTTACGACCCGGATGACGACATTGAAACGATTCGAGTTCACGTCCGCCATCTGAGAACCAAACTCGAGCCCGATCCGCGCCATCCTCGCTATATTAAGACGGTATACGGTGCCGGATACTGTCTGGAGTTGCCCGCCACAGGGCAGAGTCCTGCAAGCGAAGAGTCCTTGGCGGGTTAGGGTTAGATTTTGGCTGGGCCTTACCGATTTGGCTGGTTTGACTGGTTTTGCCTGTGGTATCCCCCAGGCTGGCTGATTCTATTCAATCGCCACTGGCAGCACTATAAGCCCGATCCCGATGGTTGGAACTGGCTGGAATATGTGTTGTTTCTCGTTCCGGGTGGGTTTTACCTGGCCCTCGCGCTCCGGTGGACGCGGACATGGGTACGATCGCGCCTGAGTGGGCGATCTGCCGCCGCCGCGCCCGAACCCGACCCGGCGTATCAGCAGTCCTTCCAGGCCGAGATCCTGACCCCGATCCTGACGCACTACTTCCGCACAACGCTCCATCAGATCGAAAACATCCCTGCCACCGGGCCACTAATCATTGCCATGAACCACGCTGGCATGTGCTTCCCGTGGGATTTTGTTGGACTGGGACTGGTGATCAGTGAGCAGCGCCCGTGGTTCGTCCAACCGCTGGCCCACTCGCTGTTTTTTGACCATCCCTGGTTGGTGTGGTGGCTACCGCAGGGATGGGCACATGTTCTGGGTGGAGTGCGGGCAGAGCGAGACAGCTTTGAAGAAACCATTCACAACGACAAGACCGCCATCGATCGCGTGCTGCTCTACGCACCCGAAAGCTGGCGGGGACTGACCAAAGGTTGGCACCAGCGCTATCAGTTGGCAACGTTTGACCCTAGCTTTTTGCGGCTGAGTCTGCGCCACCAGGTGCCCGTGCTGCCAGTAGTCTGCATGGGCAGTGAGTACCTGCATCCGTTTACAGTGAATGTGCCCTGGTTAGCGCGACGGCTT
>JAJPKC010000534.1 GCA_021323955.1 Oscillatoriales cyanobacterium Centralia_MAG_596 | reverse complement strand
GTTCGGTATCCAGGCCGCCAGCGCCCCCGCGAGGAGCACGCCCAGGGCGATGTCGGACCATATCGATACCCAATCCATCACAAAATAGTGGCTGATGGCGGTGAACCCCTGGCGAGAAAAGATTCGCTGCCAGAGAGAACCTTCTGCCACAGACATATCCATCTCAGCGTGGCCTTCCATTCTGCCTTGCAACCCCCGATCTGCCTGCTGTACAGCTTGCTGCACCAGCTTCGGTTTCAAAAACACACGAAACAGCAGCACTAAGATCCCAATCATCAGTAACCCACCGATAAACTCAGCTAAGGTGAACTGCCAACCCATCAAAATTGCCAGCAAGATGCCAAGCTCAATCACCAAATTCGTGGAGGCAAACTGAAACACCATCGCAGCGGTAAAGTTGCCGCCTTTACGGACGATCGAACGCGCGATCGCCACCGCTGCGTAGGAGCAAGATGAAGAGGCAGCACCCAAACCACACGCTCTTACAATCGAACTGGCCGAATCATCTGGCATCAACCGTCCCATTTCAGCCTTTGACACCACTGCTTGAATTATGGCAGACAGCATAAAGCCTAGAATCAACGCCCATAAGATCTCCCAGAACATGGTGAACGCCATCCAGAGAGCATGGACGATCGCACTGAGAGGATCTGAAAATAGATTGATGGTGTTCATGGCTCTATCGATCGATTGCAGTCGGTCAAATTATTGCGGATCCTGACGACGACGTTGCTCCTGGAAATAGTCGCGCCAACTTGCGGGTAATGCTTCTAATTGAGTCGCCCGGTGAAGTAGCTCTGGATCGGTCTTCTCGCGGGTATACAACTGAGTAATATCAGCAACCGTAATGTTGTTGCTATCTCGACTCACCAACTCTAAAGTGTCTCCGGCTCCCACTTCGCCCTCTTGTAAAACAGAAAAGTAAAAACCTGTGCGACGACTGGCAAGAAAACGTTTCACCATATCGGGTCGCCCGAATCGAATACCCAGTTTGTAGCAAGGCATACGCGGCTGTGTCACCATCAACTTGACATCACCGATTTGGAAGCGATCGCCAATGTTCAGTTCCTCTTCCTTAAAGCCAGTCACTGTGAAATTTTCACCAAAACTGCCCATTGTTAACTCGGTGTCAGGCAATTCACTGCGCCAATAGTCGTAATGCTCCAGAGGATAAACGTAAACGGCTTTCTCCAAACCACCATGTACGGTGAGGTCAGCCTGTCCATCGCCGTCTAAGTTGAGCGATCGCAGCATCACCCTCGTACTGACTGGCTCTTTGAAAATTCCGGTTGTAACGGTTTTTCCTTTCCAGACCACCTCACGCGGTAGCCCGATATTGACAGAGATGAGTTCCATGTTCAGCCCCACATTGATTACTGATGGAGAAATCGCACCGCTTCGGCAACCATTTTTCTGCTTCAATGCTGCAACTATTCGTATGGGCTTAGTTTATGAGACTTACTTAAATTTGTCGTCCATTCCAGGTTTACCGTTTAAGCAACCAATCGATGATGGTTTGCTTGATCTGAAGTATGGGTTTTACTCAAACTTAAGTTCATAATCGCCGCCAACCTTAAGTAACGAGAATTTAATGGGATGCTAGATGTTGGGCAGGGGCTTGGCAATGCTAAGCCCGTACAGTAAGGAAATAATTCAGGTTATTTAATTGCAATCCTAAGTTGCTCATCGCTGATTTAAGAGCTGGTAAGCCCCCGTTTCATCGCGATGATCGTTGCCTGAGTGCGGTCTTTTGCTCCCAGCTTACTTAAAATACGGTTGATGTTGGATTTAACAGTGCTTTCGGTAATCGTTAGAGCAGCACCAATTTCTAGATTGCTCATGCCTTGAGCGACCAACTGCAAGACTTCTAGCTCACGATCGGTCAATTCTGGATTGTTCATACGCTGCACCAGCTTGGCACCAACGTGTGATGGAATATATTGCTGACCGCTGTGAACGGTGCGTATTGCGGTTCGCAGTTCGCTGGGTTTAGAGTCTTTGAGTAGATAGCCTTTTGCTCCTGCTCTTAAACCACGATAAATATCTTCATCGCCATCATAGGTCGTCAACACAATAATACGAGCCGCGTTAAATTCAGCGCAAAGTGCCGTAATGGCTTCTACTCCGCCCATTTCGGGCATCCGCAAATCCATCAAGGTAATATCCGGTTGGTAGGCTCGAAACAGCTCGATCGCTTCCATCCCATGCTTTGCCTGACCAACTACAGTCATATCCTCTTCTTCGTTGATGATGGCGGCAATCCCTTCCTGGACGATTGTATGATCATCCACAATGAGCACACGAATGGGCGCTGGTTCACTCATGGATGTTGCTCCCGATTCACAATCACGACGACTTCTGTGCCCTGACCCGGCTGACTCTGAATAATTAATTCACCATTCATCTGCTCAGCCCGTTCACTCATGCCCAACAAACCAAAACCATGTTCTAACGATATTTGACTCACTTCAAAACCCTGTCCATCGTCTTTCACCCGCAGAAGGCACTGTGTCTCTTCGCAGACTAATTCAATGTGAATTTCATTGGCATGGGCATATTTAATCGCATTGGTAAGGGCTTCTTGTCCAATGCGA
Organism: Oscillatoriales cyanobacterium Centralia_MAG_596; assembly: GCA_021323955.1. Taxonomy (GTDB): domain Bacteria; phylum Cyanobacteriota; class Cyanobacteriia; order Leptolyngbyales; family Leptolyngbyaceae; genus Stenomitos. Next base: position 5,487 of record JAJPKC010000534.1, on the reverse strand, counting down.
AAAAGATGATTTTCAACATCGGGAGGTAGTCCGTAAGCAGTGCCAATAATTTTACAAGTGAGTCGCGTCTTTGTGGACGATCGCATCTGAGCCGTTAAGTGTTGCAGGGCATTAAATAAGTTGCCTTCTTCTAGTAGCTTGGGGCGCAATGCCGCAACCGATCGCCGCGCTTCAGCCAGTCCTGTCCGCGCTAATTCATCTATAGTTTCCAGGTGTGCTTCTGCTTTGTCTGGTTTTTTCACCATGATTTCCATGGCGGTTCCGACATGCAGCAGGATGCCTGTAAACGCTTGTGCCAAAACATCGTGAATCTCTCGTGCCATTCGGTTGCGTTCATCCAGACGAGAGGCTTCTTCGGCGCGTTTGCGATCGCTAATATCGTAGATAGATACGATCTGAACCACACGCTCACCATAGGTCATTACTTTGGTACGAATTTCGGCTGGAAAGGTTGTCTCATCCTGGCGGAGACAGCCCACCTCATAAAACGCTTCGTGATGAGCTTGTAGATACTGCACCATCAGTGCCTGGTCATTTGGAATGACAAGTTGGCTCACCGGCATCCCGATCGCCTCAGAGAATGGATAACCAAACAGGTGGGTCAGAGCTTCATTGCCATCAATGATGTTGCCTTGCTCGATCAGGACTATCGCTTCCACGGCTGCCCCTGCAAGCTGTCGAAAGCGAGCTTCACTTTCCACAAGGGCTAACTCTGCTTGCTTCCGCTCAACAATTTCCTGCTGTAGGGTCAAGGTGCGCTCTTCGACCTTCTGCTCGAGTATGCGGGCATACTCCTTCAGGTTTTCCCACAGCAGATAGCCATTGCTCATGATTGCAGAGCCTGTAAGCCCTAACAGCGGCAGAATGAGGATGATCCACCAGCCGATGAGGAAAAAGCCATAAGCTCCGCCAAGCAGAGCCAGACTTAAGAGCACAACTTTTAATATGCTTTGTCGCGGCGATGGGGCTGTCCAACCGATGATGGCTCCAATGGTTGACCAGACAATAATCCACAGCCATTCCACTGGTTCTGCCCAAACGTGCAGCAACGGTCGTCCTTCTAATGCAGCACTCAGTAATTGACTGGACAGCAGAGCGTGTATTTCAACGCCAGCCGGTGCATTAATGGAGTCAGTAGTATAAGAGGTGAAAAATTTGTCGTCCACGCTTTCGGCGGTTAGCCCGATGACAACGATGCGATCGCGCACCAAATCGCGGGGTAGCCGCCCGTGCAGCACATCTGTCAGCGCGATCGTGCGAAAGCCTTTGGGGAATTTGGGAAAGTTGGACAGAATTTGATAGCCACCCGTATCCACACCCATATACCCACCCGCATTCGGCTGCAACGGCGTAAAGACGGCTTTCCCCAGACGAAACTGCGTCTGCTCAGGATTCAGGGCTTGACGGCGGATGCCCTGCTGATCGAGGTATAAAAACGCTAAGCGTGCCCCTAATGTAAAGACCGATCGATTGCCCTGCCCTCTCAGATACAACAAACTGCGGCGGACTCTGCCATCTGTGTCTAGCAGCAGATCGCTTGCACTGACTTGATCACGCTGCTTAAGAAGGGGAGGCGCTTGAATGACCTCGCCGTTAGCGGTTTTGATGACCTTCTCAATGCCGATGAGGTTGGGTGTTGTGGCGAAGACGTTGACCAGGTCTTGATGACCGGGTTCGACAGGGAGATCACGAAAGAGATCCAATCCAATGACCCTGGGCTGTTGTTGTTTAAGCAGGTTAATGGTGCGAGCCAGTGAGGCATCAGACATGGGCCATTGTCCGAGCTGTTTGATATCTGACTCGTCGATCGTGACGAGGACAATGCGTGGATCAACCGTTTCAACAGGACGGAGGCGAAACATCTGATCTAGCGCCACGAGTTCCATGAACTGTAGCGCTCCAGCTAAGCGCAGAAGCAGCAACCCTCCAGCAACACTGGGCACTGTCACCAGAACGCCACGCCATCGCCAAAGTTGCTGCTTGAGGGTTGTCCACATAGTGATGAAGGCGATCGCTCAACGTGGGTTCGCTTGCTCAAAGTTGTTATCAATCATGGTATCAACGCCCCCCGATTGCAACAGTTCACGCCAAGCTTTGAGCATGTCTGGCTCATTACGCTCGCGGCGAGTCAATTGAAACAAAACGGCGAGAGCGTCGTACCAAACATCTGCTTTCTGATAGAGGATTGCCTGTTCTTTGGGGGATGCCTGCTGAATTTGGCGTAGACGGGTTGGATCAAGCTCAATGCGTTGAACCATACCGGTGACAAAGCGATCGTCGAGGCGATCGTCCGGGTTGCAAATGACGGCAAACGACCAGGTGTAGAGCTTACCAAGCTCTAAAGGGGAGGACTGCGTTGGTAAGGTAATGCGGATCAAGTCGGGAGTGTGGGTCAAAGCGACCGTTGTGCGATAAACGCCTTGCCCCGATCGACTGCGGAGGCTAAATTCGGCATTTTTGGCACTGGTTTTGGGTACATAGATAAGGAAAGTGGGCCGCTCTACTAACGTGAAGCCTGGTTTGGCGGTGGGACTAAGGGCCGTTAATAACGGCCTTGCTGCCGTTCCCGGATCTCGAGGACAATTGGATGGATCCCGTCGTCCTCCTGCTGATGAGCTACCTGGGTTTGTAGGCGGCGGCGGCGGATTGCTCTGCGCGAGTTGTATCTTTTTAACGTTAGAGATCAACGGTTTTTTACTTCCATAAAGCTCTATGGCTGCGTTCGGTGTGATCGCCGCAGTGGTATGGGCGATCGCCAGTTCTAAAGCCAGAGCAATGCCGATGGGAATGCTGTGTTGAGTCCACTTCATAACATTATTTACAACCAATTTCCTAAAAGAACAAACGGTGCCCAGTAATAAGGAGAAGTGTAATCGTCTTGATGTAATAAGGCGACTTGAGCACGACGAAGCGCTTCCGCTTTCGTAATCCCAGGTTTACCTAACTCACGGTAAAAATCAATCATCAATGAAGCTGTTGAGCGATCGCTCACCGACCATAGCGACGCGAGGGTACTGCGTGCCCCCGATCGCACAGCTACCCCTGCCATTCCCAGCGCCGCCCGTTGATCGCCCGTTGCCGTCTGGCAAGCGCTGAGTACCAGCAGTTCGATCGGGTTGAGCTTGCCGTCTCTAGCACGGAGCAGTTGATCCAATTGTTTAACATTAATGCGTCCATCCCAGGCCAGAATAAACGTATCATCTGCATTTGAGCTAAATTGACCATGCGTTGCCAGATGGACGATGGAAGACGTGGTGGAATCAAGCTGGATTTGCAGCGATCGCTGAGTGAATGCTTGATCAAGCAGTACCTGAGCGGGCAATTCTGCTTCAATTTGCTTAATTTCAACTGCCACATTTGGCAGCGCGGTAAAGCCATCACGTGCTTGACTCAGTCCCGCCAGGAGTCCTTGCAGGCGAGAACGTTGCAGGGATTGGGCTTGCAGCAGTTGCAATCCAGGCGTAAGCACCACACTGTATTTTTCAATCAAATAGTGCTGACCATCGTAGAGTGCTGCCATCGGCAAACTACGGAGCAATCCATCGGGCACAAAGACAAGGGTTTTCACACCACTGGTTGCCAGTTCAGACTCCACGGGCTGTAGAAGCAGCTTATAGACCTGCTGGCTGGCCGGCAACCAATCTTCCACAAAAGCAGTCGGTCGTAGTGCCTGACGCATCTGGGTGAGAAAGCGCTCTACATCTGCTTGAGGCAACGACGTTTTGTGATAGCGCAAAGGTTGATTGGGCAACGCCACGATCACCGCTAACTGGTTGGGCAGAATGATGGGATAGATGACCGCCGCCTGAGGATCAATCTGGTCAATGTCGACCGGACGCGCATTGGTGCAGGCTTCTCGGAAGAAGTTATCAAGTTCTGCCAACTGGAGCGCTTCGATCACCTGCCGCGCTTGTTTGAGATTATCCTGACTGGGCGCATTGCGGTCAGATTGCAACAACAGTTCCACAAACTGGCGGTAAACGGGTTCAACGCTTTCGCGAAACGAAAACTGCACGTCTGAGTTAATGGCTGCCAGATCGCTGCGAAGTGATTGCAATGTCTTCACGGCTTCACCGTAGGCCGTTGTGGCATTTTCTAGATCGTCAGTCGATGCACAGGATTGTGTCCCTCCACAGAAAAGCCGTCCGAGCTGCCATTCCCACTGATAAACAATGTCAGGCGCATCAATGGACTGAGCCAAGCTCAGCGCCTGTCGAGTCAACGTTCTGGCATCCTCCCACTGCTGGGTGCTTTCATATAAACTCCCTAACGTACCAAGTGCATACGATTCAGTCCGCCGATCGCCCAAACTTCGACCTTGCTGCACCGCTACGGCAAGTCCCTGCGCCACAGCCTGGGAAAATTGAGCTGAGACTTTCCTTGCTCCCGCTGCCTTTTTGCCCCCTAGCCTGATTAAACTTTGAGCCAAATTGATGCGCGCATACGCCGCCAACCGTCCCGGTGGCAATTCGGCAAGCTGGGCTTGAAGTGACGGCAACAAACGTTGGGCGTCTACCCATTGACCGCGTTCCACCAGCAAACTTAGCAGAGCCAGTTGAGCTTGAGTTTTTGCCGTGAGTGATGGAGCCGTAACGACTGCCTTTTGGTAGAAATGCAGCGCCGTATCGGTTTCTCCTTGGGCGCGCGTGGTGTTTCCCAGACTCAAGAGGATGCCGCTTAGCTCAGATGCCGATCGCACCGTTTTGTCTTGGAGAGTCTCAGCGATCGCCAAACTTTGTTCTAAAACAGCTCGCGATTGAGCCAGATTACCGACCAACCGCAAAACCTTGCCCAGATTTCGCAGCCCTGTCACCTTTAAATGCGCATCGGATTGGATGTTCAACGACTGCTCTACCTGTGTCAGAAGGACTGTAGCGCGTCTATAAAGTCCCTGCGACTCTAAGGCTCTAGCTTGATTAATTTGGCTGCCCAGAATGCCCGTCGTATCGCCCGCGTTACGATAGACCGCTTCAGCATCGTGCCAGGTTTCAAATGCTGCTGCCGTTTGACCGTGAACGAGTTGGAGTTCTCCTTGAGTGGTTAATACCTGGGCAATCACGGGTAAGGCTGCTGGATTGGTCGTTGTATTTTGAGCCTTCAACAGTACGATCGCGCGATCAATAGCGTCTTTTGCCTGTGTCCACTGTCCCAAAGCATCCAGAGCCGTAGCAATGAAACTGAGTACGAGAGCCTGATTCAGGCGATCACCATCCTTGTCATAGCGGTCTTCTGCCTGTTGCCAAAGCGCGATCGCCTCTATGAGTTGACCGGCCTGATAGCGATCTTCTGCCTGCTGCACAAGCGGGGATGGAAAAGCCATTGCAACGGGCTGAATAGACTGGGATAACGCTTTTATCGGTTGCTCTGTCCGCTCTGCCTTAGGCCAACCAGTTGGTTTACCTGTGGCAACCCCTACAGTGACATGAACGCTGAGTACCAAGAGCAGTCCGAGCAAAACGCATGCCCCCCCGCCAAACCATCCTTTTT
>JAJPKC010000040.1 GCA_021323955.1 Oscillatoriales cyanobacterium Centralia_MAG_596 | reverse complement strand
TACATCCCAAATCGCCTCTTTCCTAAACGTTTTAGAGCCATACTTATCGAAAAGATCTAAAACCTCCTTATCCCATCGATATATTTGCTCTTGTTTAACGCTGGTCATATCAATTTTTTGCTGCTCATACCCAGACAACCATTCTTTAGGTAGTGCATGAATCTCGCTTTTAGAGACAGCGTACATATGGTGGTATTGACGATAAACTTGAGCAGCCCTTCTCTCAGGACGGTTTAATCGTTCCCAGCACTGATACCAGCGATGTTTACTACGCATACGGTTCCAATCAGTAAACTGGTAGTGCATAATTTTAATTTCTCGCAGTGAAATGATTGGCGCGAGAGGTGGATTAGGAACTCTAGGACTATGGATTTTTTCACCCACGTGCTGACTTCCATCATCTAGAAAACCAAAGTTAAAACTACTGTACGGCTGTATCCAGTAGGATCTAATACCAGGAAGAATTTCTGCCCTATCAAACTGGATAATACTGCCTACAGGAGCCTCAAGGACTGTTGCCCACTCCAAACTATCAGTAACGTTTGCCGTTAGAAACTCATCTGCATCCAACGCAATTAGCAATCGAGGTTCTGGGAACTGACGAGCAGCATCGATCAACAATTTCTGACGTTCAGGCTCATTAAAGTCAGGAGAACTGTTTTCGATGAGAGTCACTTTCGGATAACGCAAAGCAATCTCTCTAGACCCATCCGTTGAAGCCTGATCTGCAATAATAATGTGGTCGGCCCATAGGCTGGCACATTTTAGAAATCGATCTAAAATCCAGGCTTCATTCTTAATCGGAGTTAAACAAATGATAGTCGGACGCTTGGTTTGATGACAGACACTATTCATGGGCAAGTTTGTTCTTCCATTAATAAGGTAATCACTTCTGTTAATCAGAGAAGCAGGCTAACAGCCTTTCTCGAAAGTTGTCAAAATTTACAAAGCCATAAGCTTGTCGTTTAATCAACCTAATGCGATTGTTAATTACCTCCATTGCCACGCTCGTAGTGCGATTGCGAAAGTAGTTACTAATTCCATCTAGATGATTGCGAATCGTTGTGATGGCTTCACTGTAAACGGTTCGTGCTTTATTCAACCATTTCTGAGTCTGATGCTTTCCCTTCTCATCGTTCGTCCACGGCTTTAATCACATGAAAATGGTCAATGACAATTACCGCATTCGGAAACATTTTCTTCACCACTTCTGAGAAACTAACCCACATATCGACACTCACCAATTCTACCTGTGCTCTCATCTCTAAAAGCTGCTGCTCCAGCGCTTCAATGATGTCTTCCTGTTGATGAATGTCAATCACTCCGATTAATGTTCTAGCCTCAATATCCCGGTAATTACGGCGAAGTTTTGGTGCCTTTTCTGTTCTGTGCTTTTATCAATCCCAATGCGTTTAACACTTGATCATCCAGATTTTCTGAGAATACTGATACTTGAATATCTCTTGGATGCGGTCAAAACTTAATCGTTTACGCGGCTGACCTGCTCAATACTCGACAGTTAGACTTGCTCACAAACATACTCCTCGTAGCGTCGTGCGTACTGCCATCCTTCATCCATAAAGGTCAGTAATTCAGTAAAACAATCTTGACAATGACTGTGATAAAACTAACGATGCGGAACTTTAAAGTACGCCGCTTGACCGAAAATTGGGAAGTCTTGAATTAGAATGAAACGGTTTTGATGCAATTTCGAACTTAATTGCTTACACTATAAAAAACTCGCTTCCTCATTGAAAAACCGTAGTTTCAGACACCCTTCATTGTCTTGCTGAGTACAGTTTCCAACCGGAGTATGAGACAAGTTAAGCAATGGATCAAGATGAACGTCCACTTGTACTCCACCTAGCTAAAAGTGTCCTATTGTACGACTTTCACCCTGGATCCGGAAGAGCCTTTGAAGCTTGTCCATTCCTGCGCGAACTTTTATTGGAAACACCCTAATGTATTTTACAATTCTGAAAATCACAAAAGTGATAAAAGGAAGACTGTATGATTTATTTTTTATAACATATTGTCGAAAAAATGCATTTTCCCAGTTAACTTGCTTTTGCAGAATTTCACTTTCATTTTTCTTGAAAGACCCATGCCCATGATGATAAACAGATTCAAGGTAGATCGTCCCATGATCTCCATTGAAGGCAGATTTAGGCGAACATAGATAGACCTTTTCTCCTGCCTCTCTAAGCTGTTGACCAATTAAACGTCCTGTATCAACTTCTTTAGTAAAAAGATCTTGATCAAAAGCTAAATTGAGATCAATATGTCTCTGCCTCAATACCATGAAGCAAGGGTGAGTTAAGCCAGGGCGAGTTGGCTCTTCTGCAAGGATCGCATCATAGGTTTGAAGTTTTTCCTCAATGATTTCCAGATAGTCCATTGAGATTGGGTGGGCATCAGAGTCAAAAATTAGAATCAATTCGCCTCTTGCTTCTTTAACCGCAGCATTTAATACTGCTGAATGGTCATGCTGCGTTATTAAAAAGTGCGGTTCACTTTTAGGATACTGAACAACTCGAATTTTTGAGCCTAATGTCTGAAGGTAAGAGCGCGATTCTTCACTCCGATCTTGATCAATAATGATGATCTCTCTAATAGAATCTGCCGGGGTTTTTTGACAAATGGATTCAACTAATAACTGCGTCCACTCAAAATCACGGAAATGGGCTGTAATGAAAGTTATATCTTGCAGCATGAGGGAGTCCTTAATCAACTGGATAAGGGATAAGCTCTGTTTAGCTTGCTAAATGACTTTTGTGAATGTACTCGCCCATCTCTGCATTTGACGCCGCAGAGCGTTAGGGAATTGCCTCTTAGAGATTATAAGGAGTGCGGAAAGAAACTATAAAACTGGAGTGTTAGGGTACTGAATCAAATCCATCCAATTAAGGTTGTTTTGCATTTCAATGCCTACAAATTGCATGTTGATGTAACCAATCTTCCCTTTAGTCTCTCTAACTTCCTGAACCCAATTTGCCTTTTTTCTATAGAAATGTTCAATGTCAACGAGATGCTTTAGATGATCTTTTCCTTTTCCAGTCAACAATTTTTCCAGAAAGTCAACTCGGTATAGAATAGACCACAGAGAAATTGGCCAATAGTCTTTATCCACCATATTCTCCTCATAGTAAGACCACCACAACGTGTAGTCATGAAAACGAGTAGGCTTTAATGTAACCTTGTCAAACTTAATTTCGTCGTTTTCAATTTTTATCTCACTTAGATTGCCCAAGGTTGGATTGCATTTGTTAGATAAGATAGGTTCGTCTGTAAGTTTGATTGCTAATAATTCACTATCCTGAGCGAAAGCATCATTTGCAAATTCCATCAACTCTTTCAAGGGAGGTACATAGATATTGTCGTCAAGATGAATAAAAACTAGGTCTGCTCCTTGCTTTTTAGCTTCCCGGACAGCACGTAAAGTCGCTAATCTACTACCACGACCATATTGGCGTAGTATCTGAATGTTTTCTTTATTGTAGATTTCTCGGCATTTGGGGAAATATTTAAAATTAGGTAATAACTTAAAAATGGATTTTCCTCTTGGAATATCATCTACGACTATAAATGGATACTGATCTCCCAAAATATTCCATATTGAGGAGAATGACTTTGATGCAAACTCAACTCTTGCCTCTGAAGCAATATAACTAGGGGTAATAACGAAGGTTTTAGGCATGTTCTATTGACTCCAGATATTTCTGATAAAAATACAGACAATTGGATTTGACTTAGTGAGAATTCTCAGCATCGATTGAGAGGGGAATCAACTCGCTTCATGCTGCATCTGGTGGTATTTCCACAGTTTGCCGCGCAGCGATAGCAACTCCTGATAGGTGCCCTGCTCAATAATGCGTCCCTGCTCCATCACCACAACCTTGTCCGCCCGCATGATGGTAGACAGTCGGTGCGCGATCGCAATCACCGTTCGTCCCACCGACAGGTCTTCCAGCGACTTCTGGATCAACCGTTCCGATACCGAGTCCAGAGCACTGGTCGCCTCATCCATGATCAGGATTTCGGGATTTCGCAACAGCGCCCGCGCGATCGCAATCCGCTGCCGTTGACCACCCGACAACCGCACACCGCGATCGCCCAGCATCGTGTCCAGACCATTCGGTAGCTCCTTGATAAACTCCAGGGCATTGGCCAACCGCGCCGCATCCAAAACAGCCCGTTCATTAATGTCCGTGATGCCATAGGCAATGTTGTCCCGCACACTCGCGTTAAAAATGAACGTGTCCTGACTCACGATTGCCATCCGGTTGTGCACAGCCGTCAGGTCGTACTCACGCAGGTCAATGCCGTCAAACAAGATCCGGCCCCGTGTCGGGTCATAAAAGCGCGCAATCAAGTCTGCCAGCGTCGATTTACCCGCCCCCGACGCTCCCACCAGGGCGATCGTCTTACCTTTGGGAATCGTCAGCGTAATGTCACTCAAGACCGGCTCACCGGGGAGGTGCTCAAAATCGACCGCCACGACTTCGATCGCCTGCCGCAACCCCGGAAACTGACGGTAACCATTCTGGATGTAGTGCTTGTCCTCCGTCCGCAAAAAGTTTTCCACATTTTGCACCGCGCCCTGCAAGCCGTTTAGCTCCGCAAACCGTCCGCTCACTTCCTGCACCGCCGGGGCCAGCCGCATCAGCACAAACACAAACGTCAGCAGCGTCGGAACCTGCAGTTCGCCACTGGGCACATAGACCGTCATACCCACCACAATGATGCTAATCAAAATCACGATGGCTATCGATTCCGCGATCGGGCGAACCGCCGCATACTGCCGGATAGCATGTTTGGTCGTAGTCGCCACCTCATCCGCTGCTCGATAAAAGCGCCGCCGCTCAAAGTCCTGGGTGGAGAACGCCTGCACCGTGCGGATGCCATTGATAAACTCAGAGGCGATCGAGACGAGTTTGCCACGGGCTGCAGACTCCGGGAAGCTGGCCCCCCGGATGCGTGCGTTGAAGGTGGAAATGCCCGCCGCCGCCAGACCAAACAGCAGCGTGGAAATAATGCTGAGCTGCCACGAGATCCGCATCGACATGATGGCGTAGGTCAGGATGATCGTCAGCCGAATGAAAAGGTTGCTCAGCGAGCCAACAAACTGCCGCAGCCCTGTCGTTTCCGAGGTCATCGTGTTCAAAATTTCGCCCGCCTTCACCTGCCCATAAAAGCGCAGACTCAGGGACTGGAGCTGTTCAAAGATCCGCTTGTACAGGTTGTTGGTCAGCCGAATGCCGCCGATCTCGGCGTAGGTGATGCTGAGGTAGCTAAACACCACCCGCAGCAGCGTTGACAGCAAAATGAGTCCTGAAACCCGGTAGAGCTGACTGAGCTTAGAGTCATTGATGCCCAGGATCGCCGTGTCAAACCAGCTGATGCCCGTATGGAACGGCGTGGCATTCGGCTCTACTAACTTTTGCAAAAAGGCCAACAAGAAGCTAATCCCAAACCCTTCAAAGAGGGCTGCCAGTAAGGAAAAGACCAGTACGGCCGCGATCAAGCGCGGGAACCGCCGGATCTCTTTCAAGATCAGCCGATTGTTTTTCCAGAACCCTGTGGCTCTAATAATTTGGCGGACGACAGGAGGAAGCTGAAGTTTCATCAGATATCTGGTTCGGTTAATTGACGCGATCGACTCAGTTAAAAGGGGCACGGGAGAGCGGACGCGATTAACGCTTTCAGGGGCGCTTGGAGGGGGCGGACGCTGTCCCAGCCTCTCCCGATGAGTTCCCAAGGGCGGCAGTTGCCGCGTGCGGTGCATTTGGCAGTATGGGTGCAGTACCCACTGCTGGCTCAGAGCTGGAACACAAACGACTGGATGGCCCCCAGGGGTGATTGCCGCTCCATGCGGCTTTAATCTAGTTCGATCGCAGCGGGTCGGAACCGCAACGTCAACGGGCCTGGGCGGAATAGCAACGGTTTGGAGGCTGTGTTACGAATCCGTTAACAATTCCCACTACCCTGTACAGACACTCAATCACCAAATCAGGAGACTCACGGAGGAGATTAATCGTCTTTGCAACAACTTTATATGTCTTGCTATGTCTGCTGGCCATCCCATGGGCAGCGCAAACGAGCTAGAAAGCCAATCCAGACGACACAAGGCATCGCGGCGTTGGGTCAGCGCCAGCGATCCAATCACGTTGTCGCGAAACGTCCGGTTTAGCGATCGTTACCCCTGAAGACTGAAAGGATCCACCCATCGATCGCAGGTCATGCACGCGCCGACGTTTTACCCCCCTCAATGTTCCCAACAGCCCGGTATGACGCTGGCGTGGAGATTATATGAAGTGCTGGAATGTTTCCGGTCTGTAGACCGTGAGCGAGTAGATAGAATTACAGGCCAATCATCAAACGCACCCTAATCATCTACGTGTGGCCACTGACCCCGTAGGCGTTTGCACACAGTCGTCTCGCCCTGACATCGGTTCCTGATAATTGTTTCACGTTCTGGGAGTTTGCTCCGCAATGCCAATTAATTTCCGAGTTCTGGCGTCGGCAACCGGTCTTACTCTACTCACGTTTACCGCTGTAGCCCACCCCGCCAGTAGTGCCACCCGGGGACTATCCTCACCCGGCACCCTTTATGCACTCAACAGCTCAACCGCTGTCCCGTCCGATACTTACACCCTCGGCGCGGGCGATCGCATCCAGATTGATATATTCGATGCGCCTGAGTATAGCGGCGATCGCGGTCGGACGCAAGTGCTGGTCGATGGCACCCTTAACTTACCGCTCGTTGGCAATGTCTCGGTAAAGGGCATGACGCTGAGACAGGCCGAAGCTGAGCTTTCAAAACGCTATGCCCGCTACTTCAAGCGGTCGATCGTCACCATCACGCTGCTCTCGGCACGCCCACTCACGATTGGGATTTTGGGTGAAGTGGGACGCCCCGGCACCTATACCATTCCCCTGGCCACTCAGGATGGCGGCACTCAGTTTCCCACCCTGACCCGTGCCCTGCAAACGGCGGGTGGTATCACGCAGGCTGCTGATGTCCGCCGTGTAGAAATTCGGCGACCGCAGCGCGTCGGCCCGCCACAGATCATTACGGTTGACCTGTGGAATTACTTCCAGTCGGGTAACTTGCAGTCTGACCTGACCCTGCGCGATGGGGACTCCGTTTTCATTGCGGCCAACCCCAACCCCAACCTGGCAGAATCGCTGCAGCTCGCGGATACCACCTTCGCTGCTGAGAAAGGCAAGCCCGTCAACATTGCGATCGTGGGTGAGGTGTTCCGCCCCGGTGCCTATGTGGTCGCGGGTGCCAACTCCAAGAATGCGGTTGCCGGGTCACTCGGCAGCACGGCAGCCGTCACCAGCACGAATGACAAACCGCCGACCGTGACGCAGGCGATCCAGATTGCGGGCGGCATCAAACCGCTGGCCGACATCCGCAAAATCCAGATCCGTCGTCTGACGCGAGCCGGTGGCCAACAAACCATCGACGTGGACTTGATGAAACTGCTGCAGGCGGGCGATGTGCAGCAAGACGCGATTTTGCAAACTGGCGACACCATTACCATTCCAACGGCGACCAGCATCAGTGCGGCGGAAGCGTCCAAGATCGCCAGCGCCAGCTTCTCGCCAGACATTATTCGCGTCAACGTGGTGGGTGAAGTCCGGCAACCCGGAGTGGTTCAGGTTCCGCCCAATACCCCGCTTAACCAGGCACTGCTGGCCGCTGGTGGGTTTGACAACCGGCGGGCGAAGAAAAATTCTGTTGAGCTGATCCACCTGAACCCCGATGGCACGGTGGTTCGTCGTAAGGTGGCGATCGACTTCTCGAAGGGCATCAACGACCAGACCAACCCGGCCATGCAAAACAACGACATCATTGTGGTCGGACGGTCGGGCCTGGCCGCATTCGGCGACACGATCGGCAACGTTCTCAATCCGCTGTTCCCGTTGGCAAGCTTCCTGAACATTTTTGGTCTGTGAGCGTTGGGGGCGTTGGCCAGACCCAATTTCGCGCCCTGGTCGATCGTGGCCCGCTCCCAATCGTAAACCGGGTCTGACCCTGCTCCGGTGCGAGTGCTAAATCCCTAAACCCGCCGAACACCAGGATGGAGTGACTAAAAATCTGATTACAAAGCTGCGATCGAGCATGGCTCAAACGGTGAACCAAGAACTATAACGGTGCCTCATGGATACTCAACCCTCCCAAAATCTATCGTCTAGAAATGCTGGCAGACCGCTACTGCCATCAGACATGGCGGCTCTCTCGTTTGAGCCGGAAG
>JAJPKC010000552.1 GCA_021323955.1 Oscillatoriales cyanobacterium Centralia_MAG_596 | reverse complement strand
GTTTGCCGATGCCGCTATCCTGGCAACACTCGACGAGTTTGAGCGGCATGACCCGATCGTTTTTCACCAGCACATGCCAAAACTGGCGATCGACCAGTACCAGTACGATCGCCAAATGATTGAAATCTATGACGCGGCTGACCACAACCCCGGTATGGCTTGGTCATACATTATGACCAGTGAGCAGGTGTACCATCTCCAGGGCAGCTTGCTACCCGATGGCCAATGGCATCCGCCATCAGGGCCTAGTGTGTCCCCCCGCCAGGAGTCATCGAATTTGAGGCATCCTTAAGCGATGGGTTGGGCACAACCACAGGCGTCTTCGGGATCGCAACTAACGGTTTGTCCAGCGCGACTAGCAACGTTTCATTAGCATTGTTTAACTGGGGTGACTCCATCGTCGGTTGCTTGGAGCCTTCCGCAATCTGAGGCACTGGCGATCGGGTACCAGGCAAAATGCTACTCACTAACGCCCCAATAAATAGGGCTGCAATTGCCGCTCCTCCCCACACCAGTGACAACCGCGGTTGCCGCTCAACGCGTGCTAACACTTGATTGACTGTTTGTTCGGTCGACTGCCGGGCTGCAGGCACGGGCATTGTTTGTAACCCGTGGCGGAGCTTCAGCAGACGCGCATGCAGGCGCTGTACGGTTTCGTCATTCGCCAACCAGTCCTCTACTTGCTTTCGCTCGGCTGCTGTTACCTCACCATCCAGATAAGCACTCAATAGCTCAAAACGATCGCGCTGCACTAGATTCGATGAGCATGAAGAGGGCGCTTGACCGGGCGTAGAAGACGGCTGACGGTTATCGTTTGAAGAGTTAAAGTTAGAGGTCATTTCGGCACCACGTCGTGTGTTGAGAGAACGCACTTAGATATTTAAAGAATAGATCGGATTCAGATGCGAACAAACGAGAGCAAGATACAGCCTAGTCACCAGTAAACCCTGAGTTCCGTAATTATGCGACAGCCTTAATGAAAAAATTGTCAATGGCTGCACTTCAAGCTCCGTGACTAGTTGCCGTCAAGGTAACGCTGCAGTTGCGATTGCAGCCGTAGGCGCGCTCTAGCAATCCTTGACTTAACTGTACCTAAAGACACACCTGTCATTTCAGCAATTTCTTCATACGCCATACCCTGAATTTCACGCAGCACAATCGTGGTCCGAAATACCTCTGGGAGGTCAGCGATCGCCAACTGAAGTTGGTCATAAAATTCACGGGTCGTTAAGTCCTCATCGGGGCCAGGCATATCAGAGGCAATCTCCCAATCCATTTCACCATCTTCAACCGTCAAACGTGTGTCGAGCGACAGTGGTAAATTGTTGCGCTTACGTTTGCGAAGCTCATCATAGAAGAGGTTGGTAGCAATCCGACTCAGCCATCCGCGAAACTTAATCGGCTCATTGAGGCGCTTAATATTACGATATACCCTGATCCAGACCTCTTGCGTCAAATCGGAGCGATCGTGCCAATCTGGAGCCAGGTGATACAGCACCTTTTCAACATGAGATTGATGCCGACGCAGCAGTTCTGCAAATGCAGCCTTGTCCGGGCGATTCCCGGCTTGACACTGTAAGACAAGATCGAGGTTGGAAAGATTTTCGGCGGACACGGTCGTTGCGGAACTGGTTGTACCCAACGACGACCAGGATGCAGAAACGGACTGGTTCATGGATCGCTTTGCTTTCAAACATGCCACTTATCTGGACGGTGCCGGTGTGAGCAAAGTTCCTGCAGTTTAGCGGCTCGCTGCGATCAAGGCATGGGCAGGAGCAAGGATCGGTCACTCCCGGCCAGAGCCGTGGCTTTATTGAAACAGATCGTGCAGAAACAGGCGATCGTGAAGAACACGGGCGATGTAGATCGAATGGGAGACGGGTGGTTGCGTAGACTGGGCGGTTATCGTTGATGGTCTTCCTGATTGCGTGCTGAGACCAATAAATAGGTTCAGTGAAAATGTGATAGTGGCAGCCAGTAGCAACTTTTCAAACATATTCAGCTCCTCCTACATCCAGACGACAGTGCTCTGATTTGCTGCAGCACTTTTGTTCAGTTACAGTCAGTTGGTTTTGAATTCCAGAAGCCTGCTCAATTACTTCAACGAAATTCACACCCATAATGTGCCCATTCTGGCGAAAGAATTTCAGTAAAAAAATCAAGATACTGTAAAGCTTGACCGCCGGTTTTAACGCCGCCACATCCGCATACTCACGGAGTGCGGGGATCACTTTGGCTGTCGGTATTTGCAATATCTCACCTGTTCGTGCTCCATTGATTGCAGCGTTTGCTGGTGTCTCCACCCCTATCTCACGATTCTCCAGCGCGGTAGCGTACAGCCGTAGCTATAGCCGCGGCCCTATTCAGGATAGCGACGAGGCACAAGCAAGCCTACCCATCGGCAATCAGTTAGTTGGCCCCAAATAAGCTGGCGATAGCGGTACAGCCTGGAGAGAGGAATTGATGGTTACAGGGTGGAAGGGGTGGAAGCGAGAACGGCAATAGACGGACTGAGCAACGGGTACGCAAAACGAATGGGGAATTATCCAGCCAGGGTAGGCTTACTCCTGTGGAGCGGGTAGATTAGGAGATAGGCTTGTTAAGCGGAAAACGATAGCTGTGAACATTCGAGACGATCGCCTATCGCGTAGCTTTATGTTTCTCTGCGTCGGCGCGGCGCTGATGCTAGTGGGGATTCAGTGGTTTGCCTGGGCCGCAAATTCACAAAATCCGCCCGGAATACTCCGTCGATCAGCATGGCCAACCAAAGCAAATGCCACCAGTCAAACTGGGGTAGATGCCGCTGCGATCGCCAGGAGTGACGCTCGACTAGTAGTGAGTTTGAGCGAACGTCGCGTATCTCTATATCGGGATCAGCAGTTGATCAAAAGTTATCCCGTAGCGATTGGGCAGGCCGGGTGGGAAACTCCGCGTGGTTCGTTCCACGTTTTCGAAATGCAACGTAATCCGGAATGGCGTCATCCAATTACAGGGGAAGTAATCCCTCCCGGGCCTGACAATCCGCTCGGTCAGCGGTGGATTGGTTTTTTAATTGATGGACGCACCCACGTTGGATTTCATGGCACAAACCAGGAGGACTTAATCGGTCAGGCCGTTTCGCATGGCTGTATTCGAATGCGAAACCAAGATGTTGTGGCGATGTATGACCAGGTAGCCCTAGGGACGACGGTTGAGGTCCGACCATAGAGCCAACCGAAGCATTAAATCACGTGTCGTTAGATGCGCTGCTTGAACGTAGATTCGCCAAATCCCTGTATCTGTTTGCCTTTGGTCTGTTTGCCTTTGGTCTGTGCGGATGTTTAGCTGGATGCACCGGGCTGAGGCTCGAAGCTGGGTGCATAAGCCTGGAGCAGAGCGCTGACTTGTGTCAAGATTTCATCACCCGAGTTTTTACCCAGAGCTTGCCGTTCGGGGAAGAATTCGGGGCGGTCAAGATTGCGCGCGATTGCTTCACCCACTTGCTGTGCAATGAGTCCTTGCAGTTCTTCTTTGGCTCGCTGTCGCTGGTAGGTCGCACCTTCTTCAGTCGTGGCGTAGAGGGGTGGTAGACGGTTGAGTGCGTAGGCGGCAATATCACCCAAATCGAGGGTGCGATCGCTGGTCGCCTCAATCTCGGCTACACGCGCGATCGCCTCGGTCAGAATGAGTTCTTCCATGACATTGATAAACTGCTTTCGGGGAACGGCGACCACTTCGCCCGTCAATAGAGCACCCATCAGGCGATCGAGCGCCATGTATTCTTCGATCGATAGTTCCGAAGCCGTGTCGCAAATTCGACCGACCTCCGCTTCCATCGCAGGAGTCAGGTAGCCATCTTGCAGCGCCTGCTCCACGATTTTTTCAATACTCATAATGCCTCCAAATGCAGCGCCGTATTGCAACTAGTTGCCTTGAATAATCTTGCCCCAGAATGCAGGTTCAGTATCAACTTAATTGAGCCTTCAAATAAAAGTTATTCAAAGCCCTTACTTCGCCAAGGCTGTGGATCAACCGCCTGACCATCCACATAGAGTCCCCAGTGCAAATGTGGGCCTGTTGCGGCACCCGTTGCGCCCACGGCACCAATGACTTGACCAGCTTTGACTAAATCGCCTTCTTTGACCAGGATTTTGCTGAGATGTAGAAAAATGCTTTCTACGCCCTGTCCGTGGTCAATCCCAATACAATTGCCGTGCACTAAAAATCCGTTAGCCTCACGTCCAATCAGGGCAACTCGTCCCGCAGCAGGCGCAATGACTGGTGAGCCATAAGCGCCCGCATAGTCCACACCCCGATGGTAGTAGTCATTTGCAAATTTACCGTTGTAGTAGCGACGAACGCCATAAATGGTTGTAACAGGCCCATTATTCGGCTTTAAGAAGGGGCCTTGCCAATATTTTTGTGGCGTCACCAGTTGCTTAAACGCATCGACGCGGTTGAACTCGTAATCTGATAAATCCTCATCTTTTCCAGGTGGTAACCAGATCGACTGGGTCGGAAACCGACGATTTCGCAGGTTGACGGCAATTTGGCTACTTTCACGATCGCCACGCACTTTAAGCTGAAGCGTACCCGGTCGATCGAGCGGCGTTGTTGGCAGCAGTGCGCGATACCGATTTTCACCGATTGGAAATGCTGGATAGGTTCGCTGACCCACCGTAACTTTAGGCGAGGCGTCACCGGGGGTATCGTATTCGACCGTAACGGCCAGGGTGTCACCCAGTTGGGGAGTGCTTGGTGACACTTGAACCTGCATCGCTTTGACGGGTAGCGCCAGTGTCTCGATCGCGACGCTGGTCGCTAACACAGCTACACCGAACCGCGCTTTTGGTGACCACGCACAGAGAGCCATCAATCGCTGATGAAATCGAGAGTGGCTGCGGCCAAACAAAGACAACGATGGTGGATGCTGCGATCGAGGTACGCCCCAGAAACCACGGCGCAGAATTTGAGGCAGAGTCAGCATGGCGTCAATCAGAAAAATTACAGCCTCAGTATGTGCGATCGGGAGAACTTAAGGCAAATAGTCCGAGATTCTTTGCGGGATCGCGCGATCGCTCGCGAAATTTACGCAAAACCACCCCCGCTGGTTCCGAAAAGTTTGTATTCTGAAAGTGAGAGAATGATACGTTTTTTAATAATCTAAATCGCCGTGCAAGAAGATTTCAGACTCATCGTTGACTTGGTCACAGTATTGGCGGCAGCGGCGGCAGGCGGCATTCTGGCAGCGATACTAAGGCAGCCCATTCTATTGGGTTATTTGCTAGCGGGAATGATTGTTGGCCCAGCAGGGTTAGGGCTGATCAAGGAACTCATTCAGGTGGAGACGCTGGCACAGTTTGGCGTCGCGTTCTTGCTGTTTGCCTTAGGGGTCGAATTTTCTTTCTCCGAGCTGAAAAAGGTTAAGGGTATTAGCCTGGGCGGAGGCGGTTTACAGATCGTGCTGACGATCGCCATAACAGCCATTGTCTCGATCGGGATGGGTTGGGTGACATCGCCGGCTCAAGGCGTATTTCTGGGTGCGATTTTGTCCCTCTCATCGACGGCAGTGGTGCTGAAGTGTCTCATGGAGCGTAATGAGACGGGGACGCCTCACGGGCAGGTGATGCTGGGAATTTTGGTCGTGCAGGATCTGGCACTTGGTTTAATGCTGGCAGTGCTGCCTGCACTTGATAAACCTGTAGAAGAAGTGGGGTTGGCCGTTGGTTGGGCACTGCTACAGACAGGGCTGCTGGGGTTAGGGGCTGTTATTGCCGGAACCTGGGTCATTCCACCACTGCTGCGATTGCTCGCGCGCACTGAGAGTCGAGAATTATTTTTATTGGGTGTAGTCGCAATCTGTTTGGGCATTGCTCTGCTCACGGAGCATTTAGGGCTTTCGATCGAGATGGGAGCATTCGTCGCGGGCTTGATGATCTCCGAAGTCGAGTACGCCGACCAAACCCTGAACTATGTTGAGCCACTGCGGGATATCTTTGCGTGTCTGTTTTTTGCCGCGATCGGGATGCTGATTGATCCCGTGTTTCTCTGGAACAACCTGGAGTTGATTCTGGGCCTGGTGACACTGGTGTTCATTGGTAAGTTCCTGATTGTGACACCGCTGGTGATGGTGTTCCGGTACCCGCTCAAAACAGCGCTGATTACCGGATTTGGACTGGCACAGATTGGTGAATTTTCCTTTGTGCTGGCGAGCGAAGGTCAAGCGCTCGGATTGGTTTCCCGGCGGGTTTACTTGCTGATCCTGGGGACAACGGCTGTCACGCTGGTGTTAACGCCTTTTGTCCTGCGATTGATTCCGCAAGTCTTTGCATGGGCAGAATCTTTGCCCTGGCTAAAAAGCTACCTGGAACGAACCGATGTGGCACTGGAAGTATCTGATGACTTACCCAAACAGAATCACCTGATTGTTTGCGGCTATGGGCAGGTAGGCCGCAACATTGTGCAGCTCTTGCGGGAGCACAACTACCCGGTGGTGGTCATTGACCAGTCAGAACGGCGTATCCAGGAAGTGCGCGAAGCGGGCATTGCCTATGTGTATGGCAATGCAGCGAGTTTGCACGTGTTAGAAAAAGCGGGTGCAGACACGGCGCAGGGTATGGCCATTACTCTCCCTGATCCAATGAGCACTCGACTTTGCCTGAAGCGCGCGTTGGAGTTGGCCCCTGACCTCGATGTGGTAGTCCGAGCAAATAAGGATAAGGATATTGAACTGCTCTATCAATTAGGGGCGAAAGAAGTGGTTCAGCCAGAATTTGAAGCCAGTCTCGAACTGTCCTCACACCTCTTGACTGAGCTAGGCTTACCGCTGCCGGTAATTCAGCGTGAAGTGCAGCAGATTCGCAGTTCACACTACCTGGAACTGCGATCGGAGCGGCCATCTTACCAGGTATCGCGCGAACTCAAAGCCGCTGCTCAGGATATGAACAGCCGCTGGTATCCGCTGCCAGATGAGTCGCCGCTGATTGGCATGACGGTAGAAGAAACGGATCTGCGTCGCTTGACTGGTGTTAGCCTTATGGCGATCCAGCGGGAAAACGGCGAAGAACTTGACTACCCCGATGTCAAAACCCTGTTGCAAGAGGGCGATCGCCTACTGGTGGTGGGTGAAACCACTGAGATTGCCGCCTTTGACGAGTTAGCAAAGGGGGAAGCGGCCGTCCCAGCAGAAAATGCTTCCTGCCAATGGTTACTGGTGCCAGAACACAGCCCGGTGGTTGGAAAAACGCTGGCTGAGCTTCACATCCGACGACAGTTTGGTGTCCTGGTTCAGGCGATTCGCCGCGAAGGAAAATTCATCCATTTTCCCGATGGTGATAGCGACTTACAAGGAGGCGATCGGCTGCTGCTCTGTGGTGGATTCTATTCTCTTAACCAGGCCAGTCGATGGATTGCCCCCGATCCAGCACATCCACTTCAAGTTCCAGTGACGACCGTTACAATCGCGGAGGCAGCACCAGCTCCCGCTGATAGCTAGCTGTGGCTTCGGTGATGGCTTTCATTCCGAACGTTGGTTAGACACAAGGCAAAAGCAGCCAGTTTAAGGCGGATTCTAGAAGCCGTCTGCTGCGTCTATGCCTGCTCAAAACGCGTACAGCCAGTGGTTGCCTGTGCCGTCACAAGGGTCGATCGACGGCAAGTGTACGACCAAGCCGACGATTTCAATCAACTGTCTCAATCAAAATGGGTCGCCCGGGATTCGAACCCGGGACCAGTCGGTTAAAAGCCGAATGCTCTACCGCTGAGCTAGCGACCCATGACTATAGAATTTCGGTAAGGACGTTGGTTCAAACGCCGTTGTCAAATATAACACAAATTGAACTGCACCAAACAGGATTTTTGAAATGATGTCCAATGATCGCGTTGGTTCGATCGCGGAGGACGGCATCGATCGCTCATAGGGCGAGTCTACGGACGTTCCAACGCGATTCTTAGCTTCGCATGAATTACCACCGCGATCAAACGATGGCCTGGCTATGGCTGAGACGGGGTTGTAAGAGTCAGCTGGGTTTCCGCGCACCGCTGAATGGGAATATGAATACGGAACGTGGTTCCTTGACCCACGATCGAGGAGCATTCTAGTCGTCCATTATGTTTCTCAACCACAATTTGGTAGCTAATCGATAGTCCCAGTCCTGTCCCTTTACCAACCGATTTGGTGGTAAAGAAGGGGTTAAAAATACGGGACTTGATGTGCTCCGGCATCCCAGGCCCGTTGTCGGTAATTTCAACCAATAGCCAGGATGAATCGAGCGTTGTCATACGGATATGAATCGTCGGCAATGCCGTTGGCTCAGCACCCAACTGGGCATCAGACGACAAAAACTTCGGATCAGCTTCCAGAGCATCAATGGCATTGCTGAGCACATTCATAAACACCTGATTGAGCTGGCCCGCGTAGCATTCAACGGGAGCCAGATTGCCATACTCTTTCACAACTTGGATGCCCGGCCATCCCAGTCTGGGTTTCAGGTGGCTTTGAAGAATCATCAGAGTGCTATCGATGCCTTCGTGCACCTTCACTGGTTTCATCTCCGCTTCGTCCAGACGGGCAAAGGTTCGAAGTGAGAGCACAAGCTGACGGATCCGGTCAGTACCCACTCTCATTGACGACAGCATTTTGGGCAGATCATCGTTGAGGAACTCCAGATCGTTGGCATCGATCGCGGCTTGCACCATTGGAACAGGCTCAGGATAGGCCAACTGGTAGGCGTTTAATACCTGCAGCAGATTGTGCGTATATTCGTTGGCATGGATCAGGTTGCCATGAATAAAATTGACGGGATTGTTAATCTCATGGGCAATGCCAGCCACCAACTGCCCCAGGCTAGACATCTTTTCTGTTTGAATCAGCTGCATTTGAGCTTGTTGGAGCCGGTTCAATGTGGTTTCCAGTTCCCGATTGGCCGCTTCTAACTGGGCTGGACTGGGCAGTGCCAGCACTTTAGGCACTAGCGGTATCAGTTCTAAAGCCGTGATGACAGAAATGAGGGCGGTAAATGCCTTCACGGTTCCTGAAAGCCAGTAGGTGGGGTGCCAGAGTGTCCAGATATCCATGACATGCCCAACACCACAGGCAATGATGAACAAACCAAACATCCAAAAAATCCAGTTGAAGGGAATGTCTCGGCGTTTGGAAACGAAGTAAACCAGCGTTAACGGGATCGAGAAGTAGGAAAGCGCGATCGCGCCATCGGAAATTACGTGAAGCCAGACCAGGTTCGGTTGCCACAGGTAGCAATGGCCGTGTGCGATGAACCCCTGTGGATCGAGAAAATATTGTAATGACTCCAGCATAGGACTCCTAAAGATGCGCAGTATGGGGCAAACGCGCCGGATTCAAGCAACGCCAACTTTATCTAAATTGGCTAAAGTTTCAAAGGTAGGATGCCCCAAATGAATTAGCAGTGATCAGGATTACGATGGCTCATTTCCGTTGACCACAACGCCACCAAGACGGCGCGATCGATGTGGAGACTGATTTGGGTTGACGAAGGCTGAGCCTAGAACACACGCTAAGTCAGGAAGGTACTGGATGGGGATCAAGAACACTTGCATGTCTGATCACGGGACGCAGGTTAGATCGCCGAAGCAATGCTGTAACCATTCGACTATGCTGACTGTAATTCGCTCTGATTTCTCATGATTGGTTTAATTTTCAAAGTTTTTGGTGTGTCGCTCTTGCTCTCGCTTGGCATCAAGTATGGTGGGCCACTCTTGTCAATTTCGCCCACGCTGACCAATGTGCTGCTGGCGATATGGCTTCCCAGCGTGACGTTGGCCATAGTTCTGGGCTGGCGGTGGCGTCGGAGTAACGCCCTTTCCAATCAATCGCTCTAATCCTCACACCGTTCTTCACCTTCGCTTTGGAGTTCACTGTGAACCTGGGTCAGTCAATTGGATTTCTAGCGCTCGCGGCTTGTCTATATATTCTCTGGCAGATCCGTCAGGTGCTGCTGTTGGTGTTTGCAGCAGTGGTTCTGGCCAATAGCCTGAATCTGCTGGCACAGCGGTTTCAGAAAGCAGGTATCGGTCGCTCCGTTGCTGTGTTGCTATCCGTCGGCTGCTTCCTGTCAGTGCTGGTGATCTTTTTTCTACTGATTGTGCCGCCGTTCGCCACCCAGTTTCAGGAACTCATTGTGCTAGTGCCCGCTGGCATCGATCGACTCAATGACTGGTCGAACCATCTGATTCAATTAGTGCCACAGGCGCTCAGTGCTTACCTACCCAGTCTGGATAGCCTCGCGCAGCAGATCCAACCCTATCTCAATCGGCTCCTGAGCGGTTCCCTTGCCATCTTCTCCAGTTCCTTAGGCGTGCTGGTTAACATCCTGCTGGTACTAATTTTGGCGTTGATGCTGCTGCTGAACCCAATGGCCTACCGTCGAGGCTTCATTCGTCTGTTCCCGGCGTTTTACCGCGATCGCGTCAGTAGTATTCTCAGTGAATGTGAGTTTTCGCTTGGGCGATGGGTCATCGGTGCCCTCATTAGTATGAGTGTCGTTGGCATTCTCAGCAGTATTGGACTCGCGCTATTAGGCGTTAAAGCGGCGCTGGCTCAAGGCATTCTGGCAGGATTGCTGAATTTCATCCCCAATATTGGACCGACACTCAGTGTGATTTTGCCCATGGCCACGGCACTCCTGGACTCTCCCGTAAAACCCCTGTTTGTGCTTGTGCTGTATATTGCGATCCAGCAGTTTGAAAGCAACTTACTGACGCCCTATGTCATGGCGCAACAAGTCTCGCTGCTACCTGCGGCGACACTATTAGCGCAAGTCTTTTTTGCCACCATCTTCGGTTTTTTAGGATTTGCCCTGGCTTTGCCGCTGGCGGTTGTGAGCCAGATTTGGATCCGCCGAGTGCTGCTCGAAGACGTGATGGATCAATGGGGGATGTCACCCCACAGGCACCTCAGCCTTTCCCAATTAACGGTCAAAGCAGCAGATGTACAGTCTACAGACGCAGCATCGGACAGTGGGCAGCAGCCAACATCTGCGACGGCACAACAAAGTGATCGTGAGCCAACGAACAATCGGCCCAGCTACCAGCCATCCCAAAATGATGCGGATGAATAAAGTCTGTTCTGTTGCTTGCCTCCCATTTTTTACGTTTGCGATCGCTCATCCACTATTTGCTATGTCTCACCTTCAAGCGCTGATCTTTGATGTCGATGGTACATTGGCCGATACCGAACGGGATGGACACCGTGTTGCCTTTAATCGGGCGTTTGTAGACGCAGGGTTGGATTGGCACTGGACAGAAGCACGTTACGGTGAACTGCTCGCGATCGCGGGCGGGAAAGAACGAATCCAGCATTACATGCAGAGTGACTGCCCAGATTTTGAGCCACCCGAACCACTCCCGGCATGGGCCGCCGCTCTGCATCGGGCCAAGTCCCAACATTTTAAGCGACTCCTGCGAGAAGACCTGATTCAGCTCCGCCCAGGCGTAAAACGGTTAATTGAGGATGCCCGCGAGCAGGGTATCCGACTGGCGATCGCGACAACCAGCGCTCTCGAAACGGTAACCGCCCTTTTGGAAACGGCCCTTGCGCCAGACAGTCCAACCTGGTTTGAGGTGATTGCAGCAGGGGACATGGTGCCGGCCAAAAAGCCAGCACCCGACATTTACCACTATGTACTGCGAACAATGCAGCTAAACCCCTCCGACTGTCTGGTGCTCGAAGATTCCTATGCTGGCTTGCAGGCGGCGCGACAGGCAGGGCTACCGACGGTGATTACGGTCAACGGCTATACGCGCCAACAGGACTTTGCGGGTGCGTTGCTCGTTCTCAGTCATCTCGGAGAGCCAGCGTTACCGTTCGAGGTCATCACCGACGATCGCGTGACAGCAACGTTCTTTGATTTGCACCTCGCGCGGGACTTGCACGATCGTGCCCGGTCAAATGCCCAGAGCGACAGTCCACCATCGGGTTTAGCATCAGGCTCAAATCCAGTACAATGAGCTATTGTATGCAGCGCGACGGCTCATGGCTGCTACTTGCTGAGTACCGGAGGGTTTATTTTGAAGGAAATCTTAGTCAGTCTGGGCGTTATGCTTGCATGCGTCCTGGTGTTGATTGTGTCGCAGATTAGCGGTAAGCCGAGTGCAGCGTTGGCACAGACTCTTGGCACGCAAGCTGCTGGCGCGACAGCCCTGATCGAACGTCAGTCTCAAGCACCAGCTAGTGCAGCTCAGCGTGATTCTGAAGCGGCCCCCATTTTGCTGGCTGATGCGTCTACAACACCACCTAAAACAGGAGACAATGCCGTGATCACGATGCCTTCTGGGCTAAAGTATGTCGATCTAGTGGAAGGTAAGGGTGATTCTCCCAAAACGGGACAGATGGTCACCGTTCACTACACAGGCACGCTGGAAGATGGAACCAAGTTTGACAGCTCACGCGATCGCAACCAGCCCTTCAAGTTCAAGATTGGTGTTGGTCAGGTCATCAAAGGCTGGGACGAAGGCGTTGGCAGCATGAAAGTTGGTGGTCGGCGTCAGCTAATTATTCCCCCGGAGTTGGGCTACGGTGCACGCGGTGCTGGTGGTGTCATCCCGCCGAATGCAACGCTGCTATTTGATGTAGAGCTGCTTGGTGTTGGTTAAAGGCACTGTGCTCGCCTCTGTCACCCTAGCTTGTTGAGCAGAGCGATGGGTAAACGACGCGGTTAAGGGAAATCCATTTTTTGTGTCGGGGCATGGCTTGGCCGTGCCCCGATGTGTATGTTGGGTTCATCGGTGCTCGGCTTGGCCAAAATTGTGGGTTCGACATCTACCGCCTGACAATCGAACCGCCAACGTGCCACCGGCAAACCGTGACGCTGATTTGACGGTCATGGTTTAGTGAGCAACAGTTGTTGCATCGCTGTTAAGGCATTGTTCAAAGGCGATCGAGAGCTTCGTCTGAAACCGTTGACGATGCCTGAGCTTCCAGATTGGCTGCACAATTTCGAGGGTGGGCCGTGCTGGTACGTTAGCGTTCGCGACCTGTACAGCGTGCAGTGTTTCAAACCGGATCTCTTTTGCCACCATTAGCGATGGGATAGCCGCAATCCCAACACCACTCTCCACCACTGTCTTCACCATCTCACTACTGGTTAAAACAAGATCCACGTTCAGTTGGGCTGGATCGATCGCCCATTCTTGCAGGGTTTGCTCAAGCACTTGCTGGACACCCGAACCAGGCTCACGCATTACCCAATTAGCCGTCAGTAGTTCATCAACAGAAACCGTTGATCGCCCAAACCAGGGATGCGATCGACCCACTACAATTTGTAGGCGATCGACCCCCACCGATTCTTGCATCAGATCGGTTTGCAGGGAGGGCTTGATCACCGTTGTCACCAGCCCCAGATCAAAATCACCGGACACGGTTCCAGCGCAAACCTGCTCGGCGTTGCCCAACGTGCACGTCACATTAATGCTGGGGTACTGTCGCTTAAATTCGCAAATTTTGTAGGGTAGCCAGTAGTTACCAATGATGATGCTGGCACCAATTCTCAACTCGCCACGCTGTAAGTTGTTGAGTTCGCGTAGTCCCCGCTCGGTCAACGTTACATGCTGCAAAATTGCCGCAGATTCTACCTGTAGCAATCTGCCCGCTTCAGTGATTTCAATACGACGACCAATGCGATTGAACAGCTTGACTCCATACTCAGTTTCCAGGTTGCTGATGGCAGCACTAACCGATGGTTGCGTGATATAGAGTGCTTCTGCAGCCCGGGTAAAGTGTAAATACTCTGCCACAGCCAGAAAAATCCGCATCTGGTCAAGCGTCATGGCGGCCATTGGATTCCCTATTCCCCCAAAGAATTAAGCCCAAATTGTGCACTTAAAACCTGGAACGTTGCGAAATGCATGTTCCATCGTTGCCTCTACCTTCTGCCCCAAGGAGCTTTTAGCAGTCTCTTTCTCAAGGGTTGGCAGGCTGAGCGGTACCTGTTTCAACCGATTGTTTCTACCTATCAATAGTAAAGGAAAGAACGTTTGTTTCTATCTATTGAACTGTTTAAGGTAAAGGCAACAACGCAGGAATACAGATAATGAAACTCCCTAAACTCTTTTTTGATGAGCCTGTTGCCGCTGTATGGCCAATCCGATTGCCCATGCAACACCTGATGTTTCTGGGTATCATGGGACTCTGCTTAACGGACTGGGTTTCGCCACCCGCGGCCCTTACGTTTGGCCTGTTAACAGCTTTGACAATCGAAAATCCATTTCCAGTTGCCAGCAAAGTGGCCGCCAAGTATTTGCTGCAATTGTGCGTCGTTTTGCTCGGGCTGAGCATGAATTTGGCTGTTGTTTTAGAAGCCGGTACAAAGGGTGCCGTATTCGCAGCCGGTAGTATTGTGGCGACGTTTTGGTTGGGCGATCGCCTGCGCCGTTTGCTTAACATTCCTGTACCCGCATCGGTGTTAATTTCTGCCGGTACAGCCATTTGTGGCGGGTCTGCGATCGCCGCTGTGAGTTCTGTCATTAGTGCCGCAGAAAGCGAGATCTCTATAGCCATGGGTACCGTTTTTGTTTTGAATGCGATCGCGCTCTACATCTTTCCGGTGCTGGGTCATATCTTCCACCTATCGCCGCTGCAGTTTGGCATATGGGCCGGTGTAGCGATCCATGACATTTCGAGTGTCGTTGGAGCGGCCTCCCACTTTGGCCTGGATGCGCTAGAAACGGCAACCGCTGTCAAACTGTCTCGTGCATTATGGATTGTGCCCGTTTGTCTGGTTGCTGGGGGGATGGTACAGCGACTGCCACTCGCAGCTCAACGGCGGCGTTCCATTTCAATTCCCTGGTTTATTGGTTTCTTCTTAATGGCCTCAGTTGTGCGAACATGTGTGCCAGCGATCGTGCCTGTTATTCCCACTGTTATGCAGCTATCTACCAGTGGGCTTACCCTGACGCTATTTCTCATTGGTGCCAGTTTATCGCGCCAAACGCTCAAGGCTGTGGGCTGGAAGCCAATGTTACAAGGAGTCTTGCTGTGGCTATGCATCAGCGGTAGTTCACTCTGGCTGATTGTGCAGTTCATTCACTGATCCAGTAGCGGTAGAAGTGGTGGCAGGCCTTTTCATTCAGGGCTTCATGCCTCTGCCATCATCAACACCGATCGCCCAGCAACAGCACCTATCGTTAGTCCCGGAACTGGTGATCCTGTGACAAAGCAAGCTGGAATGTAACCACCTAGTCCACGAGTGGTGCACTCAGGAATTGATCGAACACCCGCTTAATCACCTGGTAGCATTCACAGGATGTGGCTTCTAGCGCCACGCGATCGGTAATATTGATCTTGCCACGCGTGTAGCGAATCATACCAGCCCGCTGAAGGATGCCCGCCGCTACTGTCACCCCCGATCGACGCGTCCCCAACATCTCTGCAATAAACTCCTGCGTCAGTGAAAAATCATCGGCATTGACACAATCGCTCACCAGCAGCAGCCAACGCGCCAATCGTTCTTCGATCGTATGAAAGCGATTGCAAGCAGCCGTTTGCGCCGTTTGTGTGTAACTTGCCATCACATAGCGCAGGAGTAGCGTTTGCAATGCGCCGCCGCGATCAAACTCACGCCTTAAATGTTCTGTTTTGATGCGTACCCCACCATTCGCCGCCTGGACAAACGCCCGATGAGTCCAGCTGACGCTGTGCAAAATCGCCGGAATGCCAACCATCCCCTCACGCCCAACCAGGCTGATCTCGATCGTTGCGCCGTCTTCCATCGTGGCAACCAGAGATACAACGGTACTGTGAGGAAAGTAAATATATTGGATCGGTTCGCCCGTGTCATAGAGAACCTGGTGGATCGATAGCTTTATTGGTTCTAAGTGGGGCAGCAGGCGTTGATACACTTCATCTGGTAAAGCTGCAAGGAGCCGATTTTTTAATCGAAGCGAAGAATTGGTCAAAGTCAAAATTCCTTCAATCGCTGCACTGAGAAAACTCAACAGCCAGCAGAAGGTAGGGTCGCACACCAACCTCATGCAGGTTATGTCGCTCAACTAAGGGAAGAGCGGGGTCTCAGCGTATCGACGATAAATGACCCTCCGAGCAGCGTCTATACGCTACCGTACATAACCAGATGCTATTTTCATTGATGACAAATTTGATCGGGCTCAGAGTTATCAGGACTTATGTATCGCTTCTGAGCGTCAACCCACTCAAAGGAGTCGGTAATCCGTCAATGCTAACGCAGTTTTTCTGTTGCTGATAATCGCGCAGCCCATCGCTACCTTTCTTGTCGGCCCACGCCACCAGTGACTCCCGCTGCGCGACGTACTCATACAGTGGTACACCCATGCCGCACGATGTCTGGACGCGATCGATCTCTGCCAGAATGATCTGCCGGCCACCCGGAAGTGGCGGAAAGAATGCATAAAGCCGTTCCCAATCGGGAGTACCAGGTAAGTGTGTTTGTCCGCGCCCGTACAGCCGCAGAATGGAAGGCGGCTCCTGAAAGGCACAGAACATAAAAGTGATCCGCCCATTTTCCTGCAAGTGCGCGGATGTTTCATTGCCACTTCCCGTCACATCAAGATAGGCAACCTGGGTGGGTGAGAGAATGCGAAAGCTGTTTAAACCCTTAGGAGACAGATTGACGTGCCCTTCCGCCGCAAGCGGGGCCGTTGCGACAAAGAACATTTGCTGTGCGGCAATAAAACTCTGAAGGGTGTCTGTAATTGAGTCAAATACTTTGGCCATGGGTAACTAATTACATTGGGTCTTCAAATCTGTAGTCACAGAGGTAATGGCACGACCATCACTTAGTTTGTAGGTACGCACAAAAATATCTGGTTGCACACCGCGCATCTTGCCTTGCTGCTCAACAATCACGCCACCATCTTTAAACTCTTGCGGACTAGCTGCCGGGCCTTCAAATACAAATTCTCCGGGGATATAGATCGCTTGATTGACGTCTCGATCGTCTCTCTTTTTGAATCCATACGCAACAATTTCGTTGCCATGCCACCTGGGTGCAGCGCCTGCGATCGCGGGGGTCATTTTCTCCTGGACAAATGTGCGGGAAGAATTATACATGTCTGCCAATCCAAGCTGATTCTGTGCAAACGCAATCACTTGCTTCAGCTCTCCTAGGGTCAGTTGATTGGGATCCGGCTTTAAGTCTTGAATCTTTTGATAAAGCTTTTGGGCTTGCGCTTGAGTCACCTCATTAATAATAATGACACCCTCGCCATCTCCTTTAACGGCCTGCCAGGACTTGTCCTTAGCATTAAAAAAGACCAGCCCGCGATCGCCCACGGGTTTTCCCGTATAGTCGAGGATTGGCTGACCGGCCTTTTCGTACTCGTGAGGATAGACCAAAGGTTCTCCGCTCTGACCAAGCGCCGGGACGGGAATAATAAATTTCTGAGCATTAGAGATGACAGGCGTACTGTAATCCAATCCAACCTTCAAATCAGTGGGCTTGATTCGCCGATTTCCTGCCTGCGGCTGCCGAGCAACCCCTGTGGCACAGGATTGCACATCTTCGTGCGGAGCGTCCAACGGCTTCGCAACGCAACCCGGCAGCAGAATCAGGAAAATCACCAGCAGAAGCGTACTTTTTTTCATCAATACCAACCGCAATGAAAAACGTGCCTGACAGTTCAAACCACGCCTGATCGCCATCGACATACTCCGCATGGCAACAGCGGATCAAACTATCTGCCCAACGCTCAGCAATTGAGCGTTTGTTCTGCCTTAAGTGCATGTCCCCATTAAAGGAGCTTGAAATTGGACGCCCATATCTCAGGCTTATGCTGACATGTTTTCCCCATCAATGACGAATGCCTTTCTGGTATGCCCGTAGAGCCTTATGACGAAGCCGTTTGATTTCGCCCCCTATGAATGACGCATTGCACTAAGCGTTTTAACTAACGCGGATAAAACAACATCCGCTGTTGTGGACTCTATCAAACAATACGGGATTTTAAGCCTACAGCGGCACGCCTACCAGTACCATTGCATCCAAAGAACACCCCTTACTGTCAGCGCATATGGTTGGCATCGAAAGCAAAGGGCATTCCGCTTAGCGGTTATAAAACTAGCGAAGAAACGCCAGCAGTTCACGATTGACTGTTTGGGGCGCTTCTTGCTGAACCCAGTGACCACAGTGCGGAATCAAGGTGAGCTTGAAGGGAGCCCGAACCAATTGAGCAAATTCCTGCGCCATGGTTTGACTCAACAGGGAATCTTCTTCGCCCCACAGCACTAAAGTTGGCGCTGTGACAAGATTTGGAGTCCGTCCAACGTCTCTCAGCCAGTTCCAGGGCGATAGCATTTGGCGGTAATAGTTGAGCGCCGCAGACAGCGCACCAGGCTTTGCCAGTGCACGCTGATAAAGCTGGGTCTCTTCGTTGGAGAACGCGCCTTTACGAATTGCCTGCCCTTGCAACAGACTATTGACGAACTCTTTCAAATTCTGCTGGATTAGCCACTCAGGAATACCGGGCACCTGAAACGCCAGAACGTACCAACTCCGCCGCAGCTGATCCAGATTAACGACCAATTCTTGCAGAAACCGTTGCGGTGGCGCAGCGCTCAAAATCGCTAATCGATTGAGGTACTGCGGAAACTTCTGTGCTAAATGCCACGCGATCGTGCCGCCCCAGTCGTGTCCCACAATGTGGGCCTTTGCGTAGCCTAAACTCTCGATCAGTCCCCGGATATCGGCCGCAAGCGTGTCCAGATCATAGCCGCCGCTGGGTTTGTCCGATTCATTATAACCACGGAGGTCTGGTACCACGACCTTAAAGTGACGCGCTAACGCCGGAATTTGAAACCGCCAGGAGTACCAAAATTCAGGAAAGCCATGTAAAAGTAGAACGAGTTCGCCTTCACCTTGGGTTACACAATGCAAGCGAATGCGATTTGTTTCAACGAAGTGGTGTTGCCACTCAGACGATAACGCGGTCATAAGTACAATTTGACTGTATGCAGTGAGCCTGCAGCGATGCAAGGACAGGAGACCGGTTGCAACCCTATGGAGTAGGGAAAAGTGACGTTAGCCGTCTACTACAGCCAGGGCAACCAGTGGCAGAACTTTTTCAAGGGTATCACTTGCAGGAGTACAACAGCCATGCGTGAAATCCGATAGTGGTGACCCAATCCGCGATCGCGTAATCGCATGGACGCATCGCTTCGCGGCTCAGTCGCGTGGACGCATCGCTTCGCGGCCGAGCATGAAAAGCCCAGCCACCCCCAAACAAACAAACCAGACGTACTGGTGCCAGTAGCGCTGCACCTGCTGTCCAGGACTCAGATCAGGGTGCAGGGTCGATAGATACAACAATAGAAAGACCATTGCCAACGCTCCGAAACCGACAAAGACCAGACCGACTTGAATGCGGGCTGATCGCAGGTCAGCAGCGCTGATGGCGGCTAAATCAATTTCTGCCAGTTGGTTCAGTGATTCTTCGGCAACCAGCGAAGTTTCACCCAGGTTAATTGCCAACGGCTCTGGCAACAGTGGTGCGAGGGTGCTAAGAGTTTTACGGCGCAGCGATCGCTCTGTATTGCACAGCCACACCAGGGGACTACGCGCGCTTAACTCATCCTCCTCCGGCGCAGCAAATGCCCCAGGCGACTTCAGCGGTTGCGACGATAATCTTGGTTTTAGCTCCATAGAACGCCGATAGCAATGACGCAGATGACGCCAATTGTAAGGGAGAGGGAGGAAGTGACGCAAAGGCGGCAATAGACCGACCGTCCCCCCGATCGCTGATCCCAAAAAATTGCGCTCACCCATAGACATCCTTAGTGTGCAAACTAATTGGCGATCGCCTGCATTCTCCATCCTCCTATCAGGTGATCTAAGTCACAAATTTATGAAGTTTACATAAAGTTTTGATGAAGCTCCAAAAGCCGCATTGTATGGCAACACCCTTGCTGGGACTGGATTTGAGTGGGTTTTATCACTGTGAAGCCTCCATAAAGTTCCTGGGGACTCTGTTGGATCCCTGATCCCCAAAGCAAAAACTTCGTGATAGTCTGTTGCAGTTCTTAAACCAGGAGTGAAACCGGAACGAGTACGAGTTATGAGAAGTGTCAATCGAGAGATTCTCAACTAATTCTTGAGAGATGCTCGACTAGCATCACCCTCGCTTGACATGTGTCCTTCACACGTGGATGTATGAATCAAAAAGTTATTAGTGGTCTGACTGCTACTCTGTTGATGACAACACTGGGTATGCCGCTAGCCGGCAACGCTGAACAACCAAAATCAGTTAACCAGGGTGCCGAAACTGACCGTAACCAGGCCTCTCCTCAGCCCGCTCAACCTGAACAAAATCAGGTCGGTACGGCTGTTAACGTTGGGAAGCAAGACGCTCCGGATGACAACCATCCTGGCAAGCTGACAGCTTTTAACCAACCCTCTACCCCGGAGTTAAAGCTCACACACGCAGTGGTGAAGCTGGGTGAGCAACAATCTCCAGCCAGCAATGCAGCTACCCCTGACCATGACGCGATCGCCAAGGTGCATGCGTATGAATTGGCAGGGCGCAAAGCCGCCACCCTCTATGTTCGCAATATTCCCATTCTGACGTTTACTGGTTCTGGCAGAGCCGCCGCCGAAACGGTCAAGATGGGCAGTAGACAGCTCGCCGGCGCGATCACGGTTAACAAGTCGCTCTCCAGCACCGACACAACCGAGGCCTCTGCATCAGGCACCGCGCCAAAATCTTCTGAGTCAGCATCAACAAGCCCTGATGCTGCCGTCGCCCAAGGTGATCCAGTTCTCCGCGCTGCCGCGATTGCAGCCAAAATCAACCAACTCAACCGGGATGGTGTGGATGCCAAGTCCATCACGGTCAGCTGGGACAAGCCAGCCACCAAATCGAATGCGTCTGACGAACGCTACGCGATCAAAGCCAACAAGACCCTGATTGCCATCATTGATCGCAATACAATGCTGGCAAACACCACCCGAAGTCTGGAGAGCGACGCCCTGCAAGCGACCAATCGCCTCCGTCGATTACTGGGTAATGCGTCGCCCTTAAACGGTGTCTCTGGTAAGCCAAGTGGGTGGTCTCAACCCGTTGCCGTTGGCCCAATTCGGCTCAGTCTCAGCGGCTTAGCATCATGGTACGGGCCAGGGTTCCACGGTAGCCCTAGCGCGAGCGGTGAAACGTTTAATGAAAATGCCATGACGGCTGCACATCGAACCTTACCGTTTGGAACGCAAGTCTTGGTGACAAACCTGAACAATGGGCAATCGGTTGTCGTGCGGATCAATGATCGCGGCCCTTACTCGGGCGATCGGGTCATTGACCTCTCAACAGCCGCGGCGCGAGTGCTGGGGCTAATCCAGAGCGGCGTTGCACCCGTACGCCTGGATGTCTTGGACAACACGGCCAGGACAGCAACGGCTAGTGGAAACTAGCGATCGCCGTAGGGTGGGGATGTTCAATCGCGGGTTGTACACAAGCGATTGGCGTTTCCACCTTACAGCAGCCAGATACGACTCGGAAATGGTTCACAGACCTTACTCACCGCGCTGTTTCCATCACTGTAGCGTCAGGGTAGGCTGAGCCCCTTCAGCGGGTAGACGCTTTCTGAACTGGCCAGCCCCTTAGTCTGAATCAGTACACCAAAGTTGCCCAATCCCATGGGGTTGATCAAGAGGTGGAGGGCATCCCGTCGCCGTAGCATTGCCTGGATTACCTGAGTATCTGTAGCTGTCGATTGGCTCAGGGCGGCAATCCGATCGCCTAATCCCAGTGCCATTAGAAATAAGCCCTGCGGCGTTAATCCAAGCGATGTTAAGCCACGTTGTTCACCCTGGCGCTCCAGAGCCGTGAAATCAACATGCGCTGTGATGTCTTGCCGTCCAACATGGATGTAGGGATCCGAATGATGGGCGTGCTGGTAGTAGCACTGGAGCGTTCCTTGCGATCGCGTCGGGCTGTAGTAGCGATCGCTGGTATAGCCATAGTCGATTGTCAGAACGTACCCCCGGTGCAGACGATCAGCGACCGCATCGATCCAGTCGAGCGCGGCCAGATTAATCTCGGTACGGTAGGGACTGGGATAGCGATCGGACGCCAGGTTAATGTTGACTAAATCAAAGTAGGTCGCCAGACGTGGGGTGGACAAATCGCCAATCACCTCGCCAAATTGACGGTCGTCCCCACGATCGGGGTTAGCCGTCACATAAACCTCCTGCAGTTGTCCCGATGCCATCACGACCTGATGTACTGGAAGGGCATCCACTAATTCATTGGAAAAAAAGCAGCCAGTAATTGAATCAGTGGGAATTTCATCCAGCGTGCACCAGCGCACGTGTATGTCGGTAATAGATAAAGCGTTGATTTGACGCTGCTGTTCCGCCCTGAAGGCAGGAGCGCGTTCTACGATGAGATAGTCAAGCGATCGTAAAAACTCAGGATGGCACCGCTGGAGGTAACGCAACAGGTCAAGTGCTAACAGGCCCTGCCCCGCACCCATCTCTACGAGTGTAAATGGGCTAGGACGCTGCATCATTTCCCACATCTGCACGAACTGTTCGGCGAGCAGTTCACCAAAGTCTGCGCCCAGGTGGGGGGAGGTAAAAAAATCGCCCTTACTGCCAATCACTGCTGCGTTGCTGGCGTAATACCCATGCAGTGGATGGTACAACACCAAATCCATGTACTCAGCAAAGGTGATGCGCTGCTGAAAACTCCCGGTAATCCGATCGGAGATCAGACTACCGAGAGTTTGATTGCTGTCGTCCAACTGTATTGTCATACCACCACTGATAGCGGTCTTTATTGTGACACAGATCAGGATTGCGACAGGCAGCGGATTGATTGGATGTTTGCAGCGATCGCAAACAGCATTTCCAGCTATTCAATTGTGTCAACACCACACTCCAAATGCGTTATCACTGTCTCTGAATCTTGTTACGATTCTGCCGAAGCGGCGTAATCGGTACGGCCAGAATCAAAGATAATAGCGAACTGAGACTGCGGCTGGGACTCCCGTAAAACCTTAAGATAAGCTTCAGCATCGGGGCGACGACGGAAGCGCGTAACCGTGAGATGCTTTAGGTTTGGCAGTAGCTTGTGAATCACCCAAGGGCTTAACTGTTGTTGATAGCTCATCGTGCTAATTGGTTTGGCTAATGGTTTGACTGCGAGAGGATAGATCTACAAGAAGAGGTCAATCTCACTAAATCAGAAAATGTGAACCCGCACCCTTAAAACGCTGTATGTAGTCTTACTCTCTTTGCTTCACTACTATAGATAGCGGTTAACGCTCCAAACTGCAAAGCATTTTACAAAATGAGATATTTGAGGGGATTCGATCGGCGATCGCGCTACATGTAGCGTTACAGGTGAATCCCTCGATTGCTCTGTTGGCGCACCAGACCAGGCGTCATTGCACCAATAACACCCAAGTCACCAAAAAAGCGGGCTTTTAATTGCCCGCTTTTCGATTGAATTTAAAGACAGTTAGCGATCAACCGATCCCATAATGATGTCGATACTGCCCAGAATTGTCACAATATCAGCAACCTTCATCCCACGCAGCAATTGGGGCAGGATTTGCAGGTTGTTGAAATCTGCAGCACGGATCTTCCAGCGCCAGGGAAAGACATTGTCATTGCCAATGATATAAATCCCCAGTTCGCCCTTGCCGCTCTCCACACGAACGTAGTGCTCCCCTTTGGGAATCTTGAACGTGGGCGCAACTTTCTTGCCGATGTACTGATAATCAAAGCCGTTCCATTCTGATTTTGGCCCCGCTGCCAGCCGTTTCGCCTCCAGATTCTCAAATGGCCCACCCGGTAGTGCTTTGAGTGCCTGCCGCAGAATTTTGACTGATTCTCGCATTTCGCGTACGCGCACTAAGTAGCGGGCAAAGCAATCGCCAGCCGTTTCCCACTGCACATCCCAGTCAAAGTCATCGTAAGACTCGTAGTGATCCACCTTGCGTAAATCCCACTTCACGCCAGAAGCACGGAGCATCGGCCCCGATAGACCAAAGTTAATTGCTTCATCCCGCGTAATTGTGCCAATGCCTTCTACCCGTCGTCGAAAGATGGGGTTATCAGTAATCAGACGCTCGTATTCATCGACTTTGGGCAGCATGTAGTCACAAAAGTCTTCGCACTTGTCCACCCAGCCATAGGGAAGATCAGCGGCGACGCCACCAATTCGCCAGTAGTTGTTGTTGACCATGCGGTAGCCTGTTGCGGCTTCCCACAGATCATAAATTAGTTCCCGTTCACGGAAGATGTAAAAGAAAGGCGTTTGAGCGCCCACGTCAGCCATGAAAGGCCCAAGCCACAGCAGGTGATTGGCAATGCGGTTTAGCTCCAGCATGATGACACGAATGTAGCTGGCACGCTTTGGCACCGCAATCCCGGCAAGCTTCTCGGGTGCATTGACCGTCACCGCTTCGTTAAACATACCCGCTGCGTAGTCCCACCGACTGACGTAAGGAACGTACATAACGCTGGTGCGGTTTTCGGCAATCTTTTCCATGCCCCGGTGCAGATATCCAATAACCGGCTCGCAGTCAACTACATTTTCCCCGTCAAGCGTCACAATTAGCCGCAATACCCCGTGCATAGAAGGGTGATGGGGCCCCATGTTCAGCACCATGGGTTCGGTTTTTGTCTCCAGCATTGACATATATGAGCAGTCTCCCTCTAAGCAGTTGTTAGCGGTTAATTGTTGGTGGCTATCCGGTCGTCTAACGGCTAAAACGCATCCCCAACAACTTCTGTTACGTTCTCTTAAATTATACGGACTGATCACCGGAAGAATGTGCCACCGCAATGCTAAATCGGTATCAAGCTTTGTAAGGGAAACGATAGAGTAGTGTCGATCGCGCCTCTTTATGTACCGATGACTCCCGAACCAGTACCCAATTCAGCGCCTGCGCCTGTAACACAGCCATTTATTCACGTTCCCGTCCTGCATCGAGAGGTGCTCATGGGTCTGAACGTTCAGCCGGGTGGGCATTATCTGGATGCAACGGTGGGCGGTGGTGGACACAGCGCCTTGATTCTCGCGGTGGCACCCGATGTGCAAGTGACCGCGATCGATCAGGACGAACAGGCGATCGCGGCGGCCCAACAAGCACTGGCAGCATTTAATGGCCGTGTCCAGTTTCAACGGGGTAATTTTGCGGCGTTTCAACCGGGAGACCAGCAGTTTGATGGCATTCTGGCCGATTTGGGCGTTAGTTCGGCCCAGTTTGACATTCCCGAACGTGGCTTTAGCTTTCGACTGGAAGCCCCGCTGGATATGCGTATGGATCAACGGCAAGCTCTAACAGCAGCCGATGTGATTAACCACTGGGATGAAACAAAACTGGCAGACATCTTCTACACCTATGGTGAAGAGCGACTCTCGCGTCGCATTGCGCGACGGATTATTGAGCAACGTCCCTTTCAGACCACAACCGAACTGGCAGATGCGATCGCCTATTCAGTTCCCAAAGCCTACCGCTATGGGCGGATTCATCCTGCGACCCGTGTGTTTCAAGCGCTCCGGATCGCAGTCAATCAAGAACTCGCAGTGCTCGAAACCTTCATTGAGAAAGCCCCTCTGTGGCTGAAACCGGGTGGCAAAATTGCCGTTATTAGCTTTCACAGTTTAGAAGATCGCATTGTCAAACATCGCTTTCGAGAATCGGCACATTTAAACGTGTTAACCAAAAAGCCGATCCTGCCGCAGCAGGACGAAGTCGCGGAAAATATACGCGCGCGATCGGCGAAACTGAGGATCGCAGAGAGAGTAAGCGAAGCGGAATCTACCTATGTCTAACCAGTCAATCGGCCTGAGCGAGCAGGTCTACCACTATTTACAGTCGGTTTCCCTCCGAGAACCAACTGTACTCACTCAGTTACGGCAAGAAACGGCCCAGCATACCATGAGCCGCATGCAGATTTCGCCAGAACAAGGACAATTCATGGCACTGCTGATCCAGTTGATCGGCGCAAAAAAAACGCTGGAAGTGGGCGTCTTTACTGGCTATAGTTCGCTTGCTGTCGCGCTAGCCTTGCCACCTGATGGAAAGGTGATTGCCTGTGACGTGAGCGAAGAATACACGGCGATCGCCCGTCGCTATTGGCAGCAGGCAGGAGTCGCGGACAAAGTAGATCTCCGCCTCGCGCCTGCATTAGAAACCTTAGATGCGCTGCTGGCAGCTGGACAGGCGAACACCTTTGATTTTGCGTTTATTGACGCGGATAAGAGCAACTACGACGGGTACTATGAGCGATCGCTGCAACTGGTGCGATCGGGCGGATTAGTGGCGATCGATAACGTCCTCTGGTACGGGCGTGTCGCAGACCCCGATGTGCAGGATAACAGCACGAAGGCTATTCGGGCCTTTAACCAGAAACTGTATCAAGATGAACGGGTAAGCCTCAGTATGGTACCGATCGGGGATGGCTTAACCCTGGCACGAAAGCATTAGGATCGGAAAACAGTGAAGAGTTTCCCGCCCCTGTTACAATCGCCAGGGTACACAGGCTTACCCCGCTAAACATTGGGGAGAAAACAGAACCACCAACATCACTATGAATCAGTTCAAAAAAGCTAATCGAATTATCCAAGCCTTAGCAATGGCTTTTTTGCGACTATTGAAAGTTCTGATTTATGCAAGATTCTTTTGTAACGCAATTTATGTAAGGGCGTGGTTTGGGGATTTAGGCAACAATTTGATTCAGCTTGCGAATGCTGAGCACCTGTCGGAAATAATTGGCTTAGACGTTTATTGTCCTCGTCATTCTTTTCTGGAAGTTGAGAAAAACTATCTAATTCACGAGATTCCTTCCGACAAGTTTTTAACAGATACAAAATCCTTGAGCTATGTATGGTATATCGATCATCTGCAAAATAATATTAACCCCTCTGAGCTGTTTCCCGTTAAGGAACAATCCTCTTTGCTCAGGTATTACTATTACTATTTCGACACTCTACCCTTCTTGCCTCGTCTTACCCATTACAGGCAAATACTTAAAAATAAACTCTTGCCGCTTATCCCACACCAACTCGATCGCTCAATTACTGACGAGACACTCGTAATTCACATTCGATCAGGAGATATTTTTGGTGATGTTTCAATCCACCAGGCGTATATTCAACCCCCGTTAAGCTTTTACTTAAAAATAATAGAAACCTTCGACTTTAAAGATATTGTTATTGTCACTCAGGACGACTTTAGAAATCCTTGTATCGCCGAGCTAAAGCAGTTAATGCCAGAAATTAGAATTCAAGCATCAAGCCTTGAAGAAGACGTGAGTACAATTTTGAGTGCAAGAAATTTGGTCGTTGGTATGAGTACTTTCTCTCTATCGCTAGGATTCGCGTCTACTCAAATCAAACGACTGTACGTCCCTCAATTTGATATTAAAAAAGGCTACTTAAGAGTAATGTTCTGGCCTGAACTATTTAAGCTGGTTTTTAACAGCAAAAATCCCAATCTTGAGCACCAGACTTTAGATTTTCATCTTTATCCAATAAAAATTCTAAACTATATAGCCATTGGGGACTGGCACAACGCCCCACGTCAGCGAGAGCAGATGCTCAACCATGCTGGTGAAAACCTGTTGGTAGAAGCTATAGGCAATTCTAAAAACTGAATTTTAAAGACTGAATTTTAAAAACTGAATTTAATGTGTTGCTGTCGTGCTTCTTGACGGATGCGCTTGGCTTCTGTGAGTTGGTCAACGCAATACGGACAGGCGATCCCCTCCTCATACGCTGGAGAAGCCTTATCTTCGTCAGAAATGGGATGTCCACAACTGCGGCACATATCGTGGGTGCCGGGTTCTAACCCATGCTGTACGGCAACCCGTTGATCGAAGACAAAGCATTCGCCTTTCCATAAGCTTTCGTCGGTCGGCACTTCCTCCAAATATTTCAGAATGCCGCCTTTGAGGTGATAAACCTCCTCGAAGCCTTGAGCCAGCATAAACGCAGTCGCTTTTTCGCAGCGAATGCCGCCTGTGCAGAAGAGTGCAACTTTTTTGTGCTGAGCCGGATCGAGATGGGTGCGGACGTACTCTGGAAACTGGCGAAACGATCGCGTCTGAGGATTGGCTGCCCCCTGAAAGCTCCCGATGCTTACTTCGTAGTCATTACGGGTGTCGATGACCGTCACCGCAGGGTCAGCAATGAGGTCGTTCCAATCTCGCGGACTTACGTAGGTGCCAACCTGAACGCTGGGATCCGCTTCGGGAAGACCAAACGTCACGATTTCAGACTTCAGCCGGACTTTTAAGCGATCGAATGGGGGTGTATCGACGAGCGACTCTTTGTGCTCTAGATCAGCGAAGCGGGGATCACTCCGGATCAGCGATAGTACCGCATCAATCCCCGGACGTGAGCCTGCGATGGTGCCATTGATCCCCTCCTTCGCCAGGAGAATTGTGCCTTTTACGGCTTGCTCAGTGCAATACGACACCAGCGGTTCCCGTTTTTCAGCAAAATCCGGCAGTTTGACAAATTTGTAGAATGTAGCGACAACTGAAGTCATGGTTTGATCGTAATCTCAAAGAACTGGGTCGCTTCGCTTTGCCCACCCCTGCGGACGATCGCCGTATCAGCGGCCCCAATTCAACTGAACTGGTCGGCGTTAGTCAAGCTTCTACCTTATGGCAGCGAATCTTTAACTTAATTCAGATATCCTAAATG
Organism: Oscillatoriales cyanobacterium Centralia_MAG_596; assembly: GCA_021323955.1. Taxonomy (GTDB): domain Bacteria; phylum Cyanobacteriota; class Cyanobacteriia; order Leptolyngbyales; family Leptolyngbyaceae; genus Stenomitos. Next base: position 4,117 of record JAJPKC010000552.1, on the reverse strand, counting down.
ATGAAGATTGCTCGCATCGTAGTTAGAGATAGACCAACGTCCGAGAGGCTGTCTGAGAAGTTCCCAAATGTCACACTGTAGCTGGCTTGCCAGAGGTAAGGCTGCGTGAGTGCCGTAGAATATTACGGATCAAGCGCTGAAACCCTGGATGCTCGCGCCTGTAGCAGCCGAGCAGCGTGACGCCATGCTTCACTCAGAATGACCAAATCACGTTTAAGACATCCTCTTATATCTGTAATGATTACAGCAGACCTTCAACGCTTACAACCAAGTCAGGAGATGAAGGAGATTTTTCAATGAGCAAACAAATTCAATCGCAAGCTTCTAAGGTTTGGCAAATCATTAAAGACCCAGCGACAGGGGCAACCTATACCCAAACAGCATCAACCACGTGGATTATCCTCAAAGAGACAGGTTACTTGCTCTGGTTAGTAGTTTGTTTAGGGCTGGTATTTGGCGACTGGATTTGGCGGACGGGCTATCGCACGGGCTGGAGTACACGCGAGTGGATCAATAATTTTGAGAAACCCAGCCCCGATCGCCTCGCTCAGGATGCGGGTCAAGGACTGCTGCAAGCCAGCAAAACAGCCGTTGCCAGTGCGGTTTCTACTGCCAAGTCGCAGTTGGGCATTGAAGATAAGCCCGAACCAGTTCTGGCCAGTCCCACGCCACCCAAGCCCCCTGCACCCACTCCAACCTTGAAGCCGACAACCCCACCAGCACCCAAAACCGAAGATCTAGATTCTGAATAACGCAACGGCGTGCTTTGCTCTACCTACAGTATTGCCATGGATACGATAGACTGGCATTTCGTGAAATAGTGCGCGGGGGCAAAGAACAATGGGAGGACGGTCAACGGCTGCAAAAGTGAACGCAGAGACAGCAGTTGCGACTGAATCGAACGTGAATGGCAGCGAGCAGCAGGCAACTAAAAGCAAAGCTCAGCCTACACACACTTCAGGAGCGGCGATCGAGGGTAACCAAACGGCAAAATCCTGGACGATCGAAAAAAGTGAGGAACTCTATCGCATTACCGGTTGGGGTGAACCATACTTTTCAATCAATGCTGCCGGGCACGTTACCGTCTCGCCCCAGGGCGATCGCGGTGGTTCCCTTGATCTATTTGATCTGGTCAACGCCCTCAAACAGCGCAACCTCGGACTTCCCTTGCTGATCCGTTTCTCCGACATTTTGGAAGATCGGATCGAACGGTTGAACGCGGCGTTTGCAAAGGCGATCGCGCGGTACAACTATCCCGGTGTATATCGAGGCGTCTATCCCGTCAAGTGCAACCAGCAGCGGCATCTCGTCGAAGCCTTGGTTCGCTTTGGCAAGCCCCACCAGTTTGGCTTAGAGGCAGGGTCAAAACCTGAACTCATGATCGCTCTGGCCACGCTCAAGACTCCTGGTGCCCTGCTGATTTGCAACGGCTATAAGGATCGGGAATATGTCGAAATGGCGATCCTGGCGCAGCAGTTGGGGCAAATTCCCATCATTGTGCTGGAGCAAATTGAAGAAGTGCCGCTGGTGATTGAAGCGGGTCGCAAACTGGGCATTCGTCCCATTCTGGGTGTCCGCGCCAAGCTGAGCAGCAAAGGCATGGGGCATTGGGGGACTTCAGCCGGCGATCGCGCCAAGTTTGGCTTAACCGTGCCCGAAATTCTCAGCACAGTGGAGCAACTCAGCGCGGCCAACATGCTGGACTCATTGCAACTGCTGCACTACCACATTGGTTCCCAAATTGCGTCGATCGCGGTGGTTAAAACGGCCATTCAGGAAGCTAGCCAGATTTATGTGGAACTGGCGAAACTGGGCGCAGACATGAAATACCTGGATGTGGGCGGCGGCCTGGGTGTGGATTACGACGGCTCCAAAACCAACTTCTATGCCTCCAAAAACTACAACATGCAGAATTACGCGAATGACGTAATTGCTGAAATCAAAGAGGCCTGTGACGAGCGCAAGTTGCCCGTACCAACCCTGATCAGCGAAAGCGGACGGGCGATCACGTCGCATCAATCTGTTCTTGTATTTGATGTGCTCAGCACCAGCGAAGTCCCCTCTGGCGTGCCTGACGCCGTACAGGAAACCGAACACCTGATCATCCGCAATCTCTACGAAACCTACGAGTCCATCACGGTCGAGAACTATCAGGAGGCGTATCACGACGCCACTCAGTTTAAAGAAGAAGCACTCAGCCTGTTTAACTTTGGCTATGTGAGTCTCCCCGAACGAGCCCGAGCCGAACGCCTCTACTGGCTCTGCTGCGAAAAGATCCTGGCGATCGCGCGCCAGCAAGAATACGTTCCCGATGACCTGGAAGATCTGGAAAAGATCATGGCCTCGATCTACTACATCAATCTTTCAGTCTTTCAATCGGCACCGGATACCTGGGCGATCGACCAGCTCTTCCCCATCATGCCCATCCACCGCCTGGATGAAGAACCGACTAAACGCGCTACCCTTGCTGACCTCACCTGCGACAGCGACGGCAAAATCGACCAGTTCATCGACCTGAAAGATGTCAAACCCGTTCTGGAGTTGCATCCATTGATACCGGAAAAAGGGAGTAGGGAATCTGCATTAGGTAGTAGCAAAGCATCCGACCCTACTGCCCACTCCCCACTCCCCACTCCCTCTCACAAACCCTACTACCTGGGCATGTTTCTCGTTGGCACCTACCAGGAAATCATGGGCAATCTGCACAACCTGTTTGGCGATACCAACGCCGTTCACATCCATCTGACGCCCAAAGGCTACGAGATTGAGCATGTCGTCAAAGGCGATACCATGACTGAGGTGCTCGGCTACGTGCAGTACGACTCTGAGGATCTCATCGAAAGCATTCGTCAGCAAACTGAACTGGCGCTGCAAGAAAAACGCATCACCCTGCAAGATTCCCAACTGTTGCTGCAAAACTACGAGCGTAGCCTGAGCCGCTACACCTACCTCTCTGCCTGAGATTCACGCACGCATAGGGTACACTCTAAAAATCGATCGCGCAGATCACGCCCGCACGCCTCTAAGTAAGTGCCATGACCAGCAACGAACCATCCCATTCACCAGACAAACTCGATATTCTGATTGATCAAGTTGGGCACTTCACCGAGGGGCTAACAGAACTCAGAATCCTAGTGCAAGCACAGGCAGCAACTGCCCAAAAGCAGCTTGAGGCGATCGACAAACAATCCGCAGCGATCGACAAACAATCCGCGGCGATCGACAAACAATCCGCGGCGATCGACAAACAAGGTGAGCGTATCGATAGGCTAGGCGAGCGTATCGAGCAGTTATCTCACACTGTGGAGCGGCAAAGCCTTAATATTGACCGAATCGCTTCTGCTATGGAAGCCAGCAATCGCAGTCAAGCAGAAGCCATTAATCGGCTAGCTAGTATTGTCGATCGACTGCTGCCACCAGAGCCATAGTCAAGATTTCGGCAGGCTCACGCGATCGAATAGCTTTCGTCACGACACTCGCTGCCAGAACGTCACCAGAAAGTGGAATAATAGCAGACGGATACCCAACGTTAGGTCGCGATCGATCGCAACCAGTTGACACCAACTTAGCCATTCAGCCTTCATCAGAACCTTGGGTATAGACCTTCGTAGTTACGTATATATCGATCGGCTGCAGACCCAACATGCAGCATATATGGGCACAGTGTCCATTGGGTTTCTGCCGCTCCCCGGCGACGCATCACTCTGGATCGAAATTTCTCCCGGCATCGAAATCAATCGCATCACCGATGTCGCCCTCAAATCGGCTGTTGTCCGTCCGGGTGTCCTGGTAGTCGAACGACTGTATGGGCTACTGGAAATACACTCCAGCAACCAGGGCGAAACCCAGGCGGCTGGTCGAGCGATTCTCGATGCGCTTGGTGTCCGGCGGCAGGACTGCCTCAAACCACGGGTGCTTTCTAGCCAAATCATTCGTAACATCGATCCACACCATGCCCAGCTTATTAATCGCAGCCGACGTGGACAAATGATTTTGGCGGGCCAAACGCTCTATGTGATGGAAGTTGAACCGGCTGCCTATGCAGCCCTGGCTGCCAACGAAGCCGAAAAAGCCGCCATGATCAACATTCTGCAGATTTCTGCGGTCGGCAGCTTTG
>JAJPKC010000524.1 GCA_021323955.1 Oscillatoriales cyanobacterium Centralia_MAG_596 | reverse complement strand
CTGTCGCTCCTCGCCAAAGACGAAGGACAGCGCTATAGCCTGACTCCAGAGAGCAGCACGTTTCTGGTCAGCACGAAACCCAGCTTTTTGGGTGGACTCCTGCATCACACCATTCGGGAAATTTTGCCCCAGTGGATCAATCTCCCCGACATTGTGCAGACCGGCAAACCAGCGCTGGCAGTGAACCAGGAAACCACGGGTGCAGCCTATTTTGAAGCCTTCGTGTCCGCCCTTTTCCCAGTGGCCTATCCGTCGGCTCAAGTGCTGGCAAACGTGCTGAACCTGGCTCAAATACAGCAGCCCGTAGCGGTATTGGATCTGGCAGCGGGTTCAGGGGTGTGGGGCATTGCACTGGCACAGGCATCGCCCCAGGTGCGCGTGACAGCGATCGACTGGGCAGAGGTGATTCCAGTGACGCAGCGGATGGCAGCCCAGCATGGTGTCGCTGATCGCGTCCAGTGCCTCGCTGGGGACTTGTCAAACGTGGACTTTGGCAGTGGCTATCAGGTCGCCACTCTGGGGCAAATCCTGCACAGTGAAGGTGAAGCACGCAGTCGTCGATTGCTGGCGAAAGTGTTTGCGGCACTGGCACCGGGGGGCACGATCGCGATCGCCGAATGGCTGGCGAATAGTGACCACAGTGGTCCCACCAAGGCGATGATTTTTGCTGTGAATATGCTGGTTCATACCGATCAGGGCGATACCTTCTCGGCGGCTGAGATCGGTAGCTGGCTGCATGAGGCAGGGTTTGTGGATGTCCGGAGCGTTGCGGTGCCGGCTCCTTTCCCCCTACTGCTCGCCACCAAGCCCGCTTGAGGTGATGGAAAGCGACACCCCAGAACATGTATATCTCAGGAATGAGAATTAAATAACATCGACTTTTGTAGGTTGGGTTGAGTCTGAGTAGCTTGCTTCAACCCAACCTACTCAGGTTATTGAGTTCACGATCCTTAGCTAACTCTGCGTAGCGATCGCTCAAAAACACCCCTTGTTTTAGAAAGTTTAAGCTTTCCTATGACAACACCTCAAACTCCCAATTTCGATCGTATCAGCCCCACGGCGCTGCTCGTCGCCTGCGCCAGGCAGATGAGTGGACTTCCGTACACCAGGGAAATTGTCGAGCTGACCGATGCCTTCACAGTCGTCAAACAGTTTCTGGCACTGGACAATCAAACCGCCGACAAACTCGCGTCCGGTGCACCCGTTAGACTGCAAACCGCGATCGGGGCTGCTTTAATTGAAGCCCGCTATCGAGCGATCGAACAAGGCCTGGCACGCTTTCGCCCCACGCAAATTCTGGAACTTGCTTCTGGGTTACTTCCGCGTGGCATGATCTGGTCTGAAAATCCAGAAATCACCTTCGTTGAGAGTGATTTACCCACGATGATTGAGCAGAAGCAGCAAGTCGTGGAGCACTTGATTGGAAGCCGCCCTAACTTGCACTTTCAAGCAATCGATGCCACTCAACGACCAAATCCACTGCTCTGCAATGCCGTTTTCGATGCGGCTAAACCGCTTGCGATCGTCTGTGAGGGGTTGCTGATGTACCTGACGTTTGCCGAAAAACAACAGGTTTGTGCCAACGTGCGAGAGTTGCTGCAAACCTACGGTGGAGTCTGGATCACGTCCGATTTTTCCACCCTTGAGGATAGACAACGGCGACATCAGCATGAGGTGATGCAACAGATCGATGCAAAGATTGCCAGCGCTACGGGGCGCGCCTTTGCGGACAATGAGTTTGCGACCGTTGACCATGCCAAACAGTTTGTTGCCGCACAAGGATTTCAGGTTGAGGCGTTCAGCAGGGTGGACGTGATTGACCAACTTCAATGTCTTGCTGGCTTAGACATTGACCGTGGACAGTTTCAACCCTTGCTGACCGTGCCAATTTTTGCTCTGACACTGGCAACTCACTAACGGTTCCATGCTTCTGAAACAGCGCAAGAATCGATAAAAAAGAGCGAGAACTTGAAAGATGCACGCGATCGCAGCCGCCTATGCTGAGGCTAGTTTCGTCCTCAGAAGCATCCATCACGTTTACTGATCGATTCCATCACTCGTTTTAAGGAATTCAACTATGTTAGAGACCCGAACCTCTGTTGTTACGCTTGAATGCAATCCAAAATTTGGTCGGTTGGCGGCTGCACTGATTGCTGCATCTTTAGCAATCGGACTGAATCCATCAATGACCGATGCCCAATCAACCGATCGCTATAGCCCTACTCCACTGACCACCACTACCCTCTCTGGTCGCGGGCTAGAGGGACAAGACCAGGTTTACTACTACCGCTTTACCGCCAAACCGGGTGAAGTGAAAGTAACGTTAGATTTGCAGGCTGATAATGTGAACGGTAATAGCATTACAACGGAAGTGAGCTTGCAAACTCCCGATGGTAACGAGTTGCAATCTCTTTCTGGTTTTGCCACTCAAGGGGAAGCATCCCATACCGTCAAAAAGATCCAATTCGCATCGCAAACACCCACAATCTTAGTCCTCACCCTCACGGGCGGGAGTACGGCGGGCTATACCTATCAGATCAAAATCGATGGTCAGTGGTTAGAACAGATTCGAGGCAAATAAACAGTGAATCAACCTTCTCTAATGCCGTCTTCGAGAAGACACTGAAGGTAAAAGCAACATTCCGCAGCGCAAACACCGTATCAAAAATTGCGGCAAAATATCCAGCAATCTAGAGCTATCATGGTTAACCGATTTATTTCTGGTAAGTTTCGCAATCCTACAGGGTTCTTTGGGCGACTCGTGGGCAACGCCATGTCACGGAGTAATGAGCCTGCGATTCGTTGGACAATTTCACTACTAGACATCCAGCCAGATGATCATATTTTGGAAATCGGCTTTGGACCCGGAGTGGGGATTGAGTACGCCGCCCAGAAAGCAAGCAACGGTCTGGTGGCTGGCATCGATGCCTCCAAAACCATGGTGCAGGTGGCCCAGAAGCGCAATGCGGCAGCGATCGCAACCGGACACGTAACCCTTAAATACGGCGAGGTATCCTCTTTGCCCTATGGAGATGACTCTTTTGACAAAGTTTTAACGATCCACTGCCTCTATTTTTGGGCAGACGCGATCGCCTGCTTGCAAGAAATCCGCCGTATCTTGAAACCAAACGGGCTGTTAGCCATCACCATCTTGCCCAAAGATACGTGGATTAAGCAACAAAAGCCACCCGTCCCACCACCCGATTTATTCACTCTGTATAACAGCAGTGACGTGGCACAATTGCTTGCCGCTGCTGGGTTTCGTGAGGTGCAGGTAGAACATTGCCCCTCATCCACGCAATTTTCTGGGGTCTGTGTGATCGGAGTGAAGTAACTCAAAGGATTGTTAGCTACTAATCACAAGGACGATCAAGCCTATGTCTATGAACTTGTTTAGCTTTAGCTTCAAGGTGTGTGGGGAGTACAGCCGTGATTGACATTGAAATGATGCCAGCCTTACTTGAGCAGAAGCCGCTTTTAGCAAATCTGCTTGAATTGTATGCGCATGATTTTAGCGAGTTCATGGATCTACAGCTCGGCATAGATGGTCGTTTCGGCTACAAGCATCTGGATCTCTATTGGCAAGAACCGCACCGTTATCCCTTTCTCGTTAGGGTTAATCGCCACTTAGCTGGCTTTGTGCTGGTGCGGCAAGGGTCTGAAATCTCCCATGATCAAGATGTCTGGGATATGACAGAATTCTTCATTGTTCGTGGCTATCGTCGGCGTGGCATTGGGCGGAAAGCCGCGCATGAAGTGTGGAAAAAGCTGCCGGGAAAATGGGAAGTGCGGTTTAGCGATCGCAATCAAAGAGCAAAAGATTTCTGGCGGTGTGTCATTGGTGAGTTCCTCGACCGCAGACTTGACCCGACTGCCTACGATCAGAATGGTGAATGCTGGCATGTCTTCTCATTTGAATCCGATTTAGCTAATATCAATTTAATGTGAAGCTACATAGAAAAGAGCCTCCAAAATGAAGTCAGACACCCCCAGCAAAGCTGGTGGCTTGATGAGTGTGACCGCCCCAAGGGCGGATGTCCTTGCGAAGGGGTGTCGCTTCGGGCTAGAACTGACCGCTTTGGT
>JAJPKC010000397.1 GCA_021323955.1 Oscillatoriales cyanobacterium Centralia_MAG_596 | reverse complement strand
CTTCTGTCAAGAATTGATTACCCAAAAGATCAACAAAAATATGCATTTGGCCCGATCCCCGGTGGATACAGCCCTGTGAGGCGATCGAGTTAAGCTGATGCCTGCCGTCGCTCCCACATGTTGCGATGCATCCCCCATGCAGCACTGGTTCAACTGGGCACAACGTAGAGCTATGGCCCTCCATGCCACCTGTTGCAGCCCTTTGCCGTGGCCCCAGCATTCTGACCAACGCGATTTGTGACCAACGCGATTTCTGCCAAAGTGATAAATTTGGCGTTTTGGAAGTTGGAGAGTAGCATGGCATCTATGCATTATGGATATGGTTTGAGAATCGCGGCGGCATTGCTGCTTGTATTTCCGCTATGACTAGAGATCAGGGAACACCAGACCGTCAGCCATCCAGCCAGTCACGGCGGATCAGAAAGGATGGCGCTTTGCCGCCACGATCAGTGCCGCAAGGTGTTCCTGAACCGTCAGTACCGCAATCGCGGGCACAAGCGCCCCAGCCAGTGTCAGCGCGATCGCGCCCTGTACCGCCACCGCCGCCGCCACCCAGACCCGCTCAAGCACCCCAGTCCCGCGCCCCTAATCAACCACTTACGTCAGCAGCCAGCAATCGTGCCGTCAAACGATCGCGTCGCTGGTTACGGTGGCTGTATAGCTGGAAATTTTGGCTGCTGGCAACGGGGGTGCTCACGGTCAGTAGCGGCGCGCTGGCCTTAGCGCTGTTGCTGCGGCTACCTGGATTGCCTAACTGCCCGGCCATTTTTTGGCCGCTGGCATCGGCATCCCTGCGCCTGGAGTGTGGTCGTTTGGCAGCCAGTAAGGAGACCTCCAAGGACTTGCTAGAAGCAATTGAGCTGGTAGACTCAATCCCCAAAGACCATCCCCTGCGTGATGAAGCCGACCGTCTGGTCGAGCTATGGTCGTCGGAGGTGCTGAAGCTGGCAGAGGCGGACTTTAACGCAGGCAAATTGAACGAAGCGATCGCCGCCGCACGACGGATTTCGCCCAAGGTGTCTGCCTATAAGCTCGTTGAAGAGCGGGTGCAGCGCTGGCAGTCGATCTGGTCAAAAGCGGAGGCCATCTACCAGAAAGCGGAGGCGTTTTTACGCAATCTAGACTGGCGGCAGGCGTTTTCGGAGTCGGTTCGCTTGCTGGATGTTGACAACACCTTCTGGCAAACGACGAAGTATAACGAGCTGACGAATAAAATCAATGCCTCGCGGGATGACGGCAACAAGCTGGGACGAGCGCAGCGGTTGGCTGATGATGGCGGGCTGGCCAACCTTTTGGACGCCATCAAGCTGGCGCAGTCCATCGGCAAAGATAGCTATGTTTACCAGGCGGCCCAAAAGGCGATCGCGCAGTTTGGCCAGCGCATGGTAGACCTGGCGCAGTCCATGCTGGATCGTCGCGATTTGCAGGGTGCCCTCAATGTGCTCAGCAAAATTCCCGACAGCGCGAACCTCAATGAACAGGTCAAGGATTTAACGATTCTGGCAAATGCCCAGTCTCAAGTGTGGTCAAATACGGTGGCTGACATTGAAGAAGCCATTTCGCAGGCACAGCGGATTCGTCCCGATCGCCCCCTTTACAGTCGCGCACAGCAGTTGATCGCACGCTGGCAGCTTGAAATTGAAGCGATCGCGCAGCTTGAAAAGGCCCGCATCATCTCGCAACCAGGCACGATTAACGATTTGACAGCAGCGATCGCGGCGGCTTCGACCATTCCCCGTTCCAATCCCCGGTGGAATGAAGTGCAGCAGCAAATCCAGACCTGGACCGCACAGATCCAGACGATTGAAGACCGTCCGATTTTGGATCAGGCCGAACAGACCGCTACGCAAGGCGACATTGCTTCGTTGCAGGCTGCTGTCGCTCAGGCCAATCAAATTGCTCAGGGCCGCGCACTTTACAAGGATGCCCAGGACAAGGCCCGCGCCTGGACAGGACAAATTCAGCAAATTCAAGACCAGCCCTATCTCGATCGCGCCCGTGAGCTAGCCAACGCGGGCGATTTGAATTCGGCCATCAAAACGGCGGAGCAAATTGGGCCTGGGCGATCGCTCTACAACGACGCGCAGGGGGACATCAAGCAATGGCGCAGTCAGATCCAGACCGAGGAACTCCAGGCCCAGGCGCAGCGAAATCTCCAGGATGCCCGTCAGTTTGCCAATACAGGCTCCCCCGACGGTCTGGCCAATGCCATCCAGGTGGCTAATCAGATACCCACAGGCAGTGCGCTGCGGCAGGATGCCGATAACGCAATCAATGAGTGGAGCACCCAACTGCTGCAGGTTGCGAGGAGTCAGGCTGCTTACGACCTCCCAGGCGCGATCGCGGTGGCGCAAAAAATCCCGTCGCATTCTAACGCCTATGCCGAAGCGCAGCAGGACATCCAGGCCTGGAAGCGATCGTTGGGCCAGTAGGAACAGTCAAACACTGCCGCACTGGTGTCTTGTAGCATCCATGAGTAGACGCCTGTGGGTCATCCACGGACGACCACTAACATACTGAAGCCAATTAGAAATGGGTTCAGTATGTACTCTCGCTCAATGGTGGCGCGATCGACCCATTCTGAGTTTGGGCGTTGGCTCATTACTTAATTGGGCTCGTTACTTAAATTGTAACGATTCAGAGTTTTCATCTGGGCAGAGTCATAATGGCAGCCAACGTTCTTCGCTGAGGGCCGCCCATGCTGCTGTTGAATGATGCCCGCACTTACCAAATCCTGTTTCTCTCGTTTTTCCTGCTGCTGGGAATTTGCACCCGTGACTGGACATTACAGCCCGCGATGGTTGGGGTGGCGATCGCAACGTGTGTGGTCATGCAGTGGGGGATGATGGCGATCAGTACTGGTCGATCGTCCGTTAGCTATCAGGGGCCAGACGTTAATGGCACTGATTTTCAAAGCGATGCAGACGTCAGTGACCCTAGCAGAGGCCAGGAGTCAGGTGCAAACGGTAGCGCTGTCTCTGCGGCCCTCGCGATGCTGTTGCCCCGCTCCTTTTTGGCATCCCTTCCCAGTGCGCTCATCACGTCGCTGGGACTTAGCATTCTGCTGCGAGCAGACCACTACAGCACAATGGCGTTGGCGTGCTCGGTGGCGATCGCCAGCAAGTTTCTGATCCGGGTGCGCGGCAAGCATGTGTTTAATCCCGGCAATTTAGGCATTGTTGCCGCACTCACCCTAACGCCAGATGCCTGGGTATCACCTGGGCAATGGGGTGAAGAGGGATGGTATGCGCTGCTGTTTTTAAGCTGCGGTGGATTGGTCGTGCAACGCGTGGGACGGTGGGACACGACGGTGATGTTTCTGGGCAGCTACGCTGTGCTGGAAGCGATCCGCAATCTTTGGTTGGGCTGGACATGGGATGTATGGGCGCATCGCCTGATGAGCGGCTCACTGCTGATGTTTGCGCTGTTTATGATTACCGATCCGCGTACCATCCCTAATGCTCGCGTGGGTCGCTTGATCTGGGCGGGTGCGATCGCCCTCCTCACCTTCTATCTCCGCAATTACCTGTTTATCTCTACCGCTGTCTTTTGGGCACTCTGCGCCCTGGCACCGTTGAGTATTGTGCTGGATGCAATGGTGCCCAGCGATCGCTTTGTTTGGCGGACTCCGACGGAAAGCACGGAACCAGAAGCCAGAAGGCAGGAGCCAGGAATCAGCTTGCCGTTACCGTAGCCTGCTCACGATTCACTGGTGACTGTTTGGATGTAAAACTTACGCTTAAAGGAACCCATTATGAAACCCGTCCGTATCTTGATCGCGCTCCTCTTTACCTGTCTGGCCTGTCTGGTTGTGGCTCCCAGAGCCTGGGCGTTCTGCGGTTTTTACGTGGCGAAAGCCGATGCCAAACTCTACAACCAGGCATCACAAGTCGCGATCGCCCATGCCGACAATCGCACTGTCTTAACAATGGCGAACGACTTTCAGGGGGACGTCAAAGATTTTGCGATCGTGGTGCCAGTGCCGGTGGTGTTGCAAAAGCACCAGATTAAGGTGGCTGAGCCGAACATTATCGAGCGCCTGGATGCGTTTAGCGCGCCGCGTCTGGTGGAATATTTTGACGAAAATCCCTGCGATCAGCGCCTGTACGATCAGGCCGCTCCGTCTGCGGCGGCTGCGCCAAGAGCCTCGGGCGAGGCGACGAACAGACTCCGCAAAGATTCACTTGGCGTCACCGTAGAAGCCCGATACACCGTGGGCGAGTACGACATCCTCATCCTCAGCGCCAAGGAATCCGACGGACTGCAAACCTGGCTGACGCAAAATGGCTACAAAATTCCCCGAGGCGCGAATCAACTGCTGAAGCCCTACATCCGGCAAAAGCTGAAGTTCTTTGTGGCAAAGGTCAATCTGGGTGAGTACGACAAAGCTGGCTATCAATCGCTGCGTCCATTGCAACTTGCCTACGAGTCGCCACGCTTCATGCTGCCCATTCGGTTGGGAATGATCAACGCGAAGGCGGCTCAAGACTTGATCGTCTACGTGCTGTCGCCCAAGGGTCAAACGGAAGTTACCAATTACCGCACTGTGAAAGTACCATCGGACTCAGAGGTGCCGCTGTTTGTCAAAGATGAGTTCAGCGATTTTTACAAGGCCATGTTTCAAACGGCCTACGATCGCGAAGACCG
>JAJPKC010000584.1 GCA_021323955.1 Oscillatoriales cyanobacterium Centralia_MAG_596 | reverse complement strand
TTGCCCTCAGGTCAACCGTGAAAGCTCCCCCGTCTCTACTGCAAGTATTTCAAAGTCGAAAAATGGCAGCAATTTTGCTGCTGGGATTTGCGTCGGGCTTGCCGTTTGCCCTCACTGATGATGCGTTTCGGGCATGGATGACGAAGGTTGGGCTGAATCTCAGCACGATCGGCTGGTTTAGCTTAGTCAGTCTGCCGTATTCACTCAAGTTCATCTGGTCACCGCTGCTTGATCGCTTCGTGCCCCCCTTTCTAGGGCGGAGACGGGGATGGATTTTGCTGGCCCAGGTGGGGTTAATTGCCGCGATCGGGGCGATCGCGTTCCAGATGAGCGTGATCACCAGTCTAGAACCGCAGCAGCGAACGTTCAATTTGCAACTGCTGGCGTTCACGGCACTGGGTGTGGCGCTATTGAGCGCCACGCAAGATATTGCTATTGATGCGTATCGTGCCGATGTCGTTGCAGAACGTGAGGTGGGTGCAGGCGCATCGATGACGATTTTGGGCTACCGGATTGCCCTGTTGCTCACAGGGTGGCTGGCCTTTAACCTGGCTGATCGCATTACCTGGCCCTGGGTTTACGGGTTGATGGCGAGTTTGATGGTGGTGGGCTTGCTGACAACCAGTTGGGCACCCGAACCGCTGGAGCGCGATCGACCACCCGAATCCTTGCGTGAGGCCGTAATCTCGCCATTTTTCGAGTTTTTCCGGCGGTTGGGTTGGCAGCAAGCCACCTTCACTCTTGGGTTCATTATTTTGTTTAAGCTGGGCGATGCCATGGTGGCAAAAATGGCGGTGCCGTTTTTGGGTGGCAAGGGACTTGGTTTTGCTGATGCCGATATTGGCAACATTCGGCAGGGGCTGGGGCTGATTGCCACAATTGTCGGTAGTCTGGCTGGTGGCGCGGTATTGAGCCAGATCGGCATTAATCGATCGCTCTGGGTGTTTGGTGGCCTGCAGGCGTTGAGTAATCTGGGGTATTACTTTTTAGCCGTCGTGGGCAAAAACTATCCGGTGATGGTTGCCGCTATCAACGTTGAAAACTTTTGTGGTGGGTTAGGCACAGCCGGGTTTCTGGGCTTCTTGATGAGCCTCTGTAATCCCCGTTTCTCGGCCACACAATTCGCGCTGCTGTCCAGTTTGATGGCGGTTGGCAGAGATTTGCTCGCTGGCCCTGCAAGTGGTGAGTTAGCTCAACGCTTGCAACCGCTGATTCAGGGCAACCCAACCTTTAGCAGTATCTATCTGGCTGGTGCGACGCATCAGGGCTGGGCACTGTTTTTTCTGGTCACCCTGCTGGCGTCGCTACCTGGACTGGTACTGCTTCCCTTGTTCGCGCCCTGGAACCACAAAAGGCGATCGAATTTCTCCACTTTGGATGATGAGAATTAGACGTGTCGCGTTAGGATAATCTTAGAGAACTTTATAAATCTTGAATGAGTTCTCAGAATTTTTCCCCTCAAACTTAATAATTATTCTAACTCCAGTCCTATGGCGTTCTTTAGGCAGTACGTGGCTCCCTTCTTCATTTTTCTGGTGTTCCTGGTTGCACTGGCAGCCGTTAGTTCTCGCATTTTCCTGCCCGCGGATATGGCTGCTCCGGCTCCTGTGGAAGCGGCTGAGTCCCAAAAGGCCGCCGCTGCCGCCGATACTCTTGCTGGCTTACCACCAGCACTATCGGCTCTAGTCAAGGGACTGCCGGATGATCCAGCGCTGCTGCCGCAGCTATAGGCGTGTGATCAGATCTGGTGGTCAGGTTGGATCGAGAGCTTCAATTTCGGTCAAATTAGTTAAAGGGCGATCGCGGCAATGAAGGCAGCGCGATCGTTTGAATTGCGTGTGTTGTATCAAATCTGATACATGCCAGCTGTCATCCCTACTGGTTATCGTTTACGTGTGGGCTCGGGTTTGGAGCGTGCGCTGCTGGTTCAGTTTATGCAGCGTACTTACCAGGAAATCGAGCTGGTAGATAGCTATGGGCATTTAGCGCAAACGGTTGAGCAATATTTTTCGAGAGAGACACCGCTCTGGTGGGTGGATTGCCTGACGACTCTGGGACTGGCCCATCCGTCCGCGACATCGGCGGCGCGATCGCATCGTGCGGTTGCCTGTCTTTGGATGGGTACGGCGATTGACCAGGTGTACGGTGACCAGCACGCGCACATCTTTTTGCTCTATGTGCTTCCAGAGCACCGGCGTCAAGGGATTGGTCGCGCGCTGATGCATCAGGCTGAGGTGTGGGCGAGAGCACGAGGCGATCGACAGATTGGGTTGCAGGTCTTCGAGTCCAACCAGGCCGCGCTCAACCTTTATCAGGGGCTTGGCTTTCAGACAAAATCGCTGTGGATGGTGAAACCGTTGACATAGGGCAGACGGTGGCTGGGGAAACTTGGGCACTCATCGCTTTTCCACGTTTACCGTGCGCGCTCAAGTCCCTGCAGCAATGATTTTTCGAGGGCGGTTGTAATCGCTTGAGCCGTCTGTTTGTCATTCCCCTGCTGGTGATCAGTGGTGTAGAGGGGAGGGCTGATGTCAATGGTGATGTGCGATCGCCAGATCGGTGCCGGGTCGTAATGGATGGCGATCGGCACAATGGGAATGTGTCCCAACGCAGGCGTTAACGCTTCAGCTTGAAGCACGAGACGGGCCAATCCAGGTTTGGGCGATCGCAAGGGCTGATCGCGGACAATGCCCCCTTCGGGAAACAGCATGAGTTTTTTCCCAGCCTGCAAAAGCGCGATCGCATAGCGAATGGTAGAACGCCTTGGATGCTCCACATCAACCGGAAAGGCTCCTAATCGCTGCATCAGCCAGCCTTGAATACCAACGAACTGGTTGGCATTGGTCATAAACCAGAGCGGTTCTACACTCAATACCGACAGCACAACTGGATCCCATCGGCTGTAGTGTTTGGGCGCTAACACGGCTGGCCCCTGCGTGGGCAAATATTGGCCCCCCCGGATGACGATCGAGCCAAAATAAACGCTCAGTAACAGCCGATGAATGGGCAGCAACGACCAGTAGAGCCAGGGTTCTATGGTGACACGCTTAAGGATATCGGGGGTGGTGGCGTCGTAAGACATGAGACAACGATCGCGGTCGAGATGGCCGGTTGACGTAATGCGCTGTTGCGGCAGGAGGCCTTGAGGCTTGATCGCAGGAGGCGCATTCGGATTGCTAGTGGCTAACGCGGCCTCCGTTCCCCTAAACGGCGACTGCTTAAGAATTGTTCAATGTCGCAATCGTTAGTACCTGCGGTGGCGTTGAGTCGGGCGGGTAGAGCAAGTCTACCTGAATCAGGCGGCGATCGTTTTTAGGCATCGTTAGCGTCACCAGGGGTTGCCCCGCCTGCCCCCGTTGTTGAATGAGATGAACATAGCGAGTTTGGGGGGCACCATGATCATCGGTATAGCGAATGCGCACTGGCCCCCGGAAGAACACGCGATCGTCGGGTGTGGTAAAAAACAGCAGTCCACCTTTTGCTTTGTCTTGCTTTAAAGGCGTCTGAATGGATACGGTAACGACCTGCTTCTGCCCGGTTGTGTTGTTGAGCGGTAGTGTCAGGCTGTACTGAATTCCGTAGTTTCCGTTGGCTTGGTAGGCAGTATCTGGATAGCGTGCTACTAGAGACGCACTTTGTACCTGCCCGGTGCCAAACGTACCCTGGTACAACGTGCTGAGGCCATAAGAAAATGCCCGCCCGCGTTTCGGAATGCTGAGATAGTCAGTTTTGGCATTGTCAGTGACGTTGGCTTTCCATTCGGACCCCAAGGCCACCCCTGACACACGCCCATACACGATCCGGGCGTACTCTTTCAGCTTATCCATCGGTGTGGGGGGGATATCCCGTGGGCCTGCCAACCCACCGTTGACCAGCAGGTTTTGCCACTCTTCTAGCGTGGGACTACGCTCGGTTTTGTTTGGGTTGAGCGGTGCATACATGGCCATACTTGCCATGTAAACCGGCCCGCTACTCCATAGCCGCAGTAGCGTCGAGCGACCGTTTGATCCGGGTGCCACGGTACCTACGGGAATGGGCAGATTCATCAGCATCCAGCTTTCGCGCGGTGGAATCACCGTTACAGCCGGCCAGTTCCCCTGCCGCCGCCCGTGCAGGATGTCGCTGATGACTCGGCTTCCGGGGCCAGCATAAACACGCCCCGTTGGGTCATCCAC
This sequence comes from Oscillatoriales cyanobacterium Centralia_MAG_596, assembly GCA_021323955.1. Classification (GTDB taxonomy): domain Bacteria; phylum Cyanobacteriota; class Cyanobacteriia; order Leptolyngbyales; family Leptolyngbyaceae; genus Stenomitos. The sequence goes on along the minus strand of JAJPKC010000584.1, from coordinate 4,628 downwards.
ATAGGGCGGTAAATCAACAAACAGAGCATCGGGGCGGGTGAGATAGCTTGCACCTTGCAGGATGTCGATCGTCACTGGTTGATAGGTCGGATTGTACACGAGCACACCCTGGAACAGCGTGCGTGTATCACCGGCGCTTCTGGCCCGGGCGATGTGGTGAGAGAAGAAATCAAATCGCCCTTGAAACGGAAAGTTTAAGTGGGCGGCTGGCTCCGTCTTTCCGTCTGGGGGAAAGGTGGAAAGCAAAATTCCTTCAGTCTGGACCAGCTCCGGACTGTTACTATTGAAAACTGGAACCGTATCGAGCTGTCCGGGGAGTGGGCGGATGTCTTGAGGCTGAAACACCTCTTGAGCGGGCAGCATTTCCTGCGGTAGCGATCGCGGTTCCTGTGGTGGAATAACGTCCTCGGGCGGCGGTACCCTGGGAGGGGATGATGGAAGATTGGGTGAACCCGGTGAAGATGGTAATGAAATGGGAGCAGCAATCGTCTGCGCGAGGGTGAAAAACGATAACAATGGCAACATCAGTGAACCCGAACGAGTCTTACAGCAAAGGCGTTAACCAGCAAAAATGGCCAAACCAACGAGTTTGGCAAGTCCAACCTCTACAACAATTAGCTTCATAGCATCCTGTGGAACCAGAAATATGAAACTGACGTTTGACTAAGCCGGTGAGACACTCAGTAGAGCAATGACATTAGTTGGTCTGCCATTACCGCAAAGTGTTCACGCGAGCGTACGAAGTAGGGCGTTGTGACACGGTAAACCATCGTCAACCGGAAACTAGTACCGCCACCGATAATTACACGCAACAGAAACCCTCATCAGGAGCTTTAAAAGTTTCGCGCTAAGTGCGAATCCTGACAAGCATTGACTGACCTTGAAGGAAATAGCATTTTAGCCGATTAGATAGCGTTAGCTGGTATGTCAATGCAACATCTTGTACATCTCTTTACGAAGCCAAGCACTATTAAACCCTTCCGCATCAAGCCTCTAGCGATGGTCATACTGGGTGCGATTGGGGTCAATTGGATGCTCGATGCGCGCCATTTTCTGATTGCCCCCGCGATCGCTGATACGACAGATGCCGATAGTTATTGTCAGGGGCGATCGCGCGATGGCTTGATCAACGGCAAAGGTATCTGTGTCTTTCCCAGCGGCAATCGCTATGAAGGGGAACTGCGCAACAGCAGGCGACAGGGCACAGGCACCTTTAGCTTTACTAACGGCACGCGTTGTGAAGGTGAATTTAAGGATGATTTGCTGAACGGCAAAGGTGTGTGCGTGTTCCCCAGTGGCAACCGCTATGATGGCGAGTTTCGGGACAACCGGCGGGAGGGAAAAGGCACAATTATGTTTGCGGACGGTTCTCGCTGTGAAGGTGAGTTTCGCAATGATTTGCTGAATGGGGTTGGGGTTTGTACGTTCCCCAATGGCAATCGCTATGAGGGTGCATTTCAAGACAACCACCGACAGGGCAATGGCGTGTTCACCTTTGCCAATGGCGTGCGCTGTGAGGGGGAGTTTCGCAACGACGTCCTCAACGGCACTGGCGTCTGCACCTTTCCGAGTGGGAATCGCTATGAAGGCGAGTTTCGGGACGGCAGACAAAACGGCAAAGGCACCTACATTTTTTCAGACGGGTCTCGCATTGAAGGCGTCTGGAGAGACGGTCGCTATTCCAGCAATAGCAAGACGCGCAAATCGTAGGCATCGCGTTTTTCTCGTGCGGGCGCTCAACAGTAGACTGGCCGGCACAATGCGGTTCCAGTCCCAATCCATTGGGAGGCTGCCTGAGCCGTCTCAAACTGTTCTGCTGTCGGGCAATACCATCCTGGGAAAGTATTTTGCGTTTCTTTAAGAACATCCCCTGAATTATTGCTCTTTGTAAGAATCGCTGTATCTCAAGCAATTCGATCCTTTAGACTGATCCTCTGTTCTTAGTTTGCAATGCTTCAGGTAACCCCATGCCACATCTTCTCTGGCACGACTATTTAATGATTCTTTCGTTCTTTGCCGCGATCGCTGGGCTAGTGCTTCTCTTCAATGGCAACCCGGCGTATGAAAGCGACTGGGAGATCACCGATCGCGTGCTGATGATGATGACGTTTACCTACTGGTTGGTCTACTGCGTGGCGGTGGGACTGCAAAAGTGTATTCTCCCGCAATGGGAAGTGTTGCTGTGGAGCGTCAGGCTCACGGGCGTCCTCGCCTATCTGCTGACCGCCGCGTGTGTGCTGAGCTTACCGCTGCACCGCGTCTCGACGCGTCAGTCCGAGTGATTGAGTGACCATCAGAACCGTGGATTGAGTAGAGCGTTGGTCAGAAAGCGGAGACATCGCAAGTGGCACCATCATTCAGTCTGCGTCGCGTTCTGACTGGCTTCTGCCAGACTGGCATAGAGCAATGGCGATCTAGGGGTTGATCTCTGCCAACAGTTCGATGGTGCTAATCCGAAAGCCACACGATTGAAACAGCCGTCGAGCGGCTTCATTGGCGTGGGCGGTATCAAGTCGAACCTGTTGAATTCCTTGATGGGCAAGGGCTTGTAGCGTCTGCTCCACAAGCTGTCGTCCCACCCCCAACCTGCGATAGTCCGGCTCCACCCAGAGATCGTGGATAAAGCCATAGTCTTTGAGGCGATAGATTGGGATCTCAGTCTCGATCGTGGCGATGATGAACCCGACCAGTTTACCGGGCGCATCCGATGATTCGCGTTCTGCCACTAAGAAAATGCTGCGATCGCTCGTTGCTTGTGCCCGAAGCCAGCGATCGTACCGTTGTGCCGGATTGGGCAAAAAGCCGTACTTTGCCGCGTCCCAGGATTCGTGCAGTGCACAGATCTGAGTCACCATTGGCAGTACCGCTGGCACATCGGTGGGGGTCGCAGGGCGGATTTGCATGGCCGTTATGATCGACGCTTAATGATAGTGGCGATCGTCGCTTCTAGCTGCTCTTGCGGTAAGCCAGTGAGAATAAAGACTTCTTGAACCGTCTTGCCCTGTCGCGCAATCACTTTGAAGCCACCGCGGATGGGGACAGATATTTTCAGCGTTAACTTGGGGCTGTGGGAACGGACAGATGCGATGACGCCGGGTGTAATCGTCTGAATGCCGTCGTAATGCGTCAAGCGCTCCAGGATGGAAATCAGACCGGGAATGTGGGTGGAATGGTTGAGGACGAGTCTGCCACGCGGGTTATTCATTACGCTGCTTCCAGCGGGGCCATCGTCAACCCTTCCATGCCAAGCTGCATATGGTAAAGCTCTGCCTGTTCTTGCGGCCCCACCCAGACAATCGCCTGCCCTTCGTGATGAATCTGGTTGGTCAGTTCCCAGGCGCGATCGGGCGTCATACCGGGAATATGCTCCAGCAGACTCTCAGCAACATGTTGAAAGGTATTGAAATCATCGTTCAGCACAATGATTTTGAAATTGGGATAGTGCTGGCGAGTCACCTGACTAGACCGTGACGGCGCTACTGTTGGTGCAGCAGTGGCAACAGGAAATAGCGAAGATGCCGGAGTCATAGAGGCTTCACCCCAAAAGTGCTCATTGTCGTAGCCATTCAATATTTCATCCTAACTTATGTGTTTCCAATCTTCCGCATTCGGGGTGGGCTAACGAGTAGACAGACCCCGGTGCCTGCATCATCGGCCATGACGACGCCAGAAACAGGTAGAGCCGCAGAAACCACGACCCCCGTGGGATCGTATTGACTATACCCACGATCGCAGGCGTACTATGGCTGCCAGCCCGATCAGTGTTGGTGTGAGCCAGTCTCCCCAGCGCACGTAGGGCGTCTGCGTTTGCCGACGGAACACGGTTGCAGCATGGGTTTCGTAGGTATGGGGGCGCGATCGCCACACGATGCGGCCATGGGGGTCAATCACGCCGGAATAGCCAGTGTTGGTGGCGCGGACGGCCCAGCGATCGGTTTCGATCGCCCGCATTAAATCCTGCGCCTGATGCTGTGCCATCAGGACTTCGCTGTAGGGGTCGAGATTGGATGCGGTCAGAATGAACTCCCCCCCAGCCGCAGCCTGGGCGCGAAACACCTCCGAAAATGCCGAATCGTAGCAAATGCTGGCGATCGCTCGCCCCAAGGGCGTATCAAACTGCTGGTTGAGCGTACCGGGCGCTCCATTCTCGGTCACTGGCGACAGAATATTGATCACGTTTCCCAGAATGTCCTGGAAGGGAATGTATTCGCCCAGGGGCACCAGCTTGATTTTGTTGTAGCGGCTCAGGGGCGTTCCATTGCCGTCGATCGTGAGTAGGCTGCGGGCAATGCCACCCGCTTGAGTGGTGAATGTTCCCAGCCAGAGCACAACCCGCTTTTGCAATACTGCCTGGTAAAGGGGACTCTGGTTCTGGCTAACGTCGTTCCACAAAAATGGTAAAGCCCCTTCTGGTGTCAGTACGGCATCAACTCCCTGCTGCGCCAGCACGTTGTAACCGCTGGTATAACTCACCGTTGCCCGCCGGATACCCTCGCTGCCCAGCTTGATGCGGGTTGGGACATTGCCCTGGATGATACCGACGTTCAGTGCCGCCGCAGATGGTTGCGCGATCGGCTGTGTGTAAAGACCGTACCCCAGGAGGTGAAGGAGGGCGAGAAACCCGATCA
>JAJPKC010000455.1 GCA_021323955.1 Oscillatoriales cyanobacterium Centralia_MAG_596 | reverse complement strand
GATCGCCCTGGAGCAGCTTTAATGGTTTAGTCGTTCTTTCAGGCTTGTCATCATCATGTCCCAACCCAACGTCTTTATTACGCGTCAGCTACCCGCCAGTTTAGAAGTGCTCAAAGCACTGGCTTCCGTTGAAGTCTGGACAGAACGACAACCACCACCTTATGAGGTCTTACTGGACAAAATCCGACATGCGGATGGCGTGCTGTGTTTGCTCACGGATCCCATCGATCGCCCCCTCATTGAGTCCGGCACTCAGCTACGTGTGATTAGCCAGATGGCCGTGGGTTACGACAATATTGATGTTGGTACAGCCACCGCAAAGCGCATTCCAGTGGGACATACGCCCGATGTGTTGACGGATGCCACAGCAGATTTTGCCTGGGCATTACTGATGGCTGCCGCACGGCGAGTGGTGGAAGCCGATCGCTTCACCCGCGCCTATCAATGGCAGACCTGGGAACCCGATTTACTGTTGGGCAGCAATATCGCTGGTGCTACGTTGGGCATCATCGGGTTAGGCCGCATTGGGCAGGCGATGGCTCGACGGGCAAGAGGCTTTGATATGCGCATTCTCTACACCAATCAAGAGCGCTGCGACCCCGCGTTGGAAACCACACTGAATGCTGAGTTCGTCACGCTGGATGAGTTGCTGCAAACCGCTGATTTTGTTACTATCCACACGCCGCTGACGCCCGAAACCCATCATCTGTTCAGCGATCGCCAATTTCAACAAATGCCGCGATCGGCAGTCTTGATCAATACAGCACGCGGCACCATTGTCGATCCAGATGCGCTGTATCGAGCGTTAGCTGAGGGTCAAATTGCGGCAGCGGCGATTGATGTCACCGAGCCAGAACCCATTCCAGCAGACAGTCCCTTATTAAGCCTGGACAACCTGATCATCACGCCCCACATTGCCAGTGCCAGCCGTCAGACGCGCGAAAAAATGGCAACGATGGCGATCGCCAACCTGATAGCGGGACTCCAGGGCGAACGGTTGCCCCATTGTGTCAATCCTGAAGTCTACCCATGAGGTCAGCGTATGGAATTTGCAGAACGGATGAGTCGCTTAGGCACCGAATCGGCCTTTGATGTGTTTGCCAAAGCGAAACGACTAGAGGCTGAAGGACGATCAATCATCCATCTCGAAATTGGACAACCCGACTTTCCCACCCCGTTTCCGATTTGTGAAGCCGCTTTTCGAGCGATGAAAGATGGCTATACCGGCTATACGCCAGCAGCGGGTTTACCCGAACTGCGACGTGCGATCGCCCAAAGTCTTTCCATCAGCAGAGGCATCGACATTGATCCCGATACTGTGGTCGTGGCACCTGGTGCAAAACCCATCATTTTCTTCACGCTGCTGGCGCTGGTCAACGAAGGCGATGAAGTCATTTATCCGGATCCGGGGTTTCCCATTTATGAATCGGTGATCAATTTTGTGGGAGCCAAAGGGGTGCCACTACCGCTCCGAGAGGAGGTTGGATTTCGCTTCCATCTGGATGATTTAAAGGCTACCATCTCCGATCGCACCCGGTTACTCATTCTCAATTCGCCCCATAACCCAACGGGTGGTTTATTGCAGGCAGACGATCTGGCCGCGATCGCAGACCTCGCTCGCCACCATAACTTTTACATCCTCTCCGATGAAATCTACTCGCGCATTCTCTACGAAGGGAAACACATCAGCATCATTCAATTTCCCGGCGTGAAAGAACGCACAATTCTGCTGGATGGGCACTCCAAGACCTACGCGATGACGGGCTGGCGACTGGGTTATGGAGTCTATCCTAAACCGTTGGTCGAAGGCATTGTGCGCCTGATGATTAACGCCCACTCCTGCACCTGTGCCTTCACCCAGATCGCGGGCATTGAAGCGATCAACGGCCCGCAGGACTGTGTGGATGAAATGGTGGCTGAATTTCAACGGCGACGCGATGCGATCGTTGAGGGGCTGAACGCAATTCCAGGGATCCACTGCCTTAAACCAGCAGGTGCCTTTTATGCGTTTCCCAACGTCACCCAACTGCCCATGAAGTGTGATGCCCTTGCCACCTATCTGCTGGAAGAGGCAGGCGTTTCTCTCCTGTCAGGCACCGCTTTTGGCAAGAATGGCAATGGCTATCTCAGGGTGTCCTATGCAAATTCGTTGGAAAACATTCAGGCGGCGATCGCACGGATGGGGAGGGCAATCGCCCAACTGTGAGGAGCAGTTATGAGACGGTCTTCTACTTGAGCCTGTTGCTAACGAATAAGTTTATCTGCTGCCGAAACGATTCTCAAATTAGCATAGCGATGGGGGCCGCCGGGTGCAACCCTGTGTTAGGCGGTGATTCTACCTGAAAGGGTTGTTATCACTCTTCTCTTGGTGCTTCCACCATCTCGCTGAGGTGTAGTTTGATGTTCTTGTTACGCAATGTCGGTGAGTTGATCAAGCGTGACTTTTCACCCACATGGAACGTACCAGCCAATTCAAACGCGGTTAAATTCGGGAACAGGTCATCCGTCATAATTGCATCCGGAACAGAATAATATACGTCGCCATCGTCAATCTCCAAATCGACATAAAGCTCTTGTAGCTTTGGGAACGACGACGACAAGATATTTGAAACAGTCATTGAATCCAAAGCGCCGCCATTGATCCCCGTTATTGGGTCATTGACGATGACATGGAGGAGTTCAAGGTCGGGGAAAGAGAGGGGACTGCAAAGTTCGCATTTTCCATAAATATACAGTTGCTTCAGTCTTGGCATTCTCGGTGCAAGGGCGTCAACAACCCCAACTTGTCCGTAAGCGCAGTGTGAGTTGCTGAAGAGTTGCCACACTCCAAGTTCCAAGATTTCGAGTTTGGGAAAATCGACCTGGGTTAACGATGCAGTCAAACCAGAATAGTCGCGTCCCTTCCCAAAGCCATAACTCGAATTGCCGATGTGCAAGGCGGTCGTAAATGCGGGAAAATCTGATTCCGTGAACGATTCGATTAATGCTTGCTGATCTGCACCGAGGTAAAAATGAAAGCCGGTGGTTTCAGAAGGGATCGTTTTCAATGGGCGTCGTCCGTACAAGGCGTCCTCTGGCACGCCGAAGAAGCAGTCCGCAGCGGGCCACGTACAGAACTGACCCTCTGTCGATTGGTAGCAGCGTTGTTCGATAGGAACGTAATCAAATGTAAACGACATATACTTGAATGCTTTCCCACGTCCGCCTAACGGTGGGGTTTACCTGCTATCAGTAGCTTTTAATACCCAGCAAGAAATCTTTCAGTAGTCGGGTGCAACCGCGTTGTTATACGGCAGTTTCAGATTATCCCAATACTAAAATACTTTCCGATTCTCTAGCTTCAAATTGAATGATTGTGTCAAAATTGCCTCTCAAAATCTCAACAATCTTCGACGTTGGGCAATTGCCAATCCGAAGATAAACAAACTTGGGTGGATGACCATAAAGCAAACTGCGCTGGTGAAAGTCAGAGTCTTTGGAAACAATCACAAAACCGTTCGTCTTTGCATATTCCCAGATAATTTCATCATCAGTATTTATCAGTCCTAAAGCCTTGACATGCTCAGAATTGGGGTACAGATCAGCAATTCTAGGAATAATTCGATCTGATAGATTCTCATCTAGTAGCAGTTTCACAGCGATACTACAAATAACTTTTTCTCACGATCGGCTGCAAAAGCAAGACAGGCTTTAATATCCTCTGAGGTGAGTTCAGAAAAATCTTCTAAAATTTCCGCCTCTGTCATGCCACCTGCCAGATATTCTAAGATGTCATATACTGTAATCCGCAGTCCGCGAATACAGGGCTTCCCACTGCGTTTTCCAGGCTCAATTGTAATGATGTCGTGATAATCCATAAAGTACCAATTGATAAAAAAATTCGTTTTGAGTGTTGTCACCCACTACTATTTATTGGATCTGCGTAAACAATCACTGCTGCTTCATTAGATAGAGCAGAGTTAAGGGCTTGTACAAATATTTCATCTTGAACAAGGTTGAATTTTTCGGGCGCGATCGCTAAGGTTCTTGTAGTGTCAAATTCAAAATCATCCCACCCTGATGAAAATGCCCTCTCAGCAGCTAATTGGTAGTTAGGTTCTTCTCCTTCAGATTGCCGACTAAAAATCGTTATTGCGTGTCGTTCACCTAAAGGATACCTCTTATTACTTTCGATTGCCTCAGCCGTAGCTGGTAGAACGTGGATTTCGTACATAAACCAATGTAGCACTCAGTCTTCTCTCGCTTAACCCAGAGATCTCTTAACAAGATGTCCAAGCCGTATAACGGCAAAACGCAGCGGCGGTAGATAACCTTGAATGCAGCACCAACAGTTTTCGTCTGTCCGCTGCCGTGAAGTGTTAGCCTGCACGACACGCCTCAACGTCTATCAGTTTTGCCTGATGGCATTAGCTTTTGTAGCACAGCTTCTGTTGTATCAACAAAAGTTAACGTTGCCCCAATATGGTCATCTGACTGTTGTAGTGTTGGTTTTGTTTTAACAGCTATTTCATGACAATAAATATGACGAGAGCGAAAAACGCTTTGTATATCTTCTATCAGATGCTTAGCTATATCTTCAAGAGGCTCAAACTCGTCATATTCAATCTTTTTAATCAAATCAAAGAAATCATCGCCTATGATCTTTGAAATGGTTCTATTTATATCTTCCAAATTACTTATAGATGGAAGATGCGAGATAAATTCTCCAATTGATACCTTTTCGCGATCTAGCCTTATGATGGTTTCTATGTCTAATTTAATGTTCTCTAACTCTTTGACATTGTCAATAAATGGTGAGCCATAATCGATAAGATCTCTTATTGATGCGCGAAAATAACCTTCAATACAAGCCACGCTTCCAATAGAAATATATTTCAATAATTCTACTCTTATATCTCGGTCAATCTGTTTTTCTAACCTGAGCAAATCAAACGAAGTCATGATTAGAGAATATCTCTTATGAAATTGCTCATGTCGAGTCGTTCGTCGAAGGGTACGAGAACGTTTCTCCAAAATCTCCTGAATATAATCACGCTTTCTAGCCATTTAATTAGTTTCCATCAATTTACTAAACCGCCTGTAACGATAAGCAGATATTCCTAGCTATAGGTATAGATGAGAAGCTAATTTGGAGACGCAGAAAGTACACAGATAAACCTCATGTAGTCCGCACCAATAGCTCAGCAGGCTAACAATTATTAGGCTGAAAGTTTCCGCCTAAGATCCCGTAGTGAGTGGATAGGCAGAATGATTCAGCATAACACCCAAAATTTAGCGTTTCGGTAGAATCTTTCCTTATAATACGCTGCTCAGGCTGGATAGCCCAAATCTTTCCACATCTCTTCAAATCCCCTACGGCGATGAGCCAACGCTAAATGATGCCGTATTTTCGCCCCACCTGCGTGAAGGCTTCGACACACCGATCGAGGTGCGATCGCTCGTGCACTGCCGATATCTGTACTCGAATTCTGGCTTGACCCTGGGGCACGACCGGAAAGCTGAAGCCAATTACATAGATGCCTTCTTCTAATAAGTCTCGTGCCATGTCCTGTGCGAGTTTGGCGTCGTACAGCATGATGGGTGTGATGGGATGCACGCCTGCTTTGATGTCAAAGCCCCGATCGCGCATCTGCTGGCGAAAATAGCGCGTGTTTTCCATCAGGCGATCGCGCAATTCACTGGACTCTGTGATCAAATCCAGCACTTTAACGCTGGCGTAGGCGATCGTGGGTGCAAGGGTATTGGAAAACAGGTAGGGGCGCGATCGTTGCCGCAGTAACGCTACGATGGCTCGGTGCCCTGATGTGAAACCACCCGATGCACCGCCCAATGCTTTACCCAGGGTGCTGGTGATGATATCGACCCGTCCCATCACGTTGCAGTGCTCAGCGGTACCGCGCCCCGTGGCTCCTAACACACCTGTGGCATGGCTGTCATCCACCATCACCAACGCATCATAAATATCTGCAAGGTCACAAATCTGTTTTAGATGGGCTATATCGCCATCCATGCTAAACACACCATCGGTTGCAATCAGGCGAATTTTAGCGGACTGGGATTCCTGCAAGGACTGTTCTAAGGCCTGCAGATCGCCGTGGGCAAACCGATAGCGCTTGGCTTTGCATAACCGTATTCCATCAATAACGCTGGCATGGTTCAACGCATCGCTAATGACGGCACACTGGTCATCCAACAGCGTTTCGAACAAGCCCCCATTCGCATCAAAACAGGACGTATAGAGAATCGTGTCTTCCATCCCCAGAAAGGCTGAGAGTTTGGCTTCCAGTTCCTTATGGATGGTTTGGGTGCCACAAATAAAGCGCCCCGACGCTAGACCAAACCCATACTTGGCGATGCCCGTTTGCGCGGCAGCAACAACAGCGGGATGATTGGCAAGTCCTAAATAATTGTTGGCGCAGAAATTGAGTACAGACCGATCGCCCTGAACGCTGATTGCAGCCCCTTGTGGTGTTGTTAACACGCGCTCTTCTTTGGTCAGATGCCCTGCCTGAATCTCATCTAAAGATGCTTGAAAGAGGGAAATTGCTGTTTTAGGCATGGCGGCAAACCTCCCTTCGTGTGGCTTCTAACTGCTGCAACATGTCCTTCACGATCGCCGCCAGATCATATTGGTGCTGCCAACCCCAGTCCGCACGTGCCTTGGAGTCATCAATCACAGAGGGCCAGGAATCCGCGATCGCTTGACGAAAATCGGGGGCGTAGCGGCAGGTGAACTGCGGCAGATGGGTTTGGATTTCAGCGACGAGTTCGGCGGCGGAAAAGCTCACGGCAGCAATGTTGTAACTCGAACGAATTTTGATGGCAGAAGCATCAGCCTGCATGATGCCGAGAATGGCGCGAATAGCATCGGGCATGTACATCATGGGCAGGCGCGTCTCTGGACGCACAAAGCACGTGTATGTGCCGGATGCCAGGGCGGCATGGAAGATTTCCACCGCAAAATCGGTCGTGCCGCCGCCTGGGAAGGCACTGTAGCTAATAATTCCGGGCAAGCGCAGGCTGCGCACATCCACCCCAAAATGGTGCGCGTAATAGTGACACAGCAATTCTCTCGTTACTTTCGTGATGCCATACATGGTTGATGGATCTTCAATTGTGATTTGGGTCGTATCGAATTTAGGGGTGTGTGGGCCAAAAACGGCGATCGAGCTGGGAAAAAACACCTGAAGCTGGAACGTTTTTGCGGCTTCTAGCACATTCCGTAAGCCATTGATATTCACATCCCAACAGCGATCGGGCTGCTGTTCTCCTTTGGCGGATAGCACGCCTGCGAGATGATAGATGGTATCGACCTGATGGTGCTGAATGATGGCATCCAACGATGGGCGATGGGTGACATCCAGCGTTTCGTAAGTGGATAAGTTGGAATGGTGTGAAGGCTCTCTCCAGCCACTTTCAATGACATGGCTCGTTCCATAGAGACGACGCAACGCAATGACAAGATCACTGCCCAGCTGCCCACCCGATCCGGTGACTAAAATTTTGTGCATAGTGATTCTCATGCCACCATTGGTTGGACGGCAATTTCATGCAGCGTGTGCAACAAACGCTGGATTTCCTCACGGGTGTTGTAGTGAGTACAGCCAATCCGCAACATGCCGCCACTGGACTCCAGCCCCAGTCGCTGCATCAGGTTCAGGGCATAAAAGTTACCATTCCAGGTGAAGATGCCGCGATCGCCCAACTGCTGCGCCAGTTCTCGTGGAGAATATCCTGCAACGCGCATACCCACTGTCGGAGTGCGCCACGCAAAGCGGGATGGATCGGCGATCCCATAAAGGGTGACTCCAGGAATCTCCAATAAATGTGGAATTAAGTATTCAGACAGCGATCGCTCATACTCTTGAATGGTGATCATTGCAGTTGTAAGAGCCTGTCGTCGATCGCGCATGGTTGGTGTGATCTGGCGACCCAGCTCAGCCAAATAATCAATAGCAGCAATCACTCCCGCAAGTCCCTCAAAGTTCAGCGTGCCAGTTTCCCAGCGAGCGGGGCTTTCATCCGAAGCGGGACGGGGCTTGTAGGGGCGCAGCTGGGTCAGATGCTCTCGCTTGCCATAGAGAATGCCCACATGGGGCGCAAAGAACTTATAGGCAGAGCACACGAGAAAATCACAGTCCAGCGCTTTCACATTGATCAACCCATGCGGCGCATAGTGAACCGCATCGACAAAGACCATCGCACCCACCGCATGAGCTAGTCGCACGACCTGGGCGACATTGTTAATCGTGCCCACGGCATTGGACGCATAGCCGATCGCGACCACTTTTGTGCGGGCTGTTAGCTGGCGCTCCAGATCGGTTAGATCCAGCGTGCAATCATCTGGGTGAATATCCACTGTCCGTACCGTAACACCCAGTTCTTCCAGCGCCAGCCAGGGAGCCACATTGGCATCATGGTCCAGGTTCGTGACGAGAATCTCATCACCGGGGTGCAATTCTCGACCGATCGCGCGACTCATCGCCAGCGTCAGCGTCGTCATGTTCGCCCCAAACACCACTTCATCGTCATCGCACCCCAGGAAGTCGGCCACAGACGATCGTGCCTGTGCCACCAGCGTATCGGTGCGCGCACTGGTTGCAAAGGCACCGTGCAGATTGGCGTTAGAGGTCACCAAGTAGTGAGCGATCGCATCAATGACTCGACCTGGCACTTGCGTCCCACCTGGCCCATCCAAAAACACAGTGGGATGATGATTGATCGCTTGCTGCAAGGCCGGAAATTGAGCACGAACCCAACCCAGATCAAGAACCATGATGGGAATCTCCTAAATGAGAAATAATGATGGGACTGGAGAATAAGGATCGCGAATTTGATAGTCTATCAATTGGTAGGGACATGGCACTGCCATGTCCCCACGCACCATCACACTTCCTCTGGTGGAAAGAGACCGGGACAGGTCAGCACAAACACATCGCGTGTGCCTTCTTGTTCTGCCGCGATCGCGTTCACGGGTGAGGTGTAATGGAAATATTGATCATCCTTAAAGACCAGAAATTCCCCTGGATTGAGCACTTTACTGAACGCTGGACAACGATCATCTTTGTGTTTATAAAGATGGGTTTCGCCGCCGCCAATGCCAGCGCGATCGACGGCAAAAATGCCAACCACATCCACCCCATCGCGATGGATTCCTTCCGGTGCAGGGTTCCCCGCTTTTCCCCAGGCGGCAGTCGTCCGAATTTGATGGACGCCAATCTCACTGGAGGGTGAACAGAGCTGGCAAAACTGGAAAAACTCCCAAAGTAACCGCTGAAACCCTTCTAGCTGAATGAGTCCATCGTCTAGCTCCGCATATTCTCTTACCACATCCCCCAATAAGGGATTGTATTTTTTGCTTTGAAACAAGCGACGATGGGGCAGTTTAATTAAGCGCGCGGTTTCGTTGTGATCGCGAGGGTTACCCACCACTTTAAAGTGAGACAGCCGCCTGAACCGATAATTGCCTTCTAAGTAGGGATCTTCTGGTAAATGGGCAAACGACTGTTTGATTTCGTTAACGTTAATTGCCGTTAACATTTCCAACACATAACTCGCCAAGCAATTCGCTTCTGGCTTAACGAATTCTTCTGATCTAGACAAATTCAACATATAATTTAGCTGCCTCGTGCAAATGAATCGTGCAAACCGACTGCATCGGCGGCGAATACCCACTCTTTGTGAAGCTGCGTAGAGTTGCTGACCGTGGACTAAGCTGAGTCAAACGAAACTCAACCTATCGTTTGATACAGGTTCTTAAAAAAATTGGTATTACGCCTGAGTTGTGATTTAAAGAGACGTGAAACAGCCGAGCTCTAGCTGTTTTTAACGTAGAGATAGTGCATTCAGAAGCGTTGTGTTTTGTAGTGAAAATCTACACCTTTTGTATAGATTTAATGCAATCTTACGCGGACACGATGACGCAGATATTGCATTTGTAACAAAGAGCTTACTTGCATCTATCTATACTCATTATTGTAATTAATTTCTTTGTCGGTCAAGGTGAGTTTTACGGAGTTCATCTCAACCTTATGGTTGAAATTCCAGGCATTGACTCAACTTCGCTTGTAAATCGCGCCAATGAACACCCATCAAGTCGGGTAGAACGATGTGCGCCGCGCCAACACGATTCTCCTGCGGAGAGACTCCATTCACGGCAGGGTCAAGTCCAATTGTCCACATACCCGCGGCGATCGCCGCTTCAATACCGGCGGCAGCATCTTCAACCACCACACAATGGACTGGATCGAGTCCTAACTGTTTTGCGGCGTAGAGAAAGAGGTCTGGGGCTGGTTTAGGACGCTCCACGCTGTAGCCATCGGCGATCGCATCGACTCGATCGACAAGCCCTAATTTCTCAATGACGGTGCGCGCATTCTTGCTGGCAGAGCCGATCGCAATTTTGATGCCTGCCTGTCTGAGTTCGTCCAGTAGCTCAATGGCTCCGGGCAACACATCCTGGGGTGTGAGTGCCTGGATAGATTCCACATAGTAGCGATTTTTGCGTTCCATCATCGCCTGGAGTGCCGCTTCGTCATACGGTTTAGCACCGATGATGTGCAGCAGTGATTCGCGTCGAGACACGCCCCGCAATGCTTCATTCGCCGCGCGATCGAAGGGGAGTCCTTCTTCGTCCGCCAGTCGTTGCCAGGCGCGATAGTGCCATTCAGCCGTATCCGTTAAAACACCATCAAGGTCGAAGATGAACCCCTGGATGACTGGAGGCTGAGAATCAGGTGCTTGAGCGTCAGGCGCTTGAGATGATGAGGGGGATAGATCGAAATGGTGCCAGGTGCCGCGCCAGTGGAGTTTGAATTTGAGGCGAGTCCAGGTGGGTGGAAGATGGGGCGTGGCGACAGGGCCGCTCTCCTTGAGTTGAATGCCGCCAAAGCCAAACACGACCGCTTGCCAGACTCCGCCAGCGGAAGCCGCATGAATGCCGTCTCCTGTATTGCCACGCGTGTCTTCAAGATCGACCAGGGCTGCCTGCATAAATTGGGCATAGGGATCGGCGGCATCCATCCCGGCAGCATCGATGTCGGCAGCGAGGATGGCATGAATGGCCGGCCCCAGCGACGATCCGTAGGTAATGTCTGTCCGCGGTGCGTAGTAATGCCAGTTCGTTTGCAGCACGTCACGGCGATAGGGGAATGACTGCGTACCGCGCATGAGGTAGAGCAGCATGAGTACATCGGGTTGCTTGAGTACCTGCCGCTGATTTGTCTCAGTAATGCCGAGGACGACTTGAATGGAGCGATCGCGGGGTTCATACTCACGTAAGTCGATATCCTTAAGCTGGAAAAACCCCTCAAACTGTTCGATCAAGCCTGTTTCTGGATCGTATGGCATGTACATATGCGTGATGACCGACTGCCAGCGCTGTAGCCGCTCTGGAGTGAGTTGCAGGTGTTGCGCCAGTGCCGCTGCAACATCGGGAAAGGTGTGCTGTAACCAGTCATAAACCGCGATCGCCTTTTCGAGGTGCCACTGCACCATACGATTCGTAAAGGCGTTGTTATTCACCTGCTCGTGGTATTCATCGGCTCCAATCACCCCTGATAACTCATAGCGCTCCTGCTTTGGATTCCACTCCACACGACTCATCCAAAACAGGGCAGTATCCAGAATGATTTCGGCTCCGTAGTCGCGCAGCCAATGGTCGTCGCCGGTTGCCTGCCAGTATTGCCAGACAGCGTAAGCAATATCGGCGCTAATGTGAATTTCGCGATCGCGGCACCAGATCCGCACGTCTTCTGCATAGGGGTCGTTTGGCATCGACCAGCGCGGTGTCACCTCATCGCCAGTCGCGGCACTTTCCCAGGCAAACATTGCCCCTTTATAGCCGCCATGTGTGGCTTTACGCCGTGCACCATTAAGAGTGTGGTAGCGGTAGGTGAGTAAGTTGCGGGCGATCGTGGGCTGGGTCAGGGTGAAAAAGGGCAGGATGAAAATCTCGGTATCCCAAAAGACGTGCCCCCGGTAGCCCAAGCCCGAGAGCGTTTTGGCGGGAACGCTCACGCGATCGTTAGCAGAAGAGGCACCAATCAAAAGTTGAAACAGGTTGTAGCGCACGGCTAACTGAGCCGTGCTATTGCCTTCGATCTCAATATCGCTGTGCTGCCAGACATCACGCCATGCCTGCTGGTGGGCATCGAGCAGTGTTGCATAGGCTGGCAGATGCGCCAATTTGTCTTGCGCGGCCTGCACGGGCGTTTCTGTGTCCTGAGACGTGAACACCGTCACGACCTTTTCGAAGCTGACCGTCTGCCCCTCAGTCACAGAAAAAGTGGTCGCCAGGGTGGGATAGCCCGGTGTATTGGTTACTTGCAGGGCCGCATCGGTGCCAATGATCGTCATCGCTGCCGCCATACCAAGTTCGATGCGCGTACTGCGGGTGCGTACCTGTAGCCACACGCCATGCTCTGTCTTACCCTGATCGAGCCGCTCCCAGTGGTCAAACCCTTGATTTTCGGGATAGCCATTGATGCTGGACTGCACCTCGATTTTCCAAGGGAAAGGCTGTGCCAACGCGCCATCAAAACCAACAGGGGTGACCTGGCACCGGAGGCATAACACCTGGCGATCGGCCAGACTGGCAAAGCGCTCAAACCGAAGATCGACTGTTTTACCATCGGGACTACGCCACCGCACCGATCGACTCAGAATCCCGTGACGCACATCAAGCTGGCGTTCGTAGTGGATAATCTCACCGCGATCGAGCCGAAACCGTTCGCCATCGACAATGACCACAAAGGATAGCCAATCGGGACAATTTGCCAGTTCGGTGTAGACCACCGGCACATCGTCATACACGCCGTGCATTAAAGTGGCTGCCAGCGCATGGGGGTAGCCCTCCTCAAAGCTGCCTCGCGTCCCTAGATAGCCGTTGCCGATCGTAAAGACGGTTTCTCGAGCATGCAGCAACTCTGGATCAAAGTACGGTTCGATCAGCGTCCAGTCTGTGTAGATTAAATCGCGAGAGCGTGGAGTGTTCATGGACGTGAGCCGTGACGAATGGGAAAATGGCAGATGCGCCAGTCGTGGGGCGGTCGAGGCGGGACGAAACAGGATGCCCCTGCCTTCCTCACCGTTTCATGTGTTCGGCTAAAATCTGCTCGGCCCTGGGCTTGTATAGCAGGTGAAACAGGGCTTCCAGATAGCATTGCAGCGCGTCACGGCTGTCTGCATACAGGTAGTTCCAGAAGCTATAAATCTTCGTGAGCAGCAGGAGTTGCCGGGTGTGGACGTGCCAGTTGTAGTGTTCCTGAATGCGTTGAATCGCGCGATCGGACACCTCGTGCCAGTAATCAGGATGGGTTTCGCACTGCTTGAGAACGTGGAGTATTTTCGCGGCGGCCCCGTCTAAATCGATCGGGTTGATATGAAAGCCATTGATGCCGTCCTGAATAATTTCTAAAGGCCCCCCAAACTGAGTTGCAAAGGTGGGTAAACCAGAGATCATCGCTTCCAGGATCGTGCGTCCAAAGGCTTCAAACCGGGCAAAGTGCACAAAAAGCCCCTGACGATCGGCGATCGCCCGATACGCTGCCCCCAGATCGCGAGTGGGCAGACGCACCCCCAACCAACGGATGTGCCCATGCAGGTCATACTGGTCAATCAGTGCGTGTAGCTTCGCCAGCTCCCTGGCCTCATCTGTATTCATGGCATCGGTGATGGCTAACGCATTCGTCAGCAGAATCAGGTTACAGTGCGCCTGCAAGGCCGGACTGCGACCAAAACATTCCACCAGCCCGCTGAGATTCTTAATGGCGTTGATGGGTGCCACGGCAAGCAGTGGACGTTTATCGGGCTGATCCAGATACCCCAAAATATGTGGGTCGTCCTGTTCAAACATAAGCGCCTGAATGCGATCGCGCCCTTCAGCCTCTGTCGTTTCAACCTCAGAGTAGGGGAAGAAGACGTGCTCATCGACACCGGGCGGTACGCGGTTGAACTTGGGGCTAAACAGGTCAATGCCGTCAATGACATGGTAGAGATTGGGCATCGTAAAGCACTTATAAGACTCATACTGACCGATACTCTCCGGCGTACCCACAATTTCTTGATAGGACGACGTGATGATGAAATCAGCCGCATTCATGCTGATGAGATCAGCCGTAAACTGAGCTGAAAAGTGATACCGTTCTTCCAGGTCTTGCCAGTAAAGGTTGCTGAATAAGTACTTTGGTTTTTCTAACGAATGGGCAATGTTGCACTGAATGGCGTTGAGACGATGCGCCAGTAGCGATGCGACCAGATTGCCATCACTATAGTTGCCAATGATCAGATTGGGTCTGCCGCCCAGTTTGGCCAGCAGTTGTGCTTCTGCATCCACCGCAAAGCTTTCCAGGTAGGGCCAGATCTCAAACTTAGAAATCCAGTTTTGCGTGACGGCAGGATTGAATGACTGGAACGGTACGCGCAGAATCCAGGCGTGGTCTGTACCATCTACCTTTTCCCAGGGAAGCTCGCATTGGGTGCCCGTACAGTGAGGAATCAGGCGCGTCAGAATGATGACTTGGGGATGGATACCCAGCAAGTCCAGCCCTGACTGCTGAATGTCAGCGCAAAGCTGATTTTCGAGACTTCTGGCCTGCTCCAGCACATAAATCACCTGACTGCGGGTTTCGGGGCGTCCCAGGACGCTTTCTTGGCCGACCCAGCCATGAATGGAAACGAGCACCACTCGAAAGACGGCAGGCACTCGCGCGACAAAGGCTTCCAAAATGGCCGGTTCGGGGTCGTCAATCAGCCGCTTCAGCAGTTCCAGGGTTTCGCGCGCGCGCGCTACTGTATTCCCCCATCCCGGTTCAAAGCCAAGGGTTTGCAGTTTAGGGTGAACGGTTTCATAGGGTTGATCAGCGGCATACTCACCTAAAAACGTGAGGGCGTGCTTGACCTGTTGCGATAGCTCGGCACCCGACTGAATGCGATCGTTGATCAAGAGCTGCATCTCGTCGTGTTTCAGTACATGCAGCGCCTTAAACAATGCCTCTAGCCAGTACTGGAACTCAGTCAGTAGCTTGTCGCACAGGTAACGGTTGAGAAACGCCAGCCCCTGACCAATGTTTCGAGGATCGTCGATCACCGGCGACCCTTGATAGAACGGCTGGAAGTCGATGTTGAGGATGTGGGTCTGGTAGCGATCGACCTGGCGATCGCGCACGTCGAGCAACGCCTGTAGCGACATTTGCGTAGCGCTAGAAAGATCTCCGGTCAGCCGCCACACCTGCTGGCTTGCAATCCAGGGGCGCACGACCAGCCAAAGGCTGTCATCCTCTAACAGCAGCTCATGGGTATAGTGCATCAGTTGGCTCAGCGAAGAGCTGTGGTATGCCCAACCGGGCTGCGGTTGATGGTGACAGTAGTCAGCAAATGCCTGTAAAATCTCGTTCCGCAAAAAATAGCGCTTACCGGAGGTGCTCAAGGTATCAATGAGTTGATGTAGCGCCTTCTTCTCGTCGCTGTTTAAGACGGCCTGAATGAGTTTAAGCATAGGGATAGCGGTCAGAGCAACCTGAATCCGCAGGATGATGAAGTGAGGCCTGCACATCCGCAGGATTGTAAGGTGAAGTGCGCGGCACATCGGATGTCAAATAATGCTTGAACCAGCGGCTGGCTAAGCGCGCTACCTCTTCCAGTGCACCTGGTTCTGCAAAGCCATGATTGATGCTGGCGATCCGTTCAAATGACTTCTCGGCCTGAATGTGACTCAAGGCAGATTGGTTCATCGCAATCGCTTCCGCATCGTTGCCGTTCACAATCAGCAGCGTTGGAGCCTGGACACACGCCAGTTGATCAGGCGCAACATCGGTTTGCCCGTTGTAGATCGCGATCGCGCCTACTGCTGATGGATGCATTGTGGCAGCGAGCAGTGCCGCACCGCCCGCAATCCCATCACCGAGATAACCGATCCGAAGATGACAACTGCTGGGGGCATGGATTAGCCAGTCTGTTGCGCTCACCAACCGTTCTGTGAGGAGTGCCACATCAAACCGAAACTGCTGTGTGCGTACATCAATGGCTTCTTCTTCATGGGTGATCAGACTGATCAGCAGCGTGGCTAAACCCGACTGATGCAGCACATGCGCCATATACCGGTTGCGGGTACTGTAAAGGCTACTGCCGCCGCCGTGTGCCAGCAAAACGACGCCCTCTGCATTCTCTGGCACCATCAAAAGCCCGTCTAGCTGGACAGAACCAGCGGTAATGGAAACGGCTTGTTCGTCTGCATTGTCTCGCGAGGTTGTCTGCATCGGCAGCATCTCCTCTTCAGTGGTCAGTGGTTAATTGACTGGCGTAAACACGACTCCATCAATCGTGAAAGAATTTTAGATGCGCGATCGCGTCAATCACTATGCATCAGCCGTATCGGCATGGATACAGCCGCTTATCCATTCATATTGCAAAAGCCCCTGAAACCCGAATGACGGTTAGATTGCTTTTTTGTGATGCGATGTTCAGATTGTTCAGACTTTTACGATATTTAGGCCAATTATATTTTTGATCACTAGTGGCTGTTATCAATTAAGGGCTAACTCCACCAGGTACAAGGGGTTACAGCTCCTAGCTTGATTGGACGGGCGTGGTAATGCTTGTATCTCAAGTTTTTGGTGAAGAATTGATGATACGCCCTAGACAGCTAAAAACCATCCATGAGAACGATGAACGTTAAAAGGAAAAACGAATTTGGTACTCGATCGACCCTCTACCCAGGCTGTAAAGCAGTCTTTACGGCTTTCAGTTGATTGCTCAATATGATTTGGCAAGTAATGATTTTATCGGTGCTTACCTATATATTGTAAGCACTTATTTAATAACGAGTGGTTTTGGCTTAAGTTCGATATAAATATTAAACCTGCTTTTAAAGGAAAGCCTTAGCGTGGTGATTGAGCGGCTTTGTTATAGTGCAGTCGCCGTAATGAAGCCTTCGTAGGCTCAATCGGTTGTCCTTAAGCTTCAAGCATGGAGCCGAGCCGGTTATTCAACGTTTCCGTCCCGAAAGGAAGCACAGGGCGATCGACACGGAGCGAAGCTGGTAAGGTTTGCGCGATCGATGGTGCTGTTTCAGTCTGGTGTGAACGTTGCCAAATCGGCTGTTGGGAAGGGGGAACGTACCTCACTGCAGCCGTTGGATCAACGGTAAGCGGACAGTGAAGGTGCTACCCTTGCCCAACTCGCTCGTGACTTGAATACTGCCACGATGCGATTCTGCGATCGCCTTGGCAATCGCTAAGCCCAATCCGGCTCCGCCTGTATGCCGCGAGCGATCGCGACTGACTCGATAGAAGCGATCAAAAAGATGTGCCTGGTCTTCGATGGCAATGCCAATACCCGTATCCTGCACTTGAATCAGGGCAGATTGGTCTTCCTGGGCTAGCGTCACGGTAACTTTGCCACCCTCAGGCGTGTATTGCAGGGCATTGGCAACCAGATTGGAAAACAGGCGTACAAGTTGGCTTTCGTCGCCAGCCACATAAACGGGGGCTTTCGTTTGCAGGTGAGTGGTGAGTTGCAGCGGTGCAGCCATTTCCAAGACAGACAGGCTTTCGACGACATCCAGGATCAGGTCATTCAGGCAACAAGATGGTTTAGGCTTCACCGTCTGTTCGCTGGATTCAGTGGAGGCTTCTAACCGGGACAGGAGCAGTAAATCCTGGGTCAGTTGTACCAGCCGTTGATTTTGACGATCGACTCCGGCCAGGGCTGCTTTGGCCTCGGCTTCGGTCAGCAGGGTCTCATCACGAGTAGATTCCACGATCGCGCGAATCGCTGCCAGGGGTGTGCGTAACTCATGAGCCGCATCAGCCGTAAATTGCTGCATTTTGGCATAGGAGCGATAAATGGGCTTCATTGCTAAGCCGGCTAAACTCCAACTGGCCGCCGCAACGAGCAGCATGGCAACGGGTAAGCCTGTCAACATCGTGAAGCGCAGAAACGAGAGGTGATCATCAAACTCTTTGAGCGATCGCCCGACTTGCATGTAGCCCCAGGGCTGACCGCTCTCGTTTTTCAATAGCAGCGAGAGTTGCTGATAGCGATCGCCCTCCTGATCTTGCAGTGTTTGCAACAGGTGATCCGCTAACTGTACAGAGAGGCCCAATGGCACCTGTCCGGCGGTTGCTAATGGATTTCCTTGTTGGTCAAAAAAGCGAATATAGTAGCCACTTTGTTGGAAGGCATTCAGAGTATGCCGTCCCAATTTTTCCGACAGCGTCGAGCATTGCTGCTTGGCGAGACAGAGATTGGGGAGAACGGTCTGGACAGCGGTTTCCAATCGACCGGGTTGCTTCAGTATTGGCTCCAGACTGTCATGGAGGGTGCCTGAGATCGACTGGAGTTCTTGATCCACGGCATCCCAGTGAGAATGAGCTACCATCTGGTAGGTGATCAAGCCTGCCAGACCCAGGATGCTACCCATGACCGCCGCATACCAGCCAGCGAGTTGGAAGCGGGTTTGATTAAAAAGCTTATTGCGGTGCATCAGCGTCGTTAAAACGGTAGCCCATGCCGTGAACAGTTTCAATGAGGCTGTCATACCCCACTTCTGCCAGTTTACGCCGCAGTAGCCGGATTTGGGCTGCCACTGCATTGCTGGTGGGTTCTGCGCCGACTTCCCAAAGTTGATTGACGAGTTGTTCGCTGGTTAAGACTTGCCCAGGCCGTTGCATGAAGTATGCCAGGACTTGAAACTCCTTTGCCGTCAGTGAAATGGACTGTTGAGCACCTTGCCTTTGGCAACAAACGGTGTGTTTGCCATAATCAAGCGTCAGGTTGCCGACATGCAGTTGTTGGGGTTGGAACTGGGGCGATCGCCGATGCAGAGCGCGAATGCGTGCTAGCAGTTCTGCCATCCCAAAGGGTTTGACTAAATAATCATCCGCTCCAGCATCCAGCCCGATCACCCGATCTTCAATGCGATCTTTCGCAGTCAGAATTAAGATGGGTAACGCCGCGTTCCGGCTTCTTAAGCGCTGGCACAATTCAATCCCAGACAAGCCGGGTAACATCCAATCAAAAATCACGAGGGAGTAGTGCACCCATTGTTGGTCGAGATAGTCCCAGGCTTCTGCGCCGTCCTGTACCCAATCGACTAGATACTTCTCGCGCTTCAACACATGCTGAAGCGCGGCTCCCAGATCAGGCTCATCTTCTACCAACAAAATCCGCATGGTCTTTGAAACACCTCTTAGCCGCGACGGTAGGCTGTGTCCGACCCATTTATTCCATCCGTGACTATACCTCAGTACACTTTGACCGATGACCTTTGATCAATGACCTTTGATGCCCGACCCCGATTAATGACGAGTTGTACGTGCTTTCGTACTTTGATGTTCCTTGAGGCAGCGTGCGTCTCCAGTGATCTTTAGCAGCCCCAAAATGACAATCTAGTGATACCAGGCTTGTTGCCATTGCTGCATTTGCCTGATCTCAGCCGTCTGACTTTTAATGATGGATTGTGCCAGGGTGCGAATTTCAGGATGCGTTTTCTGGTTCAACACCATCTGAGCCATATGCACCGCCATCTGGTGATGAGGGATCATCTGCCGAAGGAATTCTTTGTCAAAGTCTGGAGCATTCTTCAGCGCGACTAGATCAGTACGCATCATGCCATTCCGGCTCATCATGCCCTGCCCCGTACCCTGGTTGCCCATCATGCCCTGATTGCCCATCATGCCAGAGCCATTCATCATGCCAGAGCCATTCCTTATGGCATTGGCAGGCACTTCTTTGCCATACCAGGCGTTGTACCAGGAACGCATTTGCTGGATCTCGCGAGTCTGATCCCGTTTGATCGCGACTGCCAACGTTTTAATTTCAGGATGTTTGGCACGAGTTAACGCCAGGTTTGCCATTTCCACGGCATCCTGATGATGGGGAATCATCATTTCGATAAAATGTTGATCAGGTCGAGCCATCATGCCGCTTTGGGGTGGCCGAGCTTGCTGGTCAGCATTTGTTGACTGAGCCTGTGTCTGGTTCGTCAGCAGCAACCCTGCCAAAGCACCAATTGTGAGCAGTCCTGCAAAACTATAAATAAAACTCTTTTTGTTCATGAGTCCCTACTTAAAAATGTGTTTTAGTTTCACTTTTAAGACTAGGCTTAAAATATGAGGAAATTGTGAGCAAGTCCAGGCAGATTTCAATTCCAGAATTGATGACAGTTGGGTCGTGTTTCATGGCTCAAAATGGTTGTCAGGCAAAGCGCCCAATATATCGCTTTAGTCAACAAGCTTAGGACAGGGCCAATAGCCAAATAGCCGATTCTGGGTGGGTTTGCTGACTAAAGAGCTATAAGCGGATTTATTGCTTAAAGCTGAACCGCCCGTTAACTTTTTCGCCCTTGATATCTGACAAAATCACCACTTTATAGTCTCCCGGCGCAGTGCTGGGCAGCTTGGCCGTGTAGTGCTTCTCCGCCGGATCATACTCAAACGCCAGCGCTTTCTGAGCACCATCCGGTAACTGAATTTGTCCTTTCACTGTCGCATTGGGCACGGCTTCATGCTTTTCACCTTTTTGCAGAAACACATCCATATGCGTTTGACCTGATTCTTTGCCCAGCAATAGTTCCAGATGATAATCACCCACCTCTACCACTTGCCCCCCCTGTCCACCATGCTTTTCATCAGACGGCACTTTGTCGGATGCCATTTTGCTTGTATTGGCTGGAGCCGCTGACTCGGATGGTTTGGGTTCAGTCGCCGTAGTCGCCGCAGGGCTGGGGCTACTGGCTTGATTGTTGCCGCTACTGCAAGCGCCCAAAAACAGTACGCTGAGACTTGCGACGGTGATTGTTACAGATTTAAAGGTCATCATTTTGCTCCTGTTACTTAACGATCGTGAAACATCTAGTGCACCGGATGGCTGGGCACGGGGGGTGCATCAGGCAAATCCGGTTGGAAGCTGGGTTGCCCTGGTTTAGGCACCAGAAAGCGACCGAACTGGGAATAGAGGGCTGGCAGCACCAGTAAGGTGAGAGCCGTTGAGGTAAATAAGCCGCCCAAAACCACAACTGCCAAGGGTTGCAAGATTTCTTTGCCTGCCCCGCTGCCGATCGCCAGAGGTACCATGCCCAAGGCTGAGGAAAACGCGGTGAGCAGAATGGCAACCAACCGTTCCATCGACCCATCAAAAATGACCTGTTTGAGGGGCATCCCTTCAGCCAGTCGATGGTTGTAGTTATCCACCAGTAGCAGCCCGTTGCGCGTCGCCACCCCAAACAAGGTGATAAAGCCCACCATTGAAGCGACCGAAATAATGCCCCCGCTGAAGGCGACGGAAATCACGCCACCCACCAGCGCTAAGGGCAAATTCACCATGATCATCAGCGTGGCGGGAATGGATTTGACCGCAAAGTAGATCAGTACCGTAATGACCGCAAAGGCGATTATCCCTGCCACAATTAGCGTCTGGGTTGCCTGCTCCTGCGCCTGAAACTGTCCACCGTAATCAATGTAATACCCTGCCGGGGGGTGAACCTTTTGGTCAATCTGCGATCGAATATCTTGGATCACAGAGCCTAAGGGTCGTCCCTGCGCGTTCGCCGAGACAATG